>CBIHMP010000215.1:0-7017 GCA_966211015.1 uncultured Luteolibacter sp. | reverse complement strand
GCTGCCGCTGGAGGTGGCCCTCGTACTTCAGCTCGGTCTCAATCAAGGGCCAAAGTTCCACGTGGAACTTCCCAAGGAGCTCCGCCGGGAGCTTTTCGTAGGTATTCTCCACGCGGCGGAACCAGTGGTCGAGCTTCACGCCTTCGTGAACCACCTGCCGGGCCCAGTGGAAGGCGGTCTCAAGCTGCTGGCTCTTTTCCGCGACCCGGCGGACCCGTTCTCCGCTGGCGAGTCCCGCGGCCGCAGCCAAAGGGGTGAGGCGGAGATCGCAATTGTCCTGGCGGAGCAGCAGGCGGAACTCCGCCCGGGAGGTGAACATGCGGTAGGGTTCGGTGCAGCCCTTCGTCACCAAATCGTCGATCATCACGCCCAAATACGCTTGGTCGCGACGCAGGACGAAGTCCGGTTTCCCGGCCACCTTCAAAGCGGCGTTTGCCCCGGCGAGAAGCCCCTGCCCCGCCGCTTCCTCGTAGCCGGAGGTTCCATTGATCTGACCGGCGAAATACAGGCCGGATACCAGCTTCGTCTCCAAGGTGGGATGAAGCTGCGTAGGCGGGCAGTAGTCGTATTCCACCGCATAGCCGGGGCGCAGGATCTCGCATTTCTCCAAGCCGGGAATCGTCCGCAGGAAGGCGAGCTGGACCTCGTAAGGCAAAGAGGTGGAGACGCCATTGACGTAATACTCCCGGGTGTGCCGCCCCTCGGGCTCCAGGAAGACCTGATGCCGCTCCTTCTCGGCGAAGCGCACCACCTTGTCCTCGATCGAGGGACAATATCGTGGCCCCACCCCCTCGATCACCCCGCAATACATGGGGGATTGATCGAGATTCCCGCGGATGATGTCGTGGGTGGCCGGGTTCGTGTAGGTCACCCAGCAGGGCATTTGTTCCACGTGGAACCCGTCATGACCCCACGGATTCAGCGTGAAAAGGTCATCCGCGCCCCGCTCCAAGGTATCCGCCAGGTAGGAAAATAGAGGAGCGGGGGTGTCCCCATCCTGCCGCTCGCAGACGGAGAAATCCAGCGAGCGCCCGTTCAGACGGCAGGGTGTGCCGGTCTTAAAACGTTCCACGTGGAACCCCAGATTCTTCAGGGAGTCGGAAACTGTCGAAGTGGCGTCCCCCATTCGCCCTCCCCTTTCGGTCTTAAGCCCGACGTGCATCAGGCCGCGCATGAAGGTTCCGGCAGATAGCACGACTGAAGACGCCTCGATGACCATACCCAGCGAGGTGCTGATCCCCCTCACCTGATCACCCTCCACAAGAATCTCCGCCACGTTCCCCTGATGCAGCTCAATGCCGGGAGTGGACTCCAGCACCCACTTCATGCGGAATTGGTACGCCTTCTTGTCGCACTGGGCCCGGGGAGCGCGAACCGAGGGCCCTTTGGAAGCATTCAACATCCGGAACTGGATACCGGTCGCGTCGGTGTTGAGGGCCATTGCACCGCCCAGCGCGTCGATCTCCCGAACCATGTGTCCCTTTCCCAAGCCCCCGATTGCTGGATTGCAGGACATCTGGCCCACGGTATCGAGGTTCTGGGTGAGGACAGCCACCTGCGCGCCCAGCCGGGCGGCGGCGAGGGCGGCTTCCACGCCGGCGTGGCCGGCTCCGATAACGAGGACGTCGTAGCGCTTGGGATAGCGGAACATGGGCAAGGGCGCGGACCTTACCCGGCCCCCGCCTCCGACACAAGGCCGGGACCGCGTTCCACGTGGAACACCAAACCACCTCCGCAGAACCACCCGGCAAAGGGGGCGGCGCCTCCATGGCAAGCACGCGCATTTTCGACTCGCCCCGCGGGTGATCCTGAGGCATCGAAAGGCATGCAACGCCCTTGGATTCCTGCCCTCGTGCTGGTCGTCCTGCTGGTCGGCTTCCGGGCACTCGGTGCCGCCTTCTCGCACGATTTGCCGAACTTCCAGCCGCTCCCCGCGCTCTTCCTCTGCAGCATCGTTTTCCTGCGTGGAACCAAGGCTTGGGCTCTGCCGGTGGCGGCTTGGCTGATCAGCAACCCGATCGCAAGTGCCTTGCAAGGCTATGCTCCCTTTGAAGCCTGGGGCGGAGTGGTGGTGGCGTTTCTGGCGCTGCTGGCCACAGGCGCTCTCGCGTTGCCGCTGCGCAAGGTCCCCTCCCCTGCATTGATGCTGGCGGGAGGGCTCGTGGCAGGAGTTCTCTTCCACCTGGTGACCAACACCGCGGCATGGATCGCCGATCCAACCTATGCGAAATCCCTTGAAGGCCTTTGGCAGGCCCTCTGGAGCGGACGGCCCGCGGACCCGATGCCGACTTGGATTTTCCTCCGGAATCTCGCGGCGGCCAATCTCCTCTTCACGGCGCTCTTCCTGCTTGCCCGGCGTTCATGGCTGCCTGCGAAGAAGCCCGTTCCCGCGCTTGCGCACACCCGATAAGTTCTTGCTCCGCACCTGCTTCAGACCCTATCTCCGCCCCGCCCATGTCCACCGCCACCGCCGATACCCCGCGCCTCGATTTCGCCGGCTCGCCGATCAACAAGGCCCTCTCCGCCGAGCAAAAGATCGAGCTCTTCCGCAAGATGGTCCGCATCCGCCGCTTCGAGCAAACCGCTCTGAAGTACTACAATGGCGGTAAAATCGGAGGCTTCCTTCACCTCTACATCGGCCAGGAATCGGTCGCCGTCGGCACCTTGTCCCTCTGTGGCGAGCACGATCACAATATTACCGCCTACCGCTGCCACGGCCATGCCCTCACGGTAGGAATGGGCATGAACGAGCTGATGGCCGAACTCTTCGGCAAGGCCACCGGCTGCTCGAAGGGCAAGGGCGGCTCGATGCACTTCTTCGCGCCGGACAAGAACTACTGGGGCGGCCACGGCATCGTGGGCGGCCAGACCCCCCTCGGCCTGGGTCTCGGTTACGGCCTCAAGTATCTCGGTCGCGAAGGCGCCGCCCTCTGCTATCTCGGAGACGGTGCCGTGAACCAGGGCGCTTTCCACGAATCCCTGAACATCGCCGCCCTCTTTGAAATCCCGGTGGTATATATCATCGAGAACAATGGCTACTCGATGGGCACTTCCCAGAAGCGCTCCTCCGCCTACCGCGGCTGCCTGGCCCAGCGTGCGGAGGCCTACGACATGGACTGGGATGTGATCGATGGCTCCGATCTCTATGAGGTCCGCGCCAAGACCCACATCGCCATGGAGCGGGCCCGCAAGGAGCACAAGCCCTCCATCCTGGAGATCACCACCTACCGCTACTATGGCCACAGCGTCGCCGACGCGAACGCCAAGAAGTACCGGACACCGGAGGAGATCGAGAACTACAAGACGAACTTCGACCCGATCCGCCTCTGGCGCAAACGCCTCGTCGAGGAAGGCGTCGCCACCGAAGAACAACTCGACGCCATCGACAAGGCGGAGGCCGCGGAAGCCGTCGCCTCCGTGAAATTCGCCGAAGAGTCTCCCGCCCCGGCGATCGGGGACATCATGAACGATGTCTATTGGGAAACGGACAACGATACCCCCGCCTCCAAGCTCGGCCGCCACTTCTTCAACGACTGAGTGGAACTACGACATCTGTAGTAGATCACTTTCTTTTTCCAGCACTCATCATTCTCCATGTCCCGCACCCTCTCTTACCGCGAAGCTCTCCGTGAAGGCCTCGACGAGGAACTCGCCCGCGACCCGAATGTCGTCATCATGGGCGAGGAAGTCGCGCAGTACAATGGCGCCTACAAGGTGACCGAAGGCCTGTGGAAGAAGTGGGGCGACAAGCGTATTGTCGATACCCCCATCTCGGAAGCCGGCTTCATCGGCATGGGCATCGGCGCTTCGATGCTCGGCGTCCGGCCGGTGATGGAACTGATGTTCTGGTCCTTCCACTCCGTGGCCTTCGACCAGCTCGTCAACAATGCCGCCTGTGTCCGCTACATGTCCGGCGGCCTGATCAATTGTCCGATCGTGATGCGCGGCCCCGCGAACGGCGGCACGAACGTGGGTGCCACCCATTCGCACATTCCGGAGGGCCTCTTCGCCGCATTTCCGGGCCTGAAGGTCTGCGCGCCGGCCACCCCGGCCGATGCCAAGGGCCTGATCAAGGCGGCCATCCGTGACAACGACCCAGTCTATGTCATGGAGAATACCCTCCTCTACGGGATGACCGGCGAGGTCCCGGATCCGGCGGACGGGGACTTCGTCGTGCCGCTCGGCGTGGCCGACCTGAAGCGCGAGGGCAAAGATGTGTCGATCATCGCTCACGGCCGCTCGGTCATCCATGCTCTCGCCGCGGCGGAAACGCTCCAGGCCGAGCACGGCATCGATGCCGACGTTCTCGACCTGCGCTCGATCCGCCCGCTCGATCAGGATGCCATCCTGAAAACGGTGATGAAGACCAATCGTGTGGTCCTTGTTGACGAGTCGAAGGGTTTCGGCGGGGTCTCCGCCATGGTGTCCCACCTTATCCAGGAGCACGCCTTCGACTACCTCGACGCGCCGATCAAGCGTGTAACCACAATGGATGCACCTGCTATTTACTCGCAGCACGTCGAGAACGAGCAGCTCCCGAATCCACGCCGAATCGTTGAAAAAGTCCTGACTTTAGGCTGATCCGGCCCGTCTTTTTCATTGCCAGCGCACGGGCCGATTCTAGCATGTTTGCATCATGACCAAACTTCTTGCCTTTGCCGGACTCGCGGGTCTGTGCCTTGCGGCCACCTCCTGCTGCTGCCTCTTCTAACCACAACTGCTATGAAAAACCTGCTCCTGATCCTGCCTCTCGTCGCCCTTTCCCTGGGCCTCTCTTCATGCTGCTCGATGTTCGGCATCAAGAGCTTCAGCGCCGGCTACACCGAGGAAACCTACCAGCGCAAACTCTGCGGCTATGACGTCGTGCGCGAGGAAGTGGTGGTGGATGCGAAGAGCGGCCTCACTGAGATGAAAGAGACCAAGGTTCCCCGTTACAAGACGGTGACCAAGCGGGTCCGCATCAAGTGCCCGGATTGTGTCCGCTTTTACTGCCTCGATGAAGGTTGCTGCGGCTCCAGCAGCGAGGCCGCCCGCAAGATGGCGACCGTCCAGGGCGGCAGCGGCAGCCCGCACCTCGGCCTCATCCCGACGATGAAACCGATTGTGGTGGAATAAAAGACGTCGCATTACCTTTTCCGAACCGGAGACGGAGGCCCGCAAGGCCTCCGTTTTCATTTCCCCTTGCGGCACCGACCTCCCGCTCCAACGATGCTTCCGATGAAAACCGTAGCCGTCGTTCTTGTAGCAGCGGTAGCCTCCTGCCAACAACGGCCGGACGCGCCTGCCGACCCACCCGCAGCCGAAGAAGCAGCTCCCGCCGCTGAAGACCCGGCCGATGTAAATTCCTACTTGGGAATGACCCTTGCCGACGCCAGCGCACGGGCGGATAAGGCGGAGATCCGTTGGCGGATCGTGGAGGAAGACGGGAACCCGCGGGCCGTGACGATGGATCACCGGCCGGACCGCCTGAATTTCTCGGTTGCCGCGGGAAAAGTGATCCGCGTCACCAAGGGTTGAAGGTCGGGAAAAGACTGGAAAAGCCCCTCCGATTCCCCAATCTCGCCCCGCCTCACTCCCTTTTCTACAGATCCATGGCCATTCAAATCGAAATGCCGAAGCTCTCGGACACAATGACCGAGGGCACTCTCATCAAGTGGCACAAGCAGGTCGGCGACTCCATCGAGATCGGCGATATCCTTGCCGAAGTCGAGACCGACAAGGCCACCATGGAGATGGAGGCTTTCGACGAGGGCACGCTCACCGAGATCCTGATCAAGGAGGGTGAAAAGGCCGCCATCGGAGCGGTTCTAGCCGTGCTCGACGGCGACAGCGCGGGTGCCGCACCGGCACCCGCAGCAGCCACCGCTTCCGCGACTCCCTCGGCAAAACCGGAAACAACAACTGCTGCCGCCGCAGCGGCACCGGCGTCCGCACCTGTGACCGCCACGGACGGTTCCCGCATCAAAGCCTCCCCCCTTGCCCGCAAGGTCGCCGGCGAGCTCGGTGTCGATCTCTCTTCCCTCAGCGGCAGCGGCCCGGCCGGTCGCATCGTCCGCGCGGACGTGCAAGCCGCCGGGAAAGGCGCGGCGGGAACGAAATCCACGGAAGCATCGGCGGCAGCCGGACTCGTTGCGGCGGTCAAAGCCCGCGCGACCGGCGGCAGCACTCCCGCTTCCGCCCCTGCGGCGACCCCGGTACCCGCCGCCGCCGCGATTCTGCCAACGGCAAAGGAGGGCGACAGCCGGATCGAACTTTCTTCCATGCGGAAGGTCATCGCCTCCCGCCTGCTCACTTCAAAGCAGACCATTCCGCACTTCTACCTCCACGTCGAAGCGGACGCCGCGCCCCTGATGGCGCTGCGCAAGCAAATCAATGCGCAAGCCGAGCAGACCCATGGCAACAAGTACTCGGTCAACGACTTCGTGCTGAAGGCCGTCATCAACGCGACGGTCGCCGTTCCCGCGGTCAATGCCTCCTTTGCCGGCGATCACATCGTGAGCTTCAAGCATGTCGGCCTGGCGGTCGCCATCGCCGTGGAAGACGGCCTCGTCACGCCGGTGATCCAGCAAGCCGAGACCAAGTCCGTGCTCCAGATCTCCAAGGAAGTGAAGGACATGGCCGCGCGTGCAAAGGAGAAGAAGCTCAAGCCGAGCGAATTCGACGGCGGAACGATCACCGTCTCGAACCTCGGCGCATGGGGCATCGAGAGCTTCGATGCCATCGTCAATCCTCCCCAAGCCCTGATCCTCTCGGTCGGAGCCGCCATCGAGAAGCCGGTCGTGAAAAACAGCCAGATCGTTCCCGGCCTCCGGATGAATCTGGGCGTCAGCTGCGATCACCGGGTGGTCGATGGGGCCATCGCTGCGAGCTTCCTGGCCGAGGTGAAGAAGCTCATCGAGCAACCCGCCCTGATGCTCGTCTGAGCTCTCTGGGAGCCATCCTCACAAGCAAGGCGTGCCACTCTAGAAGCTATCTCAAAAGGCACTGGTACTCGGTTTTGAGGCATGGCAGTCTGGG
>CBIHMP010000214.1:0-7073 GCA_966211015.1 uncultured Luteolibacter sp. | reverse complement strand
GACGGGCGATATCGCCCGTCGTTCCCTTGCCTGAAGGTCAGCGCCTGCAGGACGATTGGGCCCCCGAGGAAGTGTTTCGCCGCGCCTTCTGGCGTCACCCGCAGAGCGACGACCGAATCGTGAACGCCGTACGTTACGAGCGGTCGGACGACAGCGGAGTCAACCGCTGGGCTTGGTTCATCCAGCTCCACCCGGGTCCGCGTCTTTTGCGCGACCTGCGCGCTCAGGAGACCTTCGGCCTCGCCGCGGCGGATAGCCCTCGACCTTGGCTCGCGGAGGATCTGCCTCCGCCGGCGTGGTATTCGGCTCGCACCGGCGATCCCGATGTGCAGGTCTTCCAACATCCGAGCCAGAATCTGACGCTCATCTACCGGGCTGCCGGAAACCATCTTCTTGCCTCGGACCATGGCGGCGGATTCGCGCGCCCTGCGGCGGAATGACCAGGCTTCTCCCGCCCCCCGCCAATAGGTGGTCGAGAAAGAGTCATGCAGTAGCTCTGAGTGAGCGCTGACCGGCTTTGCTGCCGATTGGCGGTAGCATGCAGTGATTGCAGTGGAATCCGGACCGGGAAAGCAGCTGTTCTCAAAGGGAGGACGCGCGTTTCTTGACAGTTGGCGAAGCATGAACGCCGTCCGCTCGTCAATGTGCGTTCCCGGACCTCTTGTCGGGCTTCCGTCCGCCCCCGTCCGGCCGCAACAATTCCCATGCTTCCATTCCATGAGCCGATGCCAAGCGTACGAGAGTAGAGAGCCGCAGGTCCTGTTTCCGCCCTGCCTCAACCGCCTGATAATACTTGTAGGAAATCCCGGAGGCTTCTGCGAATTGCTCTTGGGTTAGTCCGCGTTCCACCCGTAACGCCTTGAGGCGCTTGAGGAGGATTTGGACCGTATGACTCTCCATCGGGGAACCGGGAGAGTAGGCAGCTGGGTTCGGGCTTTACACCTTGACGTGACCTCGCTTTTTCGAGCCGGGGAGAGTGTTAGTCCGGGGGCGCAGCCCACGGACCAAACACGACCATGAAAGGAAAACGCTACACGACCGAAGAGAAGATCCGCATCCTGCGGCAGGCCGACGGAGGGAAGAAGATCACCGACGTGTGCCGCGAGCACAACGTGTCGGAGGTGACGTTCCACCGCTGGAAGAAGCAGTTCGGCCAGATGGATGTCAACGAGGCGAAGCGGCTCAAGGAGCTGGAACGGGAGAACGGCGAGTTGAAGAAGATGCTGGCCGAAGCCCTGCTCAAGAACCGGGTGCTGGAAGCGGTATGCGAAAAAAAGTGGTGAGCCCGGCGCACCGTCGCCGGGCTGCCTTGGAAGTGATGGAAAACAAGCTGTGCTCGGGGCGGGCCGCGTGCCGGTTCCTGCGCCTGAGCCGTTCGACGCTCAGGTATCGACCGCGGGAGGCCACGCCGTTGGAAGCGAAGCTTGGCAAAAGGATGGAGGAGCTGTCGCACCTGCATCCCCGCTATGGCTACCGTCGGATCGCCGCGCTGCTGCGGCGTGAAGGCTGGAGGGCCGGCAAGCGGTTGGTGCAACGGATCAGACGGGCCTGCGGCTTGCGGGTGCCACCTGCCAGGCGCAAGCGGATCAGACGAGGCCACTCCACCGGGCTGCCGACTCGTGCGGAGCGCCGCGGGCACGTCTGGACCTGGGACTTCATCGCGGACGCCACCCAACGTGGCGGCGCGTTGCGGATCCTGACGATCCTCGACGAACACACGAGGGAGTGCCACGTGCTGCACGCCGACCGTGCCCTGACCTCGGAGGACGTGCTGGAGTGGCTCGGCAACGCCGTGGCGGAGCATGGTGCTCCGGAATACCTGCGCAGCGACAACGGCCCCGAATTCATCGCCCGCAAGGTGCAGGCATGGCTGGCGGAGAAGAAGATCCGGACGCTCTACATCGACCCAGGCAGCCCGTGGCAGAACGGGTATGTGGAGAGCTTCCACGGGCGCTTCCGCGACGAGTGCCTCGACCGTGAGCATTTCTTCACAATGACCGAAGCGCGGATCGTCATCGGCGACTATCGTGAAGAATACAACCGGGTGCGCCCGCATGGCGGGCTCGGCTACCTCAGCCCTGATGAATTCGTGTCCCGGCAAGCGCAGGATCGACAAGCATCACCGGAAACCCTAAACCCCGAATCAAGCCGCCCGGACTAACACATCCCCTGGCTCCAATTCGCGGGTCCGATCAATAGCGGCTTTCAAAAAACGCGATCGCTTGATCCAAGTCGGCCCCCTTCTCCCGGCACCTTGCCCGTAGACCGAGGTAGTGGGAGGCAAGTGTCGAAAGGCTCATGCCCCCCACCAGTTGCAGCGCCGATTCCGCGTCCAAAAGCTGATCGGCATTGAGAGAGGTGCGCAGGGCCTTGCGGTGCTCTTGACCGCCTAAGAACTCCACTTCGAGGTCTGCCTGCTCCTGAAGCGCTTCAGCCCGATTTGCGAAGTTCCGGCGGATCCTGGTGCCGTCCTTCGTTGTTCCTGTTACCCGCCAGGGAAAAGGTGCCCGACGACGAGTTCGCGAACTTGGTGACTTTGAAGTGAACGACTTTTTTCGGACGAGCCATGGTGCATTTTTGGCAACTTTACTGGCAACTGCCAAGGGGTTCTGCTTTGTGGGATCAGAAGTTGCTTGAACTCAATCATTAGATTCTTGTGGAAACTTCGTTCGGGACGAAGAGGCCGTGGGTTCGAATCCCGCCACCCCGACCACTTGAAAGGTCTTCCTTTGCCCGAGGTCCCCGCGCGGAAGCAGCGCCGATCACGCCAGGTGCTTGCGGGAGAACCCGGTCATCCGGGTCCATGCGAGCTCGGCCTGTTCGTTGTGGTGGCGGCCGGTAGAGTCGTTGTGGAAGCCGTGGTTGGCTTTCGGGGCTTTTCCTCCCGGTGCCCAAGGAGAACAAGGCCTTTCAATTGTCCGGATCGCCCATACCTTCGACTTCCACATCGCCGGATCCAACCCGCTTCGCGTCCGTGAAGCCCTTGGTTACCATTCCGATGTGGAATGACCCGATGAGAACCATCTCAGTCTTCGATCTGAAGCGTTTGCTCGAAGAGACGCCATCTCCGGCGCTTATCGATGTGCGTACTCCCCTTGAGTTCGATGAGGTGCACGTGTCGCAGGCGAGGAATTACCCGCTGGGAGAGTTGGAGCCCAAGCGCCTTATCGGGGACGGCGAGCTGCCTTCCGCCGAGCCCATTTTCCTCCTTTGCCGAAGCGGGGCGCGCGCGCAGAAGGCATCCGATCAATTTGTTGCCGCGGGCTATGGAAACACGGTGGTTGTGGAAGGCGGCACCCAGGCTTGGATCGAATCGGAGCTACCTGTGATCCGGGGGGAAGGGAAGATCATCTCCCTGGAGAGGCAGGTGCGAATTGCCGCAGGCACCCTGGTGCTGATCGGAGTGTTGCTGGGATGGTTTGTCCACAGGGGCTTCTTCGGACTTCCGGCGTTTGTAGGCGCGGGCCTGGTGTTTGCCGGTCTAACCGATTGGTGCGGGATGGGCCTTCTCCTGGCCAAGGCACCATGGAATCGGCGCTCCCGCTCGTGAGCCGCGGGCCGGCCCAAAGCGTCCAAGATTCCGAGGGCTGGAAAGGCGAGGACACCGGGATGTCAAAATTCTCCCCAGATTGCCGGTGATTTGAAGCCAGCAGGGTCCGGTCCGGCCTTCGGTGGCACCGCTAGGGCGGCATGGTGATCGTAGCGGGCCTTGAGCTGCTTCACCTTCTCGGGCTCCTGCGCGGAGAGATCCTTTTTTTCCGATGGGTCGGACGCGAGGTTATAGAGTTCCGGCCCTCTTTTTTTGTGAATCACCAGCTTCCAATCTCCGGCGCGGATCGCTCCTTCATCGGGAGCGGCGTTAAGGATGATCTCGCGCTCAGGAGCAGATCCTTCTCCGGTGAGCAATGGGAGGATGTCCATCCCATCCACGGCTAGCTTTTGCTCCTTCGGCGCACCGGTCAGATTCACGAGCGTGGGATACCAGTCGCAAATGTGGATCGGCGCCTGGATGGACGATCCGGGCTTGATCTTGCCGGGCCAGGTCGCGAAGGCAGCGACGCGGACGCCGCCTTCATACACCGTGTATTTTCCGCCCCGGAGCGGGCCGTTGTCGGAGAGCTTCCCGGGGTTGGTGCCGCCGTTATCGCTTGAGAAAACGATCAGCGTGCTCCCCGCGATATTTTCGCTTTCAACCGCTTCCACGATCTCGCCCACCGCATCGTCCAGCGCGGTGATCATCGCGGCATAGATCCTACGATTCCCTTTCAGGTCGGGATACTTCGCGAGGTAGCTCTCCGGGACCTGGAGGGGGGAGTGGACGCCGTTGAAGGGCACGTAGAGGAAAAGCGGCTTCGCCTTGTCACGCTGGCGGATGACGCGGGCAGCTTCGTTCCCGATCAGGGTCGTGGCGTAGCCTTCGTCGCGCGAAACCTTGTCGTTGCGGTGCCAATCGAAGCCTCCGTCGCGGACATGGGTGAAGTAGTCCAAGGCTCCGTTGTAGTGGCCATACTGCTGGTCGAATCCCCGCTTCGTCGGTAGGTAGTCCGCTTTGAAGTGGCCGAGATGCCACTTCCCGGTAATGGCGGTCTGGTAGTTCGCCTCCTTGAGCGCCTGCGGAAGCAATCTCTCCTCCAGGGAAAGCCCGTAGTTTGCCCATGGGCGGACCACGCCGGTCTGGAATCCATAGCGGAAAGGATAGCGGCCCGTGAGGAAGGCGGCGCGGGTCGGCGAGCAGACGGGCTGGACGTAATATTGATCCAGCGTGGCACCACCCCGCGCGAGCTTGTCCAGATTCGGGGTCTTGATGCCGGCGCTCCGCCAGCCCACGTCATAGGCTCCCAGATCGTCGGCGAGCAAATAAATGATATTCGGTCTTCCGGCGGCAGTTTCTTCGGCCGCTACAGAGGATGCGAATGCGAGGGCGAAAAATAGATGATGGAGTCTCATAGGTATCAGGGAAGAGGTTCAGGGCGCGGGTCCTGAGGGCCTTCGAAGTACTCCACTGTATTCCAATCGGGGGTCGTTCGTTCGCTTCAATTCTCGATTCCCGCCAAGCTTCGGGCTTTGCCAGAAGCTCCTTCTCCAAGCGGCAGGAAAGGGGGGCTAGTTGGCCGATGGAAAGTGGATCGCCCGGAAGGAATAGCTGGAGCGCGGGCTTCTTGCCGAAAGTTAAAAGCTCCAAGGAACCGCGACCTCGGCCGCATCCGGGCTGGTCCCGCTGCGACCAGCGTTGACGCGGAGTCTCTCCAAGGCAGGCTCGCGCGGTGCGGCTGAAATTGATCCTCGCGTATGACGGCCGTGGCATCGGCGGTTGGCAATCCCAGACGGGCGGGAACACGGTGCAGGACCTCGTGGAGAAGGCGATTGCGGAGACGGCAAAGAAGCCGGTGCGCCTGCACGGCTCCGGCCGGACGGATGCCGGCGTGCACGCGCTTGCCCAGGTGGCTCATTTCGATCCGCCGGCGGAGATCACGATGAATCCCTTCAACTGGGTTCCCGCGCTCAACTCCAAGCTGCCCGGCTCCATCCGCGTGATGTCCTGCGAAGAGGTGCCCGGGGATTTCCACGCGCGCTATTCGGCGAGCGGGAAGACCTACCGCTACGAGATTTCCACCGAGCCGGTCCTGTCGCCGTTCCGCCACGGGCGGGCTTGGCATCTGCCCCGGCAGCTCGATCCCTACATGCTCCAAAACGTGCTGGACCTCTTCGCGGGCCGGCACGATTTCGAGGCCTTCGGCGCCCGGCGCGGGTACGAGACGGAGGAGACGAGCTACGTCCGCACCATTTCCCAAGTCTCGCTGGAGCCGATCGAGTGGGGCTGGTGCCTCACCTATTCCGGGGACGGCTTTCTCTACAAGATGGTGCGCCTGCTGACGGGCACCGCGGTGCAGGCTGCCCAGGGCAGGCTGAGATTGGACGAGGCGGCGGTTTATCTCGATCAGCCGCCGGGTCTGCCCTTGGGAAAATCGCCGCACTGCGCCCCGCCGGACGGATTGTATCTGGAGCAAGTGCACTACGGCCCGAAGACGCGGGAGACGTGAAATCGGCCGAGTCCTCCGGCGCTCGGCGAGGTTAAATCCCTGACCGTGAGGGTCGTCCGGTGCCGGAATCGGGACTGGACGGGATTAGCATAGAAGTTATCTTTCCCGCCTTTATGCGTTTGAAAGCCGTCGTCATCTCCTGCGGGCTGTTCGTTTGCGGCCCGGGTTCCGCTCTGGCGGCGGGTGACGGGGACTATTTCGACTGGGCGAGTGCGAACGGCCTCGTGGGAGTCTTCGCCGCGCCCGATGCCGACCTCGATACCGACGGCATCACCAATCTGATGGCCTACGCCTTCGATCTGGCACCCATGAACGATGCGGACGCGTGGGACAAGCTCCCGAGCCTTGCATTCGTGGGCGATCCGCCCGAGCCGGTGATGGTTTTCGTGCTGCCGCCGGAGATCCCCCGGGATGTGTCCTACGTCGTGGATATGGTCACCGAGGAGGGTGCGAGGGTGGAGATCGCCCGCAAGAACGGGCGTAGCCCGTGGGCCGGACCCGGGGAGATTTCCCGCCGCAAGCTCGACGACGGCTGCACGGAGGTGACGGTGCATATCCCGCTCGAGATGGAGATCCCGGAAGTCGCGAAGCCGCTGCGCTTGCGCGTGGAATTCCTCCCGTAAGGATTTTCAGCCCAGCCGGGCGCGGTCGGAGCGGTCGAGTTCGCGCCACTCTCCCGGCGCAAGCGGGTGGAGCGTGAGGTTTCCGATTGCCACCCGTACGAGCCGCAGGGTGGGGTGACCTACCGCGGCGGTCATGCGCCTGACCTGACGGTTTTTCCCTTCCGTCAGGGTCATCTCGATCCAGCAGTCCGGCACGTTCTTGCGGAAGCGGATCGGGGGGTCCCGGGGCGGGAAATCGGGAGCGGGATCGAGCTCCGAGGCGCGGCAGGGGAGGGTTTTGTGCCCCTTCAAATCAAGCCCGCCCGCCGCCAGCCGCTGCAGGGCCGGAGCATCCGGTAGCCCTTCCACCTGCACGTGGTAGGTCCGCGGATGCCCGTGTTTCGGATCGAGCAGGCGGCTCACCCGGGAT
>CBIHMP010000213.1:0-7085 GCA_966211015.1 uncultured Luteolibacter sp. | reverse complement strand
CGCTCCGTCGCCACCGCCGGAAGCGGAACCCGTGAGACCGCCTCATGTGCCGGTGGAAGCGGAAGTGCCCGGGCCGGTGAAGGTTGTTCCTCCGGAACCACCTGTCGTGCGCGAGGAGCCCTCTCCGGTCCGTGAAGCGGCCCGGGTAGCACCGCCAGACGCGGTGGAAGCTTCCCGCGTCGAGCCCTCTCCATCGGCGGAGCCACCCGCCCGGGAGCCTTACCGGCAAGCCGCACCACCGCCGCCTGCGCGTGCGGAGATGCCGGTAGCCGTCTCTGCAGAACCACCGACCCGCCGGGAGCCCGAGCCGGAGATCCCGCAGCCGGCTCCCCCGCCTGCGATCCCAGTGGACGTGCCAGTCGCGCCGGTGACGCCCCCGGAAGCAGCTTCTCCCGCGCAACCCGCTCCGGTGGTGCCCGCAGTGCAGCCCGTGGCAGAGCCCTTGCCCGCCGAGCCGGAAATAGCAGTCAAGCCCGCGGAGCCTCCGGCTGCGGCGACCGTGGCTCCGATGCCCCAGGTCAAAATTTCCATAGGGCTTTCCGATGAGGCGCTGGATAACATCCGCCCTGCGGCTCCCGCTCCCGTTCCTGCCAGTTCCGCCCCGGCACCCGCTCCCGTGGCGATCCCCGCCGTTCCACCGGCTCCCGAGCCTGCGCCCCGCCCGAAGAAGAGCGAGGCCCCGGAGAAGCAGCGCAGGAGCATCCTCGTTCCCCTGTTGGTCCTCTTTGCCCTGATGTTGGGCGGGGGGGCAGCGGTGTTTTATCTTTCCGGCCGATTGGGAGGAGGCGGCATCAAGGCGGCTCCCGTCGATCCCGGCGTGCAGGCGAAGATCCGGGAGTCCGAGTATTCGCAAACCGGCTGGCAGGAAGAGGCACGGCAGGTGCTTTCGTCCTTCCTGGCGGCGGACACCCCGGCGGGCAAAGCGGCTTTCTCCATTCGCGGCAGCGAACTCCTGCCGCAGATGACAGCCTTCTACGGCGAAGGCGCGATCGATGACAGCGACACGCCGGTCTCCGGGTTCTCCGTCGAGACTCTGCCCGCTGAAGACCACAAGCGCGGCATCTTCCGGATGGTCTATGACCAGCCGCCGCAATTCGAGATGCGGGAGTTTTTCCGTCCTCTGGCGCCGCTTGAAGTCCAGTTCGGCGTGAGAGAGCCGGACCTGCTGCTGTCCTCGCTCGCGAAGGCCTCGAACTTTTCTTCCGAGCCGGTGAAGGTGGAGGTGTTTTTCAAGCGCCAGCCCGACGGTTTGAAGGTGGACTGGGAAACCTTCGTGCAGACGAAGCACCGGACCTTCCGGACCTTCACCGAATTGCCGGATCCCGGCCGCAGCGGCATCTTCCGGCTCTTCGCGGTGGAGGACGTGCCGGAGAAGGGCCGCGCCTCGCAGGGGACCAAGACCTACCGTCTCGTCGATCCCGCTCATAAGACGGATTCCGTGCGGGTGGAGGTGCCTGTGGACTCCGAACTGGGGAGATCCCTGTCGATTCTGAATTGGCGCGGGGTGGAAGGTGCCCGGCCGGTCACGAAGACGGTGACCCTGGAACTGGAGTGGACCCGGGAAGCGAGCCCGCGCCTCGCCATCAAGCGCTTCATCTGCTGGGAATTCCTCGGCATCGGCGGTCAGGCCGTGGACGGCTCTGCGGCAAGCGGGGGCAAGTGATGAGCGGGGAAGTCACCACGGATACGATCGTCGCCCTCGCCAGTGGAGGCGGTACGGCGGCCGTGGCGCTGGTCCGGCTGTCCGGGCCGCGTGCGGAGGAAATCGCGGATCGGGCCTGCGGCGGTGCCGCCCGGGCTGCCGTCGAAAGGCGGGCCAGCCGGGCTAAAGTGCTCGATGCCGCGGGCAGGGTTATCGATGACGTTTTGTTGACCGTGTTCCGGGAGCGGCGGAGCTTCACGGGCGAGCCGGTGGTGGAGATCGCCTGTCACGGCGGGCGTCTCGTCACACGCCGTGTCGTCGAGCGCTTGCTGGAGTGCGGTGCGCGGCAGGCCGGGCCCGGGGAGTTCACGGAGCGGGCCTTTCTCAACGGCAAGCTGGATCTGACCCAGGCGGAAGCCGTGATGGACCTGATCTCCGCGCAGAGCGACCTCGCGCTGCGGGCCGCCCACGAGCAACTGGAGGGGGGCATCGGGCGGCAGACCGAGGAACTGCGTGCGGATTTGATCGGTTTGGTAGCGCACCTGGAAGCGTGGATCGATTTCCCGGAAGAGGACATCGATCCGGATACGGGGGAGCTTTTCAAAGCCCGCATCGGCGCGAGCCGCGCGGGGATTTCCCGCCTGTTGGCGACCTCCGAGCAGGGCAGGATCCTCCGTGAAGGCGTGCGTACGGTCATCTGCGGCCGTCCGAACGCCGGCAAATCGAGCCTGCTAAACCTGCTGCTCGGCAGCGAGCGAGCAATCGTGAGCGATGAAGCCGGTACCACCCGCGACACCATCGAAGAGACCATAGTTCTGGATGGCATCCCGCTACGCCTGATCGACACGGCGGGCCTGCGCGGCGAAGCCGGCGGCATCGAGCGCGAGGGAATGCGCCGCACCTTGCTGGAAGCGGGCCGTGCCGATCTCTTGCTGGCGGTGCGCGATGCCACGCTGTCGCCCGGCGACAGCGAGTTCGAGCTGCCCCGGGAGGGTGGGGGACGTCTGGTGACCTTGCTTAACAAGTCCGATTTGGGCGAACACCCGGATTGGACAGGACAGGATGCCGTGCGGCTTTCCTGCACCACCGGGGAAGGCCTCGATGAACTTCGCAAACGCATCCGCGAGGTCCTGGACCTTGGTGAGGCGGATTGGGGCGAGCATGCGGTTGCGGTCAATACCCGGCACCGGGATTGCCTGCGCCGCGCGGAAGCTTCGCTCGCTGCCGCGGCCGAGCTGCTGGATCACGGCTCCGCCCCCGAACTCGCCGCCATGGAGTTGCGGGAGGCGATGGAAGCCCTCGGCGAGATCGCGGGAAAAGTGGACGCGGAAGAAGTGCTCGGCGCGATCTTCAGCCGCTTTTGCATCGGGAAGTAGAGTCAGTCCCCGTAGATTCCCATGGAGATGTCTCCCTGGGTTTTCTTGATGATGACGTCGCCGTTGCGCTTTACGACGAGAGCACTTGAAGGGGCAAGAGCAGTACCATTACCCACCACGAATACGGGATCTCCCGGTTCCGCGGAGTCGAGGTCGCCGCTGATCGGTTCGTTGTATTCCCCTGCCACCACGGCGCAAAAGCTATCCGCCGTGAGACCGACACCGAGGGCCATGCCTCCCGTCCCGGTGATCTCGTTCGAGGAACCGATTGTCCAGCCTACCGAACTCATGATATGATTGTTGCTACCGAAAGCGACTGACGTCGCCGTCTTCGTGTCGACGGCTGGCCCTTCAACCGTGTTCGATTGTCCGGACACAATCGAATGATCCGCACGCACCGTGTTGAATCGGCCTGAAATGGCTGAGTTCTCGCTTCCCCCTTCCACGATATTGGAGTAGCCGGAGAGCAAAACGTTCTTAGCAGCGCTGGTGTATCCGGTAAGGCCGGTCGCGTCTTTGCATAGGTCGTTGTCCCAGCCTACCACCAGCGACGACTGGGCACGGGCATCGTTTCCAGTCCCAACGATCGCGGAATAGAAGCTGGAGAGTCGCGTGCTCAATTTGTTTGAGTTCCCCACGATCAGGCCGCGGCCGGCGTCTGCCGTGCTTCCCGTGCGTAGGTTGTCATTGTTCCATCCGACAACAACCGCAGGGACGGCTGAAAGAACATTGGCCGTTTCCGTTGGGGTATGCGATTCAATGGGTCCTGCGGAAGTGATGTACTGCCCCGCGGGAACAATCACATTGTCATCTCCCACCGGCGGACTCCAAGCGGTTGAAACCGCCATCCCGACGGCAAGTATCATGAGGGCACCGAGGGTTGTCTGCGACTTCAGGTTGCTTTTCATCTCTGGTTTAGTGGTGATGGAATCGAGTATTCAAAAAGGTTTTTCCGCCGCCGCCGTGGCGCTGTGCTCGATGGAAAGGCGGTGAAGTTCCCGCATGACTTCCTTGTCGTCCGCTTCGTCTTCCGTTGTTACGGCGTCCGCGAGCATCCTGCCCAAGCGGTCCCGGTCCTCGGGGGCTACGGCTTGAAGCCGGGACTTTGTGTCCGCCGTCTCCGGCTCTCGTCGTAAAAGACGGGAAACGGCTTCGTCGGAGGGTGATTTGTCGCGGGTGCGATGCTTCGTGGGCTTGGCAAGAAGTGCTGATTCCGGAACAGCAGGCCGCCATCCCTTGGGAGAGTGCGAAACTTCATTCCGAACATCCTCTCGTCCCGATGAATCACAGCTCCCGGAGCGGTTCAACGCCAGCAGCGTCAACACGCACGCCGTCGCGGTCAGTCCCAAGGCACCCAATTTCATCTGAGTTGTTATGTTCATGATCTTGGTTTCCGTCAATAGGCATCTCCTTGATGTCTTCGAGAGAGCCCGGATCGTCCTAGGATTGGCCGGGTCCTCGGCGCGCGGGTTCCGCCTGTTTCTGCTCGCCCGTCGGGCCGTCGGCGGTGTTTTTCGTCCCATGAACATCGTCGTCCTCACCGGTGCCGGTATTTCCGCCGAGTCGGGGGTGCCTACATTCCGGGGACCTGACGGGCTATGGGAGGGACACCGGGTGGAGGACGTGGCCACCCCGCAAGCCTTCACCCGCGATCCGCAACTGGTGCATAAATTCTACAATGCGCGGCGAGCCAGATTGACGGACGGGAGCATCCTGCCGAATCCGGCGCACTCGGCCTTGGCCAAGCTCGCCCGCTGCCGGAAGCACCGGCTTTTCCTGGTGACCCAGAATATCGACGACCTGCATGAACGGGCCGGCTCGTCGGAACTGCTGCACATGCACGGGGAACTGCTGAAAAGCCGCTGCACGCAATGCGGGGCGGTGGCTCCTTGTCGCGAGGACTTGAGCCGTGCCTCGATCTGCACAAGCTGCGGCGGGATCGACTGCCTGCGGCCGCATGTCGTGTGGTTCGGCGAGATGCCCTTCGGCCTCGACGAGATCGCCGCTGCCATCTCCCGCGCGGACCTCTTTGCTGCCATCGGCACCTCCGGGCTGGTTTACCCCGCGGCCGGATTCGTCTCCTGGGCCCGCGAGGCGGGGGTGAACACCTTGGAAATCAATCTCGATGAAAGTGCAGCCACGGGAATTTTCCACGAAAGCCGCCGCGGCATGGCAGGCGAGCTGGTGCCGCTATGGGTGAGGGAGTTGCTCGGGGAATAGCGGTCACATCCGATGCGGATGCGCTTCCTACGCCATTTCGCGCAAGGATCGGGGTTGATTTCCCGTTCGGATCGCAGACGCTGTCAGCTCATGAAGTTCCGATCCGGGAGAGTTCTGCTCGGGGCCGTTTTGACGGCCGCAGGGCTGTCGGCGGCACCTCTCGAACCCGCCGCACAGGGTTCCGGGACGCAGGTGCCGGAGCTCCTCATCGCGAAGCTCTCCGATGAGTCCTATGCGGTCCGGGAGGCGGCCACGCGTGAGATCTGGAAGTTCGGCGAGGCGGCGCTCCCGGATCTCCGGAGCCTTGCGGAAGGCCGGGATCCCGAAGCGGCGATCCGTGCGCGCGATCTGATCCGCAAGATCGAGCTGGGCATCCTGCCGGACAGCTCGGCGAAAATCGTGGAGTTGGTGATGCGCTATGACCGTGGCTCGATCGACGAGCGGCAGCGGGTGATCTTCGATTTGCGCAACGAACGGGCCTTCCGCCAGATCCTGAAACTTTACGCGCTGGAGAAGAACGAGGACTCGCTGGCGATGCTGGAAAGCACCGTCCGGGGCGTGGCAATCGAAGCGGCGCGGGACTGCGCTGCAGCGGAGCCGCCGGACATCCGCGGTGCCTTCACCTATCTCAAAATGGCCCGTCCGGAGGCGGCCGAGTATATGGCGATGGCGAGCCTGCACCGGGTGCTCGGGACCCTAGACGAGGAATTGAAAAATGCGGCGGGCATCCAAGGTCATGCGGGGCATCTGGCGCGCTATACCTCGCTCGCGGCGGCGGGACGTTTGCCCGAGGCCGCTGCCGAGGCGGAGCAGGCCGGACTTCCCTTTGCCTCCGCCCGCTTGCAGTTGATCCAGGGGGATCCCCTGCCGTGGCTGCGCGAAGCCCCCGCTCCCCCCCAGGCTGTGACTTCGGCCGGCCTGCCCGACTACCGGGACTATGCAGTCGCCGCGTGGGAGGGGAAGAAGCCCAATGCCGAGCTTGTCCGGAGATTCCGCAGCCTCGCCCGCAGCGGCGATGACGAGGAACAGGCGAAGGGTCTGATGATGCTTTTCCTCACCGGCGATTATAAAGAAGGGGAGAAGGTGCTCCTGCGGCGGGACGTGCCGGCGGCTTTTTACTATCTCGAATCCTCGGAACGGGTGGAGGAGGCCCTGAGGCTGTTGGAGATCGATCCTGAGAAGCCGGACTACACCGCTTGGGTTGCCAGGCGCTTCGAGGTAATCATCGACGACCCGGACTCGGAGGTAACGGAGTACCAGGAGCTTTCGCTACTCGGCTATTTCCTGGAGCGTCGCGGGCTTCACAGGGAAGTTGAGGAGGCGTTCGTGCCGCCGCTCATGGAACTCGCCGCGGCCAGCCAGGAGAATTTCCTGGCCGGTGTATCACGGCTGCTTGCGCTCGAAGCGGAGGATGATCTCGCCTTGCCGGTGGTGCGTCCCGTCTTGAAGGCATGCAGCCTCTATGCGGGGGACGACGACGTGCGCTGGGCGCAGGTCATCGAGAATCTCTTCGGCACCCGTGGCAGCGCGGGAGACTTGTGGCGCTGGCTGGCGGACCTGGAGCCGGAGTTGAAGCGGCCCGAGCGCTTGGAATTGATGGCGTCCATCTCCGGATATCTGCCGGACGCGGGCGACAGGCGTTCCGGCTTCTACGAAAAGGCATGGAAGGTCGCCACGAAGGCGGAGGGGCCGGAGCGCCGCCGCCAGCTTGAATTGCTCGCAGGTGCCAGCGAGCCGCAGAAACGCGGCGACCGGCGCATGGGCGAGACCGGCTTGTTCATCCGCTGCGTGGAGGACTTGGAGAAGCTTGACGGCGGTGCCGGGGACTGGAAACTCATGAAGGCCCA
>CBIHMP010000212.1:0-7101 GCA_966211015.1 uncultured Luteolibacter sp. | reverse complement strand
GTGTGGCAGACGCCGGCGGTTGCGAACGGCCGCGCTCCCCTGCTCGTCCACATCCTTGCGCCGAACCAGCGGCCTTGGCAGATGACCAAGGACCTCGCCAGCTTCTGGGCAAGCGGTTACGCGCAGATGAAAAAGGAGATCGCGGGGCGCTACCCGAAACACCCCTGGCCGGACGATCCGAAGGCATGGCTTGCCGCGGGCGGCGGGAAACGCTGACCTCCTGCCACCGTGTGGAAGCTCGTCATCCTCCTGTCCCTCCTGCCTCTCGTCGGCGCGTGGCTCGGCAGGCACTGGTTCTGGAGCCGCGTCCGGCTGGAGGGCACGCGGCGGGATTGCGAGCTCTCCGCGAGGGATCTCCGCCAGCGCATGGGCCTTCCTCCCGGGAGCCGCGGCAGTGAAACCCATGCGGCAGCCCTGGGAAACGCCGTGCGGGAATGCGGGCTCCTGCTGCTGGAGCGCGAGGGCGATGCCTTGGCAAAGGCCCGCGTGAAGGGCTCCTTCCTCACCCGGGCTCTACCCGCGCTGGTGGGAGTTGTCGCAATTTTCGCGATTTTTTCAAAGCGCGTGCCCGCCGGATGGGCGATCGCGGGGGCGCTCGGCGTGCTTGGCTTCTGGACCCTGCTACGCCTCACCGGCATGGCCGTCGAATGGCGTGCGGTCGCCCGGGGCACGGAAGTACTCAAGGCCACCCGCCCTCTCAAGCGGATGAGCGATGAGGAAGAGGTGATCCGCTGCGCCAAGGCCAGCGTGTGGAGCACCGTGTGGCCTTTTTGAGAAGCAACGCCAGCACCTCCGCTTAGCCCGTAGGCGCTCCCGACTTCGCGAGATGGGCTTCCAGCCGGTCGAAGTTTTCTTCGTTGGCAGAGGCAATGAATCCCGACACCTTGGCGGCTTCGGCGGCGGAGTGGAACTTCATCCTCCAGGTCAGGCGCGTGCCGCCGGCCTCGTCTTCATAGGTCATCGTCATGCGGAATCCGTGCACCGGATCCAGATGCCGGAGGACGATCTTCTCGTCCGGGATCACCTCGATGAATTCCTTTTCGATCGGATAGTCCGCGCCGTCCGGCCCATGCATCACGAAGCGCCACCTGCCGCCCGTGCGGGGCTCAAAGATCTCGAAGGTATTGGTAAATCCCTTCGGCCCCCACCATTCGGAAAGCTGCCGCGGATCGATGAAGCTGCCAAATACGACCGCGCGGGGTGCCGGGAAGCGGCGGGTAGATACGATCTCCGGGTTCGCGCGATCCTCCGCCAGCATTGCATCCAGGCGCTCGAAGCTCTGCGTCCAACCGGCCTTCATTCCCGAAAGATGGCCGTCGGTCGCGGAGCCGCCTTTCTGGAGCACCCACGCCTGCACGGACAACTCGGAGCCGCCGTCGCTGGCGGCAATCGCTACAGCGGTGCGCACCTTGAAAAGGGATCTGCCGGTTTCGTCCAAGGCGGCACTGGAGAACACCAGCTTTCCGGGTGCCTCGATTTCCTCCACCGCGCCGACCATCGGATAGACCGCCCCGTCCGGACCGCGCATGTCGATCCGGATGCCGCCTCCGGGCCGCGGCTCCAATTTGCAAACGGGATTGGTAAAACCTCGAGGCCCCCACCAGCGGGACAGTTGAGAGGAATCGATCCATGCCTCGAACACCCGTTCGGGAGGCGCAGGGAATTCGCGGGTGATCGAGCATGCCGGGCTTCCGGCGGAATCCAAAGTCATCGGAGGAAAATGTGGGGTGAAGGAGAGGCGGTCCGGGCAGACAGGGGTGCCCGCTTTTGAACACGACGAACGAAGCACCACCCGCAGGACATGCAAACGAAGCTTCGCCGATCTCACCTTTCCCGGACGGGGATTGACCCGGGGAGGTCAATTCCCTAGTCGAAGGCCGGTCCAAAACGACCGTCACGCCCATGCCAGAGGTGCCCACTATCATTTACACGAAGACCGACGAAGCTCCCGCGCTCGCGACCTACTCGCTCCTGCCCCTTGTCCAGGCGTTCACAAAGCCCGCCGGGATTTCGGTGGAGACGCGGGACATTTCCTTGGCCGGACGGATCATTTCCCAGTTTCCCGACTTTCTTCCGGAAGATTTGAGGATCGCTGATCACCTGGCGGAACTCGGCGCGATGACCCTCCAGCCCGAGGCGAACATCATCAAGCTGCCGAATATCTCCGCCTCCGTGCCGCAGCTCAAGGAGGCGATCGCCGAGCTTCAGGCGAAGGGCTACGCACTCCCCGGCTACCCGGAGAATCCCCAGACGGAAAAGGAAAAGGACATCCGCGCCCGCTATGACAAGGTGAAGGGCTCCGCGGTAAACCCCGTCCTGCGCGAAGGAAATTCCGACCGCCGGGCCCCGAAGGCGGTGAAAGACTACGCCCGGAAGCACCCGCACTCCATGGGTGCCTGGTCCGGTGATTCGAAGACCTCCGTCGGCACCATGGGCCGCGACGATTTCTTCTCCAACGAGAAGTCGGTGACGGTCTCCGAAGCTACCGACGTGAAGATCGAGTTCACCGCTGAGAACGGCAGCGTGACGGTCCTGAAGGAGAGCACGCCGCTGAAAGCCGGCGAGATCCTCGATGGCACCTTCATGAGCAAGGCCGCGCTGCTGAACTTCCTGGCCGATCAGATCGCGAAGGCCAAGGCGGACGACGTCCTCTTCTCGCTGCACATGAAGGCGACGATGATGAAGGTGTCGGACCCGATCATCTTCGGGCGCGCGGTAGAGGTGTTTTTCCTGGATCTCATCGCCAAACACGCCGGGACAATCCGGGAGCTCGGAGTGGATTTCCGCAATGGCTTCGGCGATCTGGTGGCGAAGATCCAATCGCTACCCGCCGATAAGAAAGCGGAGATCGAGGCTGATATCCAAGCCGCCTATGCACAGGGCCCGGCCTTGGCGATGGTGAATTCGGACAAGGGCATCACCAACCTGCACGTCCCCTCGGATGTGATCGTGGATGCTTCCATGCCCGCGATGATCCGGGCAGGTGGCAAGATGTGGGACGTGGCGGGCAAAACGCAGGATACGCTGGCGGTGATCCCGGACAGCTCCTACGCCGGCATCTATCAGGCGGTCATCGAGTTCTGCCGTGCCCATGGCGCGCTGGACCCCAGGACGATGGGCTCCGTGCCAAACGTGGGCCTCATGGCGCAGGCCGCCGAGGAATACGGATCGCACAATAAGACCTTCGAAGTACCCGCCAAGGGTGTGATCCGCGTGATCGACGCGAAGGGCACCGTGCTGCTGGAACACTCCGTGGAAACAGGCGACATCTGGCGCGCCTGCCAGACGAAAGACGCCGCGGTGCAGGATTGGGTGAAGCTCGCCGTCAACCGCGCGCGCGCCACCGGCTCCACCACCGTCTTCTGGCTCGACAAGGCACGCGCGCACGATTCCGAGATCATCACGAAGGTCGAGAACTACCTGAAGGATCACGACACCACCGGCCTCGACATCCGCATCCTACCTCCCGCGGAGGCCTGCAAGTTCACCTTGGAGCGCATCGTGAAGGGTGAGGAGGTGATTTCCGTGACCGGCAATGTCCTGCGCGACTACCTGACCGACCTTTTCCCGATCCTCGAAGTGGGCACTTCCGCGAAGATGCTCTCGATCGTTCCGCTGATGAACGGAGGCGGGCTCTTCGAAACCGGCGCGGGCGGCTCCGCTCCGAAGCACGTGGAGCAGTTCCTTGAGGAAAACTACCTGCGCTGGGATTCGCTCGGCGAGTTTTTCGCCTTGGCCGCGTCCCTCGAGCACCTCGCGGAGACCCGCAACCATGCGAAGGCCAAGGTTCTGGCCGACACTTTGGACACCGCGAACGGCAAGTTCCTGGAGAACGACAAATCCCCTTCGCGCAAGGTCGGTGGCATCGACAATCGCGGCTCGCACTTCTACCTCGCCCTTTACTGGGCACAGGCGCTGGCCGAGCAGGATGCCGATGCCGAACTGAAGGCGGTCTTCGCTCCCCTGGCGGAAAGACTCGCCGCCAGCGAGACGAAGATCGTGGAGGAACAGATCGCGGTACAAGGCAAGCCCGTGGACATCGGCGGCTACTACCAGCCGGACGATGCCAAGGCCGCCGCCGCGCTGCGCCCGAGCGCGACCCTGAACGGCATCCTCGCGGAGCTCTGATCCGCGCCGGCAATTTCACAGCCCCGTCAGCGCCAGCCGCTGCCGGGGCTTTTTTAAACGCGGTTCGCGGCGGGCCCGCCCCTACCCGAGCGTCAGGGTCACCGGACAATGGTCCGATCCCGTCACGTGCGGGAGGATCGCGGCATCCTTCAAGCGTCCGGCGAGCGCCTGCGAGGTGCCGAAGTAATCGATCCGCCAGCCGACGTTTCGCGCCCGCGCGCCACCCCGCATGCTCCACCAGGAGTAGGCTTCGGTCTTGTCGGGATAAAAGTGCCGGAAGGTGTCGCTGAAACCGCTGCCTAGGAGCAGGCCGAAGCCCGCGCGCTCCTCGTCGCTGAAACCCGCGCTCTTGCGGTTCTCCTTCGGTCGCGCGATGTCGATCTCCTGATGCGCCACGTTCAGATCACCGCAGAAAATCACGGGCTTGCCGCTTTTCTCCAGCGCCCCGAGGTAGAGCCGGAAAGCCTCGTCCCACTCCATCCGGTAAGGAAGGCGCCGCAGGCCGTCTTGGGCATTGGGGGTGTAAACGTTCACCAGATGGAAATCCGGATACTCCAGGGTCAGCACCCTGCCCTCCTTGTCGTGAAGGTCCATGCCCATGCCTTCCTTCACGTTCAAGGGGGCCTCGCGCGAGAAAACCGCCACGCCGGAGTAGCCGGGTTTCTCTGCGGAGTTCCAGAAGGTGTGATAGCCGCCGAATTCCAGCGGCAGCTCCACTTGTTCCGGCCGCGCCTTCGTCTCCTGCAGGCAGAGGATTTCCGGGCGTTCCGCGACCATGAATTCCGGCAGGCCCTTGCCTAGGGCTGAGCGGATGCCGTTCACGTTCCAAGAGACGAGCTTCATGGCCGTTAGGAAAGCGCGGAGGGATGGGACGGGGAAGGGAAAATGAGAGGGTCCGCATCAAGCGATCTTATGGCGTTCTCCAAAGCCCGGCGGAGCATCTGGAGGGGCGCGGATTCCCCCGGCTGGCATTTAGGCTGCCGGAGGAAAAACTCCGCGAGGCGCTTTAGGCGAAGACGTGTGTGGTCGGCCGGGGCGTCCGCCCGCACCGCCTGCCGATCCTAGCGTCTGCGACGCCGCAGGGCGAGGGCCGCGCAGGCCAAGCCCGCCAGGGCGGCGGCGGAAGGCTCCGGCACGGCGATGCCATCGGTGCCCGCTCTCATCATGGTCTCCATGTCGTAGAAATACATGTTGTAGGCTCCGTCTGTCGGAACGGCGGCCGCTACCGCGGAATTCGTGGTGAGCGTGCCCGCGGAAAGGATGATGACATCCCCCTCGGCCATGGAGCTGAAACTACCGGTCAGCAGGAGGTCGTTGAGATCGGGTGCCCCGGCGTTCAGCCCGCCATAGAAGGAGGACATCGTGATCGGCGTGCCGCTATTGACGGTGAACGTGACGTCTCCCGACAAACCGTCGAAAGTGAAGCCTGAGAAAATCTGGCCGATATCCTCGATCAGGAAAGCCGGCGAACCCGAAACCCCTTGCGAGACATTTACGGTAAACATGACCGGCTCCACGATGGTGATGGAGAGAGGGGCTCCGCTGCCGCCGGAGAATTCGAGCGCGATGGCGGCATCCGCAGTGGCGGAGAGCAGAGGGGCAAGGAGAACGAGGGCTTTCAGGGATGCGGATGCTTTCTTCATGAGGATATATCAAGGGTTGCCGCGCGACCGGAGAAGCCGCGCACGGCGTATCTAGCAAACGCGGTTGAAGATACAGCATCTATCAGCCAATTATGATATTTTGATCATCCTTACTTCCGCAGCACCACCCCCGCGGAAACGAGGACCCGCCGGAGAAAATGCAGGGCCTCTTCGGAAAAACAAAAGAGCCGCAACCCTCCACGGGGTGCGGCTCTTTGAAAAAAGCGGAAGCGATATCAGCGCTTGGAGAACTGGAAGCGCTTGCGGGCGCCGGGGCGGCCGGGCTTCTTGCGTTCCTTCATGCGCGGGTCGCGGCGCAGCATGCCGTGCGGCTTGATGACCTTGCGGAGCTCGGCATCGAAGACGGTGAGGGCACGGGCGACGGCGAGACGGATCGCGCCGGCTTGGCCATGGATGCCGCCGCCGGAAGCGGAGACGATCACGTCGAACTTGTTCAGCAGGTTGGCGTGCTGGAACGGGGCCAGAACGGCGTTCTGGAGAGGCAGCGTCGGCAGGTATTCCTCGAAGGAACGACCGTTGATGACGATCTGTCCGCTGCCTTCCGTCATGCGGACGCGGGCGACGGCGTTCTTGCGGCGGCCGGTGGCGCTGAGAGTCTTGGCTTCGCTCATGTCAAAAAGTGTAGGTGGCTAGCGGCGGGTTCAGGCGATTTCGAAAGCCTGCGGTTGCTGGGCCTCGTGCGGGTGCTCGGCACCGGCATACACCTTCAGCTTGCCGTATTGGGCGCGGCCGAGGCGGGTCTTCGGGATCATGCCCCAGACCGCGTGTTCGACCAGCAGCACCGGGCGGCGCTTGCGCACCATGCGGGGGGTCTCGACCTTTTTGCCGCCGACGTATCCCGTGAAACGGGTGTAGATCTTGTCGTTCTCCTTCGTGCCGCTGAGCACGACCTTGTCCGCATTGACCACCACGACGAAGTCGCCGGTGTCGATGTGCGGGGTGAAAATGGGCTTGTGCTTGCCGCGGAGCAGGCGAGCGGCTTCAACCGCGACCTGACCCAGGACCTTGTCCTTGGCGTCGATCACGTACCAATTGCGCTCGATGTCGGTCGGCTTGGCGGAAAACGTCTTCATCTTGATGGAACCGGAATTTCCCTCGCCTGCTCGCGGAGTCGGCGTCCGGAGGCGGAGGGGCGCGCAAGCTAGTGAGCGGGCCAAACGGTGTCAATCGGAAATCCGTGGGAACTTTCGGGATTCCACCGGAGAAACCACGGCCGGGGGTCGGGCAGCGGCCGCTTTCCGCCGCCGCAGGGGAGGGGCTTCATTCTTTGCTCCCGTGACTCCGGCGCAGCCTTTCTTTCCTTGTGGGG
>CBIHMP010000211.1:0-7127 GCA_966211015.1 uncultured Luteolibacter sp. | reverse complement strand
GTCGCGCTTGCGGCCCTGAACCTCAACGTCGGCAGCGGAGCCACCACTTTCAATCAAAGCGGCGGCAGCCTCACTCTCGGCACGCTGGGCTTCGGCGGAGGCGGTGCCTCGCGCAATCCCGTTTACAATCTTTCCGGCGGCACGCTCGAAATGGGCAATTTCACCTGGGGCAACGGCAGCGCCGCCACCTTCAACGTCAGTGCAGGCACCGCGACCATGACGGGGGCCAACCTCAGCATCGGCGTCGCCAGCGGCGCGCGCGGCACCATCGCGATGACCGGCGGCACCTTCAACGCCAACAACATCGCCCAGATCAACCTGGGAAACACCGGCAGCGGAAACGGCCGGGGAACCGTCACCCTGAGCGGCACCGCCGTCTTCAACGCGAATGCCGCAACTTTGGTGGTCGGCCAATTCGGAAGCACCTCCACCAATGGCGGAGCGAACAACAGCCTCGGCACCCTGAACATGTCAGGCACTTCCTCGCTCAATGCGGTAAACGTGGTGATCGGCGGGAACAATGCCGGGAGCTGGGTAAACGGAATCGTCAATCTCGACGGGGGGACGCTCTCCACCGGATCGATCCGCCGGGGCAATACCTTCCTCGCTTCCAGTGCCACCCAGATCGCCCTGAATGCCAACGGCGGGACCATCAAGGCCACCACCCACGCGAACAACTCCAACTTTCTGCAAGGCGTCTTCGTCAATCTCAACAGCGGCGGCCTCAAATTCGATACCAACGGGAACGCCGTGGGAATTTCCAACGCAATGTCGGGCACGGGAGGCCTCACCAAACAGGGCGCGGGAGTGCTCACCCTCTCCGGCGTGAATACCTATGCCGGTGCCACGGTCGTGGAGGCCGGGGAGCTGAGGCTCACGGAGGGGGCGGAAGTCGCGGGCACGGTCGCCATCGGCGCGGGAGCCACGCTTTCGGGCTTCGGCACGATCAACGGGGCCACCACCATCGAAGGGGTCCACTCCGTAGGTGCCAGCCCGGGTCTCCAGACCTTCACGGCGGGATTGGAGTATCTCGCCACCGGTACGCTCGCCTGGGAACTGGCTGCGGATACCGCGACCGACCGCGGGCTGGCCACCGGCTTCGACGCGATCGACGTAACGGGGGGATCCGTCGCCATCGACACCGCCGCCACCATCGATCTGGTGCTTAACGGGGCAGGCTCTACCACCGACTTCACCGATCTTTTCTGGTCCTCCAACCAAAGCTGGCTGGTGATCGACGGTGCGAGCGGCAGCTCCGGCACCTTCACTCTCGGCAGCGGCCCGGTCCTCGATGCGAACGGGCTCAGCTCCGACGCCTACGGCGATTTCAGCACGTTTACGGACGGCAGCGGGGACCACTATGTCCAATGGACCGCCGTGCCGGAGCCTTCCGCCGTCCTCCTCGGTTCCGTGGGCCTCATGGCGCTCTTCCGCCGCAGGGCCCCCGGCCGCTCGCGTGCATGAGTCAGCTTTGATCGGGTAGCCCGATCCCCCCTCGGAGCACGGCGAGGCCGGAGGTCCTCCGGTCCCCAAGGCCCCGCCTCTCCGGCATCGGCGCGCAACCCGGGCGCAATCCAAGAATTAAACCGAATCCCGACCTTGAACCCAAGACCATGAAACGACCCCAATTCCTCGACACCTCCTATTGCCATCGGTTTGCCTTGGCCGCTGCGAGCGCCGCCCTCTGCGCCGTGGCTGGCCAAGCAAGCGCTGCCGATGTCACATGGACCGGCGCTGCAGTGCCGGGCAATTACAACGACCCGACCAAATGGAGCACCGGGAGTGTCCCTGCGGTTGGCGACAGGGCCATCGCTGACGGAGCCTACGACATCACTTTCCAGGCGGGCGACACGGCCGATCTGATCGGTCTGGATTTGAACCAAGCAAGTGGCGCAGGCGTTTTCAACCAGAGCGGCGGGTCGATGAAGGCCGGCGCTTTCCGCTTCGGCGGTGCAGGTGCCTCCCGAAATCCCACCTATAACCTGAGCGCGGGCACTCTCGAGATGAGTTCCTTCTCTTGGGGGAACGGTTCCAATGCGAATTTCAACGTCAGCGGCGGTACCGTGACCTCGACCGGCGGCTCATTGAGCATGGGAGTCGCCTCGGGAGCGCGAGCGACGATCGCGATGACCGGAGGCGTCTTCAACGCCAATTCCGTGGGACAGATGAACGTCGGCAACTCTGGAGGCGGGAACGGTCGCGGTACCGTTTCCCTCAGCGGTGATGCTCAGTTCAATCTGGACACCGGGACAATGGTGATCGGTCAATTCGGTGCGGCCTCCAGCGGTGCGAACAACACCATCGGCACCCTGAACATGGCCGATACCGCCACCTTGAATGCCGTCACGGTGGTGGTCGGCGGTAACAATGCAGGGAGCGCCGTGGATGGTGTGATCAATCTCAATGGCGGCACCCTTTCGACAGGTTCGGTCCGGAAAGGCTCGAGCAATCTGACTCCGAGTGCCACCTCGCTGGTGCTGAATGCCAACGGCGGCACGATCAAGGCGACCAGCCACGGGAACAACGCCAACTTCTTCCAAGGGCTCTTCGTCAATCTCGCGAGCGGCGGCCTCAAGTTCGACACCAACGATAATTTCGTCACCGTCACGAACATCCTCTCGGGACCGGGCGGCCTTGAAAAGCTTGGCAACGGGAGCCTCACCCTGACCGCTCTCAGCACCTACACCGGCGATACCACCGTCAGCGCGGGCACGCTGGAACTGGACAATGCTATCCTGGATGACGACAGCACCTTGACCGTCGCGGCGGGTGCCTCGGTCCAACTGGATCACGGCATCGAGGATATCGTCGGTTCGCTGGTGGTGGAGGGGACGACCTACACCTCCGGAACGGTCGGCTCCTTCGAATCGGACGCCGACGTTCAGCTCCCCGCATTCTCGGGACTGGGAAAAATCCGTATCGGTGCGCCCCCCGCGGCGCGCGACCTCCTCTGGACGGGTGCGCAGAGCAACCTGTGGTCAACGCAGATCCTCCCTCCCGAGATCAACTTCCTGGAAGGCGCGAATCCTGTTGCCTTCGAGCCCTTCGACAACGTCACCTTCGACAACAGCTCGGCGATTTACCCGGTCTTCCTCGCCGGTAACATCCAGGCCGGCATCGTCACGCTCAACGGCACCGAGCCCTACACGCTGGACGGCCAGCTTTCAGGGCTCTCCGGCACGGCCAGCATCGTGATGAACAACACCAGCAGCGTCACCCTTGGCGGGGAGACGAGCAGCTTCACCGGCCCGGTAGCGGTGAATGCCGGCGTTCTCATCATGGGGAACAACCTCTCCTTCGGTGCCACCTCCGGTGTTACCATTGCCGATGGTGCCCAGGTGGATCTGAACGGCCGGACGCCGGGATCGCTCTACACCTACACGATCGGCGGCACCGGTCCCGGCGGTACCGGCGCGATCGTCAACAACGGAACCGGCATCACGTCGGCCGGTGGCGGTGTGAAGAACCTCGTGCTCACCGCGAACGCCTCCATCGGCAACGATACCAACCGCTTCGATATCGGCGGCGGCGGCACGGTGACCGGCAACGGCTTCACCCTGACGAAAGTGGGGAACAACGACATGGGTTTCCGCGGCAATGCCGGCGGCTCCCCGATCAATATCGTGATCGCCGCGGGTAACGTCTGGGCGGAGTCCAGCGCGAACGCCTTCGGCGGAGCAACGGGCACGCTGACGGTGAAAGACGGCGCCCGTGTCGGCACCTACGGTAGCTTGACCATTCCCACCCCGGTCACGCTGGAAAGCGGCGGCCGTATCCACAACCAAGGCAACGGTACCGGCACCTGGTCCGGTCCTGCGACCCTCCAGGGAGAAGTGACATTCGAAGGCGACGGCGGGCCGCTCGTGATCAACGGCACCCTGACCGGTACGGCAAATGTCACCAAGGCCGGACCCCAGGACGTCACCTTCAATGGCAGCGCGTTCCCGGCAAATGTCGGCTACGATGGCAATACCACGGTCATCCAAGGCAAGCTGACGATTGCCTCGGCCGCGCTGCCGGATGGGAAAGATGTCACCGTGGAAAGCGACGCGATCCTGAGCCTGACCCACGGGGTGCAGGACACGATCCGTTCCCTCACCCTCGGCGAGCAGCAGGTGGCAGCCGGCATCTGGGGATCTGAAACCTCCGACGCGCCGAACAAGAGCGCGCTTCTTGAAGGTAACGGCACCCTGGTCGTGACCGTGGGCGGCACGCCCGGCGGCGACTACGCCACCTGGGCGGCGGCGAATGGAGTGGACGGCGTCCCCTCCACTACGGATTCGGACGGCGACGGCCTCCAGAACGGCATCGAGTTCGTTCTCGGTGGCGACCCCAGCGCTCCCGGGTCCGATTCGAACGCACTTCGCCCTACGATCACCGTGGATGCCACCTATCTCAACTTCGTCTTCCGCCGCACGGACGACTCGGCCGGGCTTGCGCCCTTCGTCGAATACAACAGCGACTTGTCCGCGGTCTGGACGGAAGCCGAGGACGGTGTGAACGGCGTCATCATCGACGAGGTGGACGACGGCTTCGGCGAGGGTGTGGATCAGGTGACCGTCAGGATCCCCCGCACCTTGGCCAACGGAGCGAAAGCATTCGCTCGTCTGCACGTGGATACTCCTTGAGTCGCAAGATACGCATGGGAAGCACCGGTCGCGAGACCGGTGCTTCCTTTTGTTTACACATCCATCCTTCCCGCGAGACTGGACTCGCACCCGCATGAAGTTCCCGCTTTCACCCGCCCTCCTGCTGGCTGCTCTACCGGCATCCGCCGCAAGCACTCCGGCGGAGATCTTCCAAATGAATTGTTCGGCCTGCCATGCCGTCGATCACATGTTGGTCGGCCCTTCGCTGGTGGAGATTTCGGGACTTTACCGGGAGAACCCGGAAGCCTTCGTGAAATGGTGCGTGAAACCGCAACACAAGCGCGAAGGGGTGGTGGAAATGCCATCCATGGCCCATCTGGGTGAGCCGGTGCTGCGCCAGCTCCACGGCTATATAGTGGCTTCCGCCGCGGGAAAGACGGAGCTGAGGAAAGGGAACGGCGATCCCTATTCCGTCCCGCGGGGGATGGTTCGCCGGCCGCAGGTACAGCGGATCTTCCTTCCCGATGCCTCCCCCGCCGCCATCGCCGTCGCCCTGCCCGGGGATCTTTCCTATTGCTTCGACGCGAGCGAATGCCGCCTGCGATATGTCTGGAAGGGCGGCTTCATCGACGGCGTCCCCTATTGGAAGTCCAATGGCAGCTCCCTCGCGAAGCCCGATGGGAAGATCGTCTATCGTGAATCCGCCTTTCCCCTCCTGCGCACCGGCTCGGAAGCGGAGGCAGCTCCGGAGTTCCTGGGCTACCGCTTGGACAAGGACGGCATCCCCACCTTCCGCTACCGCCGCGGCGGCGCGCTCTGGCAAGAAACGATCCGCCCCTTGCCGGACGGGAGCGGTATCGATCGCCTCTTCGAGACCCCGGGCGACCTGTCGCTGGAACTGCGGCAGCCCGAAGGCGCGAGCGTCGTCTCCAGCACCGGCACACCGTCCATCGAGCGGAAGCATTCGGCTTCCTTTACCCTCGTCCTCCGTTGGAAATGATCCGCTCACTTTGTTATCTCGCGTTGCTCTCGCTTGCCGCGTCCGCCGCGCCCTTTCAGGTCGAGAAAGTACCGAATCCTTCCGGGATCGATCCCCAGATCGGCGGCGTGGGAGTGATGCCCGATGGCCGGGTAGCCGCGGTCTTCCACCGCGGGGAGCTGATGATCTTCGATCCTGCCGCGAACTCCTGGTCGAAGTTCGCGGAGGGCCTTCAGGAACCTCTGGGTCTCGTCGTCGAGTCGGCCTCCGGCTTCCTCGTGATGCAACGGGCCGAACTCACGCGGATCAAGGACAGCGATGCCGACGGGCGCGCCGATGACTACGAGACCGTTTACGACGATTTCGGGATGACCGGAAACTACCACGAGTTCGCCTTCGGCCCTGCCAAGGGCCCGGACGGCTTCCTTTACATCGCCCTCAACGTCGCCTCGAACGGAGCAGGAGTCCGCCCCGAAGTCCGGGGGGCTTGGTCGGAGACCGGGGAGATGGACTTCCGCCAGATGGTGCACGACGGAAATTGGGGCAAGCGTTCCACCAAGGCGGGCCGCATGTACTCGCGCGTGCCGTGGCGCGGCTGGATCATGAGGATCTCCCCCGACGGGAAATCCGTGGAACCTTTTGCCTGCGGTTTTCGTTCGCCCGACGGCATCGGCTTCGATGGAGAAGGGAATCGTCTGGTGACCGACAACCAGGGGGACTGGCGCGGCACTTCACCACTCCACGTGGTGAAGCGGGGTGGTTTTCACGGGCATCCCGCCTCCCTGGTGTGGCAGGACGGCTGGAACAAGGGCGATCCCCGGAGAATCCCCGAGGAGGAACTCGATCGCATGCGGGTGAAGGAAGCCGCCCGCTTTCCCCAAGGTGAACTGGCGAATTCCCCGGCCCAGCCCGTCGTTTTTCCCCCGTCATGGGGCCCCTTCGCAGGGCAGGTGCTGATCGGTGAAATGAATCAGAACCGCATGGTCCGCTTCCTTCCGGATGACGTGGGAGGATTCCGGCAGGGGGCCTTGATCCCGATGTTCGACGGTACCTCCCTGGGCAACGGCAACCACCGCCTCGCCTTCGGTTCCGACGGCACGCTGTGGGTGGGCAAGACCCACCTCTCATGGGCCGGTGCGGAGGGTCTGGTGAAAATCACCCCTTCCGGGCTGGACGAGCTATTTACGGTGAAAGCCGTCCACCTGGAGAAATCCGGAGAGGATCATCTCCTGCGCATTGCTTTCAGCCAGCCGATCGGCAGCGGCACGGATGGCGTCACAATGGACCGCTTCAGCTACCTCTACCATCAGGACTATGGCTCTCCGAAGGTAGGTGAGGCCTCCGTCCCCATCGACCACGCGGTGCTCTCCGACGGCCGCCGCGAACTCCTCCTCTCCTTCCGCGCGAAGGAAGGCGATATCCATCGTGTGGATCTCACCGCACTGCGCGGCCCTGGAGACCTCGATCTTGAGGGGAAGACTCTCTACTATCAGGTTTCCCAGCTTCCTTAGAGGCCGTCTGAAAAATAACTCATGATGCGATTCTGGCGAGCATGCGCT
>CBIHMP010000210.1:0-7173 GCA_966211015.1 uncultured Luteolibacter sp. | reverse complement strand
GTACTTGCCCCCTCCCGCCCGTTTGACCCAAGGTGCAGGCGCGACCAACGCCTCCATCCATGTTTAGCCGCATCGCCAACCTCATCAAAGGATTCCTCGGCCTCTTCATCGGCGGAATCGAGAAGAAGAATCCCGAAGCCTTGCTCGAGGTGGAAAAGGAGAACCTGCGCAAGCAAATCAGCGAGTTCAATCAAGGTCTGGCGGCTCACGCCGGCCTGGTGGAGCGCCTGATGGGGCAGGTGAAGAAGCTCAACCAGGAAGAGGAAGAACTGAAGGCGAAGACCAAGGCGCTCCTCCAGGCGGGGCAGCGCGAGGCGGCCGGAGAGGCAGCCCTGCGCTACAAGAACACCGATCAAGAACACGCGGAGCTGAACGCCCAGCTCGAAAGCGCGGAGGCCCGCTACAAGGAGCTGGTGCGTGCGCGCGACGTGGCCATCAAAGCCGCGCGGGACAAGATCGAGCAGCTCCGCCGCGGCATCGACGATATGAAAGTCCAGAAGGCCATGGCGGAGCTCAACGAGATGGCCGCCGGAATGGTCGGCTCCCTCGGCGGCTCCGGCGACACCCTCAACCGCCTGGAAGAGATGGTGGAGGAAGAACGCAGCAAGGCCGCAGGCCGCGCCCGCGTGGCCCGCGACAGCGTGGACATGAGCGGAACCGTGGTGAAGGAAGCCGAGCAAAGAGCCTTGGCCGATATGGCGCTCGCGGATTTCGCCGCCTCGGAGGGGATCGCGCTGGAGCCTAAGGAGGGCACTCCGAGCTCCGAAACGCCGCCTTCCCAAGGCACCATGGGTCCTGTGAGCCAGTAGAGGACCTTTTCCTCCGCCACCCCTTCCGATGTCCCAGGATCTACCGTCCCGCTACCGCGCCGACCGCTGGTACTCCGCGCCGAACCTGTGGCGGAAGCTTTCCCGCTACGCCCTCGTCGCCGGGCGCAAATCGGTGCTCACGGCTGTCACGCTCTATCACTGCCTGCGCGATCGCGACACCCCCGCATGGGCGAAGGGCGTGATCATGGGTGCGCTGGGCTACCTGATCCTGCCCGCGGATCTGGTGCCGGACATTATCCCGGGTGCCGGCTACGGGGATGATTGGGCGGCGCTGGTGGCGGCGCTCGGCACCGTGGCCACCTATGTGAAGGACATTCACAAGGTGAAGGCCGCGGCGCAGACGGAGAAGATCTTCGGGCTGAAGGGGCACTGAACGCGCCCCGCGGGAAGGCTCCGGTTAATTTTTCGCTGCTTCCGGGTTCGCCTGAAGGTAGGCGTCCACGTTCTTCGTCACGATCAGCTTGCCGTGCATGATCGCCCAGTGGCCGGGAAAGGTGCAGACGAATTCATAGCTGCCCTCCTTGTCCGGTGCCGTGACGTCGAGCGTTTCCTTCTGCCCGGCCTCGAGAAGCTTGGAGGCCGCGATGACCCGCGGATCCTTCTCCGGGACATAGGCCCGGCCCTTGCCGTCCAGTTTATCGGGGGCCTGCGCCTGCACGGACTCCGCGACCGACTGCATGGTGCCCGGTTGCACGAAGACGATATTGTGCGGCATCGCGTCCGGATTCTCGAAGATGATCTGGAAGGGCTTGCCTGCTTCCACGACCAGCCGCGCGGTGTCGAAGCGGAGCTGCTCGCGGACCGCCTTTACCACGAAAACGTTCACCCGCAGGTCCCGCAGCACCTTCCGGGCGACGGAAGCGCGCTCGGGCGGCATCAGCGAGATCAGATCGTTCGTCACCTGCACCACCTCGATGTAGTCCTGCGTCGTGCGCTCCTCCGCGGGCACCCTGCGGGCCCAGTTCACAAGGCTTCCCGCCAAGGGATCGGCCAGTTCCTTCGACCAAGCGGACCGCGGTAGCTGCGAAATTGCCTGGGCGGCGGAGACCACTTCCTGGTTCTTTTTGATAAGGCCTGCCAGACCGGCAAAGACCTGCTGCGGCTCCTTGCCCAAGCTGACCAGCGCTTGGATCGCGGCCCGGCGGAGACCGCCGGATGGATCGCTCGGCGGCACTTCAATCGTGGAACTGAGACGAGGCGCAGGATTTCCCGTCCTTTTGAAGAGCTCCTTACGATTCGCATCCAGGACGGTGAGAGTGAAACCGTCCAAGCGGCTTTCAAAGCCCGCGCGGTTCCACACCGTGACCGCCGAGACCGGCTGGTCGCTTTTCAAATCGAGCTCCCACCATGGATTCCTCTCGCCCTCTTCGCTGTGCGTCTGGGTGCCGGACTCGAAGTCGGGATCCGTCCTCCCGTCGATTGCGCGGCTGGCCCGGGCTCCGTTCGCGGTGCTGGATTGGGTCGCGCTGCCCCTGACTGCGACATTTTCCCCGCCTGCCGTTACTTGCACTTCGGCAAGCGTGAGGGTGCCCCTGCGCGGCAGCTCGAGGCGCACATAGCGGGCGCCGCCCGCCTTCCCTTTCGAAAGCGAGGCGGCGATCCGGGGCGGCAAGGAGGAAAGCAGCGGCATGACCTTGTCAAAAGCTGTTCCGCGCAAGGCGGCGTCCGGCACCAGCGGAAGAGCCCCGAGGAAATCCACGAGCGCCGGGGCGGACTTCACCGCCTCGTTCCACGCCGGTTCGACGCTGGCATCCACCGAGATCAGCGCGGCCAATACGGCCTGCCGGACCTTCGGCGCGGTCTTGCCATTGGCCAGTTGCTGCAGTTCCGCGCGCGCGGTTTTCAGTTCCGAAACCGGCTGGAGCAGGAGCAGGCGGCAAAGATCCGCCGTGGCGCCGCCCTCCTTCGCGGCAATGGGCGAAAGCGTTGCGAGCAGGGCATCCAGTTGCGAGCCGCCCCTGAGCTTCGCCAGCTCCGAAAGTGCTTCCGTGCGCTGTGCGGCGGGCACATCCGGCCGCGGGAGCTGCGCGGTCAGAGTGACCGGCGATTTCGGCAGCTTGGCGAGGTCTGCGCCGCTCACGGTGCCCATGACGTATTCCACGCCCGCGGGATTGTCGGCGGCGAGCGCCTTGCCATCGGAGATCGCCTGCTTCCACCACGGCGTCAGTTGCCGCATCGTTTCCTTCAGGCAGTAGGTGATGTAGTAGTCCTGAGGATGCTTGAGCGCGGTGAGCGCGGCATCGGCGGCCTCCCATTGGCGGAAGTAGCTGGCCACGCGCACGGCCTCCAGACGCACGCGCGGGGCTTCGTCATCCGCGGCAACTTTCAAGAGCGCCAGGGCATCCGGCACGCGGTCGCGCCAGTAGCCCATCACCCGGACCGCTTGCGCGCGCGCCCGGGGCTCCGGCGACTTGAGCATCCGCTCGAGCAGATCGAGATCCACCACATTGTGCCACTGGTGGACCCACAAGGCCTCCAGCATGTGGTGCTCGAAGGCAGGATCGCTTTTCTCGAGGAGGTTGATCCATGCTTTCACGCCGCGGATCACTTCCTTCGAATCGCGGTTGCCGAGTTCGATCTTCGCGCGCATCCGCACGTCGTTCTCCGGCTCCTTCAGCAGCTCCAGCAAGGCGGCCACGGGCTCGCCATCAATTTTCTTCGGCTTGAGCAGCGGACGGCCTTCGTAGGTGATCCGGTAGAGCCTGCCGTGCTGGTGGTCGCGATTCGGATCGCGCAGGTGATGCTGGAGGTGGCCGATCAGCATCTGCGACCAGTCCATGAAATAGAGGGAGCCATCCGGGGCCACCGTGATCCCCGAGGGCCGGAAATTCGGGTTCTTCGCGATGTCCGTGGCCAAAAGGTGATCGAGCGTCTCCCCTTTGATGCCGGAGCCCTCTTCCGTCAGCTTCGCGCGGAAGATGCCTTGGATGCTGATGACGTTGGTGTTCAGGAAAAGGCCCTGCCAGTCATCCGGGAAATGGCGGCTGGTGAGGATGGCGGTGCCCGGGCAGGGACGGGACGGGCGGTTCCAAAACTGCTGCATCCCCGGGTGCGCGCCTTCGTCAAGATGCCCGCTCATGGCCGGCCCGAAGTAGTTGGCGTTCCCCGTGGCATCCGTGATCAGGTCGTTGCCCCAGTAATCGAAGACCCGGCCGTGCGGATTGGCGAACCCGTAGGGCGCATGGCGCATGAATCTCCCCGTATTCGGCTCGTAGCGATAGATCGCGCCATCCCGGTTGCGCACGGGGCCGTTGAAGGTCTCCACGTTGCTGCGATGGAAAATCCCGTCGCTCAGATAGACCGCGCCGCCGGGTTCCAGGCACATCGAGTTCGTCTCATGGTGGGAATCCGCCGCGTCCAAGCCGTGGAGCACGCGCTCCTTCTGGTCGGCCTTCCCGTCGCCGTCGCTATCCCGGAGGAACCAGAGGTCGGGCGATTGCATCAGCAGCACGCCGTCCTTGTAGAACTGGAAACCGGTCGGGCAGTTCAACCCGTCGGCAAAGACCGTGGTCTTGGCGATCTTCCCGGTCTTCGGGTCGAGATCGAAAACCAGCAGCTTGTCGAAGGATTCCGTCGTGGGTGAGGTCTCCGGGTAATTCGGCCAAGCGGCGATCCAAAGACGACCCTTGGTGTCGAAATTCATCTGCACCGGATTGATCAGATCCGGTACGGTTTTCTCGGAGGCGATTAGCTCGATCTTGATCCCGGGCGGGGTCTTGAGGTGTTGAATCGCCTCCTCACCGCTCAGGTAGGGCACCTCGTCCTTCCGGTTCGGCGGGACGAGATTCACCTTCGGCAGGTTGTCGTCGCTCACCCTCAAGTCGCCGCCTTTCGCGACCGCCCACACCCGCTTGTCACGATTCGCCGTCTTCACGTCGCGTTGGGCCAGCTCCTCGCCGAGGACGGTGGCATTCGTCACGCCTTCATAGGCGATGCGGGAGCGGTCGCCGAAGATATTGTATTGATCGACGGTGCGGTAGCGGTGGTGCCACTCGATATTCTTGTCCAGCACCGCCTGGCGGATCTTGCCGAGCAGCGGGTCCTCGAAGGCGGGCGGCTCTTTGCCAAAGAGTGCCTTGAACTGGACCGGCGCGAGCTGGCGGTCGCCCTCCTCCGTCAGGTGGATGCCATTGATCGTGAGCGGGGATCCCGCCTTCGAATACAGGTCCCTGGATGCGGTGAAAAGGTCCACGAAAGGCACGCCCTTCGCCTTCGCCACTTCCCCCATTGCCTTCGTGTAGAGCTCCAGATTGGCATTGTTCGCCCCGCCGTCGGAAAAGTCGGGGTTCTTCAGGTCTTCGTGCGCGATCGGAGAAAAGAGCACCAGCCGCGGCGCGCCCTCGCCGCTGTAGTTCGCGGTTTTTTGGGCATCGAGATAGCTGCCCAGGTCGCTCTTGAATTTTTCCAGCCCTTCCGGGCCGCGAAATGATTCGTTGAAGCCCCAGTATGCGAAAATGACGTCCGTACCGAAATCGGTGCCCGCCTTGTAAACGATCTGCGAATTCCCCGGCACCTGGTAATCCCCCTTCTTCATCGACAGGAAGTATTCCAGCGGCGGGACATCGGCGGACCGCGGGCGGACGTTTACTTCATCCGCGGCAAAGCCGAGGTTCCGCACCGTGAGTTCCAGCTCCGGGTAAGCCCGGTGAATGAAAGCCTCCAGCCACGCGTGATGCTGCTGCCGGTCCGCAAGACCGCTGCCCACGATGGCGATATGATCGCCTTTTTTGAGCTGAACGAGCGGTTCGGCGGCGGCAACGGCTCCGACGCAAACGACGGTGGCGCCGGCGAGGCCGAAATAAAGGGATCGGGTGACAGTCATGGATAAGAAAAACGTGTTTGAGGGCGCACATTCACACGGCGAAAATGAGGACCTCGCAATCAGAGAGCGCTACGTGTCAGACAGATCTCAATCTTTCGCGGGCTCCGTGCCGAGGAGCAAGTCGCCACAATGGGTGACACTGCCGCGAATTTTTCACTGAAGGTTTCCCGGCTGGCGGTGGTAGTCCTCCCCGCGCACCCGTCCTGCCCATGATCCGCCCCGTCCTCGTCCTATCGCTGATCACCACGCTCCATGCGGGCGTGGGCATCGACCTCGAAGCCTTCGGTACTAGCCTCGGTGGCTGGAAGGCAAAGGGAAATTCCGCCTGCGACTACGATCTCTCCGGATCCGGTTACCGGACCTACAAGCCGGAACTGACTCCCACCCCCGACGGCGGCGTCTTCGCGTCCGTGCGGATCGACCACCGGCGCGGGTGGCTGGCCAGCGACGATCACGCAGTGCTGGAAGTGACCATCGACAAGAACGGCTCGATCATATCGGCCCAATCGAATCTCGCGCTGCAAGGCCGCACGATTTCCAGCGAGGTGATCCGCACCGGCGGTTCGATCGGCGGCGGAGTCCCGGGCGTGGGCGCGGCGGTGAAAGTCGGGGCCGACCTGACGGCGGATCTTTCCTCGAAGCTGCTCCGCGAAAAGGTCGTGGAGCCCGGCCGCGTGAGCTTCCCCTCCGCGGTGCGCCACAACTATAATCTTCTCTTCCAGGCCATCCGCACCACTACCGATCCTGCCCCGCAGGCGGTAGCGGAAAAGCCCGCCACGGCCGACGCTCCGGCTCCGGCCCCCTCTCCTGCTCCGGAACCCGCGAAACCGGCTCCCACGGCTGCCAAACTGGAGCTGAAAGGGATCGGCCAAGTGCAGGAGATCAAGAAGTAAGGAGCTCGCGGAGGCCGCCGCCGGCCACGGAAAAGCGGACGGGGCAAAGCCACCGCCCGCTTGAGGAGTTTCCCCTGACCCGCGCTCAGGGCTTCAGGCGGAAGAACCGCTTCGGCGCGGCCTTCACGTCAATCACCAGCGGGCTCGTCCCCGGCAGATCGGTCCACGGCGGCTGGAGATTATCCGAGTACTGCATGACGCCGAGGGGCCATTCGAGCGTCAGCAGGCTGGGAACACCGCCGGTCAATTGCAGCGAGTCGATTTCCCATCCGGGCGGCGTCAGATTGCCGATGGTATTGTCATCATAGGCGGCGGCGAAGCGCACCTGCACCTGATCGCCGACCGCACCCGTCGCCACCGTGCAAACACTGGTGACGAATGCCGGATGACCTGGCGAATTTCCCATGAATGCCGTCAGCCCCTTCAAGGAATGGGTGACTCCCTCCGGAACCGTGGCGTTGTAGGAATTCTGGCTGAAGGCGGAACCGGGCACCAAGGTGAATGCGCCCCCGTTCACGCTCACCTGCACGGCACCGGCATCGAAGTCGGCCTCAAAGCTATAACGGTGCGTGAAACTGAGAGTCACCGGCCCGGCCTGCGTGAGGGTGTAGATCGGGCTGAGGAGGTG
>CBIHMP010000209.1:0-7189 GCA_966211015.1 uncultured Luteolibacter sp. | reverse complement strand
GGCAATGACGCGGCACATGGCGCGAGTCAAAAGGCGTATTACGGATTTCGCGAGAAAAATGATTGCAGGTCAAAAATTGCAGGGCGGACCGGCGGGCGGTCCACCCTGCGGTGAGTCATCGTGCAGGGACCGGAGGTCCATGCAACCGACCCGTCTTACTTGGCGGGTGCCACGTAGGTCGGGCTGGAGGGGGCGGGGGCCGGGCGGCTTTCGCAGCAGGAAGCGGCGAGCAGGGTTCCGACAGCGGCTGCGGCGAGGGAAACGATCTTGATGAGTTTCATGGTAGTTGCTTTCGGTTGGTATCACGGGTTTCCGGACGTAATCCGCACCCTGCGCGACTCTAACGGTTCGTGCTGGCCGCGCAAGGCAAAAGCCGGATGCGCGCCCGCGCACGATTCGGTTGCCAGACGGGGTTCCGGCCCTACACTCGCCGCTCCCGAAAACCAATCATGAGCGAAGCCAAGCACGTCGCCATCGTAGGCGCCACCGGAGCGGTGGGCGAAGAAATGCGCCTCTGTCTCGAACAGCGGAATTTCCCGGTCGGCCAGCTGACCGTGCTGGCATCCGCGCGCTCGGCGGGGAAACGTATCTCCTTTGCCGGCCGGGAGGTCGTCGTGCAGGAGCTCACCCATGACAGCTTTGCCGGCGTGGATATCGCCCTCTTCTCGGCGGGCGGCGGGATTTCAAAGGAATTCGGCCCTTCCGCCGCGGCTGCCGGCGCGGTGGTGATCGACAATTCTTCCGCCTTCCGGATGGATGCGGACGTCCCGCTGGTGGTGCCGGAAATCAATCCGGAAGCCGCGGAGAACCGCCCGCGGGGAATTATCGCGAACCCGAACTGCACCACCATCATTTCCCTGATGGCGCTGGCGCCGCTGCACCGGGCCTTCGGGTTGAAGGCGATCATCGCCTCTTCCTACCAGGCCGTTTCCGGCTCGGGTGCCCAGGGCATCCTGGAGCTGGAAGAGCAGATGAAGGCCATCGCCGCCGGCCAATCTTTCGAGCCGAAGGTTTATTCACGCCAGATCGCCTTCAACGTGATCCCGCAGGTCGATGTCTTCACCGACAACGGCTACACCAAGGAGGAGCTGAAGATGCTCAACGAAGGCCGGAAGATCCTCGGTCACGCGGATCTGAAGGTTTCCTGCACCTGCGTGCGCGTGCCGGTATATCGTTCGCATTCGGTGTCCATCACCGCGCAGTTCGAGCGTCCGGTCGATGTGGAAGCCGCCCGCGCCGCCTTCGCGGGCAAGCCCGGCGTGAAGGTGGTGGATGATCCGGCCAAGATGGTTTTCCCCGTGCCGCTCGATACCACCGGCAAGGATGACTGCCTGGTCGGCCGCATCCGGAAAAACCTCGTCCTGGAAAACGCCCTCGACCTCTGGGTGGTCGGGGACCAGGTGCGCAAGGGTGCCGCGCTCAACGCCGTGCAGATCGCCGAGCTCCTCTGAGCCGGCATTGCCCCGGCCGCTTGGCGTCAGACCCGCCGCTTTTTCCCCAGCATCATGGATCTCAAGGAATACCTCGCCACCCGCGCCGCCGAAGTCGATGCCGCGCTCGATGCTTTCCTGCCGAAGGCGAAAGAGAAGCCGGCCACGATCCACGCGGCGATGCGCTATAGCGTCTTCGCGGGCGGCAAGCGCCTGCGGCCGATCCTATGCCTCGCCGCGGCCGAAGCCTGCGGGGGAGATGCGGAAAGCGCCATGCCGCCCGCCTGCGCGGTGGAGATCCTCCATACCTACTCCCTCGTCCACGATGATCTCCCCTGCATGGACGACGACGACCTGCGCCGGGGCCGCCCGACCTGCCACAAGGTCTATGGCGAGGGCATGGCCGTGCTCACCGGAGACGCTCTCCTTACCGAAGCCTTCCTGATTCTGGCACAGACCAGCCCCGCCAAGCGCTACCCGGGCGCCTCCTACGTGGCGGAACTCGCCCTGAGCGGCGGCTCCACCAAGCTCATCGGCGGCCAAGTGATGGACTTGGAAGGAGAGGGGAAGAAGCTGACCAAGGCGCAGCTCGTGAAGATCCACGAGTCGAAAACCGCGGCGCTCCTCACGACTTCCATCCGCCTTGGTGCCATGACTGCCAACGCCACGGAGAAGCAACTGGAAGCGCTTAGCATCTTCGGCCGCGCCTTGGGTCTGGCGTTCCAAGTGATCGACGACATCCTCGATGTCACCCAATCGACCGAAATGCTCGGCAAAACCGCCGGGAAGGACGCGGCCGTGGAAAAGGCGACTTACCCGGCCATCCTCGGCCTCGAGAAGTCCCGCAAGGAAGCCGCCAAGCTCACGACGGAGGCTCTCGATGCTCTCGCGCCCTTCGGCAAGAAGGCCCAGCGGCTGCGGGAGATCGCAGAATATCTGCTGAAGCGGGAATATTGACCGCCGCGAGCCTCAATTTTGAAGCCAATGTGAATTTTTTGTGGTGACAATGTATTTTTGTTGGCGAGAGCGGGTTACTCGTCTTCAAGAAAAGGCGCCATGAAAAATTCCCTCGTCCTGTTGTCATTCCTCGCGGCCCTCTATGCTCCCGCCCGAGCCGGGGCGGCGGTGGTGGAGACCTTCGGAGGAATCCAGATCGCGGCGACCGCGGCTCCCGGGTACCTAAGCAGTTCGCAGATCAACAACAACCCGGGGAATTTCGAGCGGCGCTACTTCGGCATCCCTTACGGCGGCGGCCGGATGGAGACGACGGCGGGGGGCGCGGGCTTGAGCTACAGCTTCGAGTCCTGGATGGCACCCGGCTTAAACACGCTCGGCTATTTCAGCTACCGCTCCAATAGCGAGGACCCCGTCAATGTGATAGGCAACGGTGAGAATGTCCTGCGCCTGACTTTCTCGGATCTCACCCTGCTTCAGACGATCAGCTTCCAGATCAATATCAGTTCCGCCACGGGAGGCGATTCGCTGCAGGTGTATCTTGCGGAGGGCACGCGGGACACGGCAGTCCTGGATATTCCCTTCTCGAAGTTCGAGGGCGTCGATTTTTCCCGGATCGAGGGGGTGGCGCTATCGGGCGGGCGTTTCAGCCCCGGTACATCCTTCGTCCTCGATTCCGTCACCACCGTGCCGGAGCCATCGTTTTTGCCTCTGGCCGCGCTGGGAGGCCTCGGATTCCTCCGCCGCAGGCGATGAGGCGGCTCTCCGCTGTCAGAGGAAAAGGAACCACACCGCCAGCGCGAAGGCCCCGACCCAGACCGCCGCGATGTGCGCGATGCCGAAGGATCTCGCCCCGGGGCTCTCCGCGCGGTGGTCGGCATTCGGGCCGAAAAGCGCTCCGTATTTGATCACGAGATAGCCCCCCAGCCAGGTCCACCCGACGAGGAAGGCGAGGATGAGGAGCTTGATGATGATGGGCATGGTCAGGTGCGGGTGTGACGAGCCCAACTTGGCACGGTCTCGCCGTGCGGGTAGGTACAGTTGAAGATTATTTCCCATGTACAGAATCTGTACTGGATCGTTTTCCGTCCGGCTGTATCTGGAGAAATCGTCGGCAAGCCGCATCCTGAGACGCCATGCCTTCCGCCCTGCCGCTCTATCGGGAATTGTTTTCCACGCTCTCCGGACTGATCCAGGCAGGCACCTTTCCCCCGGGGTCGCGGTTTCCCTCGGTCCGGCACACCAGCCGCGAGCACCGCGTTAGCATTTCCACGGTGATCGAGGCCTACCGCAAGCTCGAGGACGAGGGCCTTATCGAAGCGAGGCCCCGCTCGGGCTATTTCGTGACTCCGCCGAAGGTGAGCGCGGACCGCTTCCCCACCTACACCACCGGTCCGTCGAAGCCCATCCGCATCCGGCGTGACTCCGCCTTCGAGGCGATCATGGAGGTTTCGGGAGATCCCGCCTTCGTCCGGTTCGGCTCCGCCACGCCCGGGGATGACATCGTCCCGGAATCGAAGCTCGGAGCGATCACCCGCGAGGTGATGCGGAAGCACGGGGCCGCGGCCCTGCGCTACACACCTCCGCAGGGTCGCCGGGAACTGCGCGCCGCCCTCTCCCGGCGTATTTTCGATCTCGGTCTGAAGGTGGCACCCGACGAGATCCTGACGACGCAGGGAGGCACCGAAGCGACGCTTCTGGCCCTGAGGGCCGTCACCCGTCCCGGCGATCTCGTCGCCGTGGAGACGCCTTCCTATTTCGGGACGCTCCACCTGGTGCGGGACCTCGGGCTCCGGGTGATCGAAATTCCCGTCGATCCTCGCACGGGTCTGGTGATCCCGGCCTTGGAGAAATCGCTGAAAAAGCACCGCATCGCGGCGTGCCTGGTGCAGCCCCATTTCCACAATCCCATCGGCAGCCTGATGCCGGAGGCCCATAAAAGGGAGCTGGCCGATCTGGCCGATCTGCATGGCTTCACCATTATCGAGGACGATGTTTACGGCGACCTCGCCCACGACGGTGCGCGGCCCCACTCGATCGCCGTCCACAGCCATCGCGTCATCCATTGCGGATCGGTCTCCAAGACCATCGCGCCCGGTCTGCGGGTCGGCTGGGTGATTCCCGGCGGACACCTGGAGGAGATCCGGCGCCTGAAGGGAATCCAAAGTCCGTGGAATAGCACCCTGTCCGAACTGGTCGTCGCCGGATTCCTGGACGCGGGAGGCTATGATCGCCATCTCCGCCGCATCCGCAGGCTCTACAAGGAGCAGTGCATGAAGACACGCGAGGCCGTGCTCCGCCACTTCCCCGACTGCGCCCGGGTCAACCAGCCGGCCGGGGGCTTCGTGCTGTGGGTGGAGATGCCGGAGGGTTTCGATTCCGAGGCGTTCACCTCCGCGGCGATGGAAAAGCGGATCAGCATCGCGCCGGGCACCATCTTCTCCGCTTCCGGCGGCTTGAATCATTGCTTCCGCCTGGCCTGTGGCTTCGCCTTCGGTGAGCGCACTTTGGAAGCCGTCGCGACCTTGGGAAAACTCATCCCGCATTTCCTGCGGCCCGCGCCATGAACGGTTCCCCGCGGGAACCGGCGCGCGGGGGCATGGTCTTCGGCCTGCTGGGCGTGCTGGCCTTCAGTCTCACCCTGCCTGCCACGCGGCTCGCGGTGGCGGCGCTGGATCCGGTGACGGTAGGGCTCGGCCGCTCGGCGGTCGCCGCCATTCCGGCGGCCCTGCTGCTTTTTCTCACGAAGCAGCGTCGCCCGACCTGCTCGCAGTGGAGGGCGCTCGGCATTGTCGCTCTCGGTGTGATCGTCGGCTTTCCCGTGTGCAGCGCCTGGGCGATGCAGCGGGTGGATGCCTCGCACGGCGCGGTGGTGCTCGGGATGCTGCCGCTTGCCACGGCGATCGCCGCGTTCCTCCGCGCGGGCGAGCGGCCGTCCCTTCGCTTCTGGATCGCGAGCATCGCCGGCAGCCTCACCGTGGCGGCATTTTCGCTTTCATCCGGCGACGGGACGGTTTCACCGGGAGACGGCGCCCTCCTGCTCGGGGTGATCCTCGCCGCGCTCGGCTATGCGGAGGGTGGGCGCTTGGCGCGGGAAATCGGCGGCTGGCAGGTGATCTGCTGGTCCTTGGTGCTGGCCTTTCCGTTCCTCGTCGCGCCGCTGGCGTGGCTGATGTCCCGGCACGGACTCGACGCCCCTCTTCCAGCGTGGGGCGGCTTCTTTTACCTGAGCCCGTGATCTGCGCCGCGCTGGTGGCGGGCTTCATCGTCGCGGGCAGGGGTGGCCTGAAGTTACGCCGCACCCGGGGTGCCAAAGTAGCGGCCCTCGTGGAAACCTAGCCCGCCTCACTGGCGTTTCCGCATCTCCCACACGTACCAGTTTTCCAGCTTCTCCCGCGCCCAAGGGGTTTTGCGGAGGAAGGTCAGGCTGGATTTGACGCTGGGGTTGTCCTGAAAACAACGCACGCGGATCCGTCGCCCCATTTCCTCCCAGCCGTGCCGCTCCTGGAGGGTGCGCAGGATCGTCTCCAGCGTCACGCCATGGAGGGGGTCCCTCGGGTGCTGGCGCGGCTCCTCGCTCATGATGCGCGGCCTTCGTCGTGCTCGTAGAAGTCGAACAGGGTGAGCAGCTCGCCGCGCTCCGCGAAACCGGCGGCCATCTTCGCATTCGCGAGAAAGTCCGAGCCGCCGTCCTCGTCGCGCCAACCCCGCTTCCTCGCGAAGCCATCCCATACAAGGTAGTCGATGTCCTCGATCCCGCGGCCGTTCTCCAGGCACCACGCGAGCACCTCCTCGTCGGTCTGCCCTGCGAGCACGCGCGCTTTCACGTCCTCGTAAGGCACCCGTAGGAAGGCGCAGATCCGGCCGTCGAAACCTTTGCCGAGGTAGTCGAAATACTCCTCGCCGAGTTCTCCGGCGGCCTGCAGGCGGATCTTGTCGCACATGCGCGGGAAATACACGAGGCCGCCGGTCTGGTCGTAGGCGCTGCGGGGAAAGCGGGGCATGCCGGGAGTCTCGGGAGAATCCGGTGCGCTGCAACAGCTCAATCCTCCATGGCGACGGCTTGGGATCCCATTTTGTCCACGCGGCTCCAGTCCTCCCCGGCCCGTGCCGCGAGCTCGACCACCGCGCTGCCGCGGGAGGTGATCCATCCGCGCGATTGCCACTCGGAAAACCAGCGTTGTACCTCTTCGGGAGCCGGTTCCGGTTCCGCCGTTTCGGAGAAGAGTTCATCGAGGCGCCCGCCCTTCTGAAGGCGGCATAGCAGCTCGAATGCGGCCGCTTCCAGCCGGGTCACGTGCGTGCCCTGCGGACCGCGCCATACGGCCAGCCAGATCGGGGTTTCCTCACCCGGTGCAAAGGTCTCCCATCGAGCGCAAAGATCCGCCGGTACCGGCAGCGCGAGCAGGCGGACGTAGGGTTGCAGCTCGATCTCTTCGTTTGCCAGCTTTTCGGGAGCCAGGGGCTCGCGTTCCGCCGCCTCGAAGGTTTCCATGCCTGCATACTCCAGCTCCGCGAGAGCGGAAAACCAGCGGCACCTCGTTTCATCAAGGCTGTCGGCCGAGGCGAGGTAGGCCGCCATCGAGCGGCCGAGATGCCGCAACGTGAAGCTGCCGGAGGGGAAGGCCTGCAGGTACCCTTCGATCAGCTCCCAGAATTTCTCCTCCCCCGCCATCCGGCGCAGCGCCGGAAAGTCCTCCGCCACCGAGTCGAGGACGCGGAACCAATACTGCCGGTGGTACAATTCCAGCCGCTCGGCGGAGGAAAGACTCGCCCCCGGTTTCATCAGCTCCTCCGCCTTCGAG
>CBIHMP010000208.1:0-7193 GCA_966211015.1 uncultured Luteolibacter sp. | reverse complement strand
TTGAAAAGCCGATTCACGGACTCTACGGGATCGCGTGGGTGCGCAGCCCGCCATACCCCCGATAGGCACTTATAAGCCTCTTTAGTGCTCGATGGTTCACTCCGCAGCCCATGGAACCCGCGGCTTTAGTCAGCTTTGTTACAGTCAGGTGGCGGACGCAGCTCTGCTCTGACGCGGGCTCGGAGGGCGCCGTTCGCCGCTGCTGCTGGAACTCGATTCATTCCCTCTTCCTGGGAATTGCAACCTGCTCCTCTTGCTGGATCGATCGCCCGCGCGTTTCGTCAGCCGTTGCGTCTTGCGTCCCCATGGAGGCAAAGCCATGCCTACGGGCTGTTTCAACCTGCGAACGAACGAAGATCATCGGGACAGTGGCGGCACGGCGTATGCGGAGACTGCGCTCCTGGCATCGGCATTATCGAGGTTAACCACCGCCAACAAATTCCAAACATGAAGGCACTCACAACGCTTCTGAAACTCCCTGTCCTGCTGCTGGCATTTGCCGGTTTACCTTTGCTGTCGCTCCCGGCGGCGGGCAGTGAACCCGCACCCACCCGGGCTGCGGCAAGATTCGAGGTCAAATTCCTGACCGACATGATCCAGCACCACGCCATGGGTGTGGCCATGGCCGAGATCTGCCTTGAGAAGGACGTCAGCCCCGAACTCGAAATGCTCTGCCAGTCGATTGCCGAAACGCAGGCCGCAGAAATCGAAGTCATGGAAGGTTGGCTGAGCGACTGGTACGGCATTGATTACCAAGTCGAGCCCAAGCCCGGCCGGGAGAAGGCCATGGAGAAGTTGGCGGAGCTCTCGGGCGAGGACTTCGAAATCGCCTTTTTGGAGATGATGATCCGTCACCACGCCGGCGCGGTGCGCGCCGCCTCCCGATGTGAGGACCGCGCGTTTCACGAGGAGCTGATCGAACTATGCCACTCGATCGTGGAATCGCAGACCGACGAAATCGAGCTGATGGAGACATGGCTCCGGGAGTGGTATGGCGAGCAGCCATGATTGAATGGTCGGCCCAAACCCGACCGGCGCAGGTTTGCCTCGTGGCGAGCGACTGGGTGCGGCCCGGCATTCTCTTTCCCGCCGCGGCCGGAGGTAAGAAAATTACAGGACGAAAGCGACACGTCCTGGTAGACACGCAGGGCTTTATTCTCGGCCTGTCGGTCACCCCGGCATGCATTCAGGACCGGGACGGAGCGCGTGCCCTGCTCACCGGGCTGCTGACCCGGAGCTTCGGTTGGATCAAGAAGATCTGGGCCGATGGAGGCTATGCCGGAGCGCTGGAAGGCGAGGTCGCGAACTTGCCGCGCCACCGGCAAGTGGATCTGGAGATCGTCAAGCGTAGCGACGACATGACCGGATTCAAGGTGCTACCGCAGCGATGGATCGTGGAGCGGACCTTTGGCTGGCTCATCCAATCCCGGCGCCTGGTGCGGGACTACGAGGTTAAACCGACGCACTCGGAAGCGATGATCTACCTGTCGATGAGCAAGCGCATGCTCGCCAGAATCGCATCATGAGTTATTTTTCAGACGGCCTCTGAGGCGGGATAAGGAGGCTCTGCTTGACGCAGCCGCTCAGAAGCTGAGAGCGGGCGTAAAACGAGGGTGACGAGTGTTTGAGGGTTGCTCAGGCGATTGCTATGATCTTCCCATCGGCCGGCGGCGCGACCGACCAAAAGACTTCCGCCTCCGCTGGCGGCCGTGCATTCCGGTAGTAGCGCTCGAAGGTCTTGTAGTTCGCGTGGCCGAGGTTCGAGACGAGCTTTTCCCGGGAGCCGGACTGGCCGCGGTGGGCGGCTTCCCAATAAGAGCCGTAGCTGTGGCGGGTGATGTCATGACCCCAGGGGACGAGGGGCTTCCAGCGGGACTCGTCCGACATGGTCGCTCCGGGGGTGGTGTGGTAGCCGTAGATGAGGCGTCGCCGGCGCTTGGTGAAGTTGTCCGGAATGATGAGGCCCTTGCGCCGCATCCACGGGCGGAGCCAGACCCGGAGGGCGTCCTCGATGTCGACGTAGCGGCGGGGATTGAGGTCGGCGGTCTTGGTGACGTCGACGAGGATGTGGCCGGCTTTCCAATCGATGTGCTCGAACTTGAGGCGGCGTGCCTCGGAATCGGGTCGTAGGCCGGCGAAGTAGCAGACGGCGAAGTAGGGCACCATCTCCCGGTCGTGTTCCCAGGCGGTCTCCAGCAGCCGGCGGACCTCGGCGGGAGTGGAGACGGGAACGTGAAGCTTCCGGTCCTTGGCGCCGGGGAAGTCGTCGAAGGGATTGATCGGGTGGACCCTCTTGGCCGCGGTCAGCTCGAAGAGGGAGCGCAGCATGCCGAGCTGCTGGTTGTAAGTGTGAGGGGAGGGCTTCGCGGTCTTTTTCCAGTCCGCGAGCCAATCGCGCCAGCGCTGCTGGTCGAGCTGGGAGATCCGGACCTCCTCGAGCTCGTGCAGGCGCTTCCGGAAGGGCCGCCAGCGCTTGCCGAGGTACTGGGCGGACCAGTTCTTCGAATGATCGGCCACGAAGGCGTCCAGCAGCTCTCCGAAGGCCGGCGAGGCGCTCTGCCGCTCCATTTCCTCGAACTTGACCGCGCAGAAGTGGGCGAGGCCTTGGAAGCCGAATTCGACGGCGACCTGATCCCACTTCACGGCCGCCTCCATGAGGTCGGGGCGGATGTGCTTCGCTTGGTCCTTGAAGTGGCTCAGGCCCTCTCTAAGGCGCTTCGCGTGCACCTTCGCCTCCTCCTCTTTCCCGCGGTCCCAGAAGAGGCGCTGTCGCTTTCCCGTGGGGGAAAGGAACGGGGGGATGGAAAGGACCCACTTCTGGCGACCGGAATCAAACTTCGGGATCAGGGGAGCGCGTCGTCACTCACCCGGATTGGGGCAAAAACGGGGTCCTTTGCGAGGAAATAGGTGGCACTAAGTGGCACTTTGCTGGCACCGCCTGAAAACGAAAAAGGCCAGCGTGAGCTGGCCAAATCGTTGAAAATGAATGGAGCGGGCGATGAGATTCGAACTCACGACATCCACCTTGGCAAGGTGGCGCTCTACCACTGAGCTACGCCCGCGTCGCGAAACGCGTGGGCGGGTTCTACACGTGCGAAACGGACGGGCAAGAGAAAATTCGCATCAAAATTCCCGCGGCCTGATTCTCAGGAACCTGCGTCCCGGTAAGCCTCACCCATGCGGGACAGGCTGCCGTCCGCTTTGAGCAGGCTGTGATCCTTTCCTTTGCCGGGTTCGAAATAGGCGTAGCGCTCCACATCCTTGCTGCGCTCCATGAATTTAAGCACCTTGCGGAGGAAATCGTAGTTCTCCTTCTCCGGTCCGTTCCAGCCGTTGAACTCGGTGATCCAGACCGGGCGTTTGTACTTTCTCGCGATTTCCTTCACCCAGCTCTCAAAGGCCCCGGGATCGCGGCTCCGATACCAATGGAGGGCGATGAAATCCACCCGCAGCTTCCGCTCTTTTACCTGCTCCATGAAGGCCTCGAGGAAAGCCATCCCGCCGCCATCGGAGGAGGGCGCGGGCGAGCCGAGGCGGAGCTGCTTTTTCTCCGCGAGCGCCATGAGCCTCGGCCAGAGCTCCAGGCACCGGGCCAGCGGCATGTTCGCCTGATCCTTCCGCTCGGGCTCATTGTAGCCGAGCAGGTGATCGACCCCCTGCATGTTCTCGATCGCATGCAGGGAATGGATGTGCTTCTCCTCCTTCACCATCGGAACGAAGGAAGCGGCTTTCGATTCGTTCCCCCCCGGCCACCAGGTGTAGTACCAGTGGGCGCCGAAAAGCTTGTGCATCTCCGTATCCCCACCGGCCCAGCCTTTCTTCTTCCCCGCATGCTTCTGCTCTTGCCCGGGGAGCGGCTGCGGTGAAAGGGCGGCGGTCGCGCAGGCGGCCAGAAAGCGGCGGCGATCAAACATCATGGTCCCATACAGAAGTCCGGGAATCGCCCGCCTCCAAGCTCCAAAGGGAATGCCGAAGGTGCGTCCGCTCTTGCTGGCGGCGTGGAGCGGTACCGGAAATCAGTCGAGCGCGTATTCGCCGTCCTCGCCTATCCCGACCCAGCCAAGGCGGCCGAAAGCGCGGAGGATCGCCGGTGCCAGCTCCTCGCTTTCATCTTCCGAATGCTCCACCGTGGCAGAACTGGTGAGGCCGCGCATCGACTCGATGCTGATGACCGTGCGGTGACCCTCGAAGTGGATCCAGTCCCCCCAGTTTTTCGATTCGTGGCGGGGGAAAAGCTTCTCCTTCCGGAGAGCTTCGACGACTTCTTTGATGGTGCAGGGATCTTCGGATTCGGGGAGTTGCAGAACGGTTTCCATGTGGCGGGCAGCGAGCGTGGACGGGATTATTCGCGAATGGAAGCTTCGCATAGCCGCGAATACAAGCCGCCTCTTGCCAAGAGTTCTTCGTGTTTTCCGCACTCCACTAGCTTGCCGTCCTCCAGCACGCAGATCAGATCCGCCTGCCGCACGGTGGAGAGCCGGTGGGCGATGACGAAAGAGGTGCGGTCGGACCGCAGCGTCTCCAGCGCTTGCTGCACCAGCCTCTCGGTCTCGTTGTCGAGCGCGGACGTTGCCTCGTCCAGCAGAAGCAGCGGCGGGTTCTTCAGGAGCGCGCGGGCGATGGAAAGACGCTGCTTCTCGCCGCCGGAAAAGCGGACGCCGCGCTCACCGGCGACGGTGTCCAGCTTCTCCGGCAATTCCCGCACGAAGGATGCGGCGTTCGCGTTGTCGAGCGCGGCCCAGATTTCGTCGTCCGTCGCATCCTGCTTCGCCAGGCGCAGGTTATCGCGGAGGGTGGTGTTGAAGAGGAAGCTCTCCTGCGTGACGTAGCCGGTGTGATCGCGCAGCCATTCCTTGGAAAGGGTCTCGATGGGATGATCGTCCAGAAGGATGCGACCCCTGTCCGTTTCGTAGAAACGCGTCAGAAGATTGAGGACGGTGGACTTGCCGGCTCCCGTGGGGCCCACTAGCGCCACCGTCATGCCGGGCTCCGCCGTGATGGAGATTCCCTGAACCGCGGGCGAGTCCGGGTCGTACGAAAACCCCGCGTCTTCAAAGACGACGCGGCCTTTGAAGTCGGCGGGTCTTTCCCCGTCCGTGAGATGGGACTCATCGGGGAGATCGAGGATGTCGAAGACGCGTTTCGCCGCCACCTTTCCGCCGAGGTAGAGCTGGGTGAGCGTGTTGATCCGCGAGATCGGGTCGAAGAGGAAACCCCATGCCACCAGGAAAGCCATCGGCGTCCCCGGTGCCATCTTTCCCTGGAGCACCCACATGGTGCCGCAGCCGAGCATCAGGATGATCCCGGACTCCGCGAGCAGCGAGACGCCGGGCCAGACGAGCGCCTGCCCTTTCATCACGCGCATGTGCTTCTCTCCTACGCGCCGGCTCGCGGCGTCGAAGCGATCCAGCGCCTCCGGCTCCACCGTGTAGGCCTTGATCTGGCGGATGCCCGCCAGATTGTCGTGGAGCAGCGCGTTCAAGGCGGCCGAAGCTTCCGAAGACTCGCGCCACCGGGGCTCCGCCACGCGGGAGTAGAGGGTGGTGATCAGCCCGATGATCGGTAGCGGAGCCAGTGTCACCAGGGCCAGTTCCCAGCTATTGTAAAACATCCAGCCCGCCATGATGAGAAACTGGAGGACGGCGGGAATCGCTTGATCGATGGTTTCGACGATCACCCGGTCGGTGGAGGGCACGTCGCTGGCCACTCGCGACATGATCTCTCCGGACGAGTTGGAATCGAACCACTTGATCGGGAGCCGCTGCAGCTTGTCATAGAGCTTTCGCCGGAGGTCGTGGATCAGGCGCTGCTCCAGCGCATTGTTCCCGTAGGTGCGCAGCGTGAAAAGGAGCTGGCGCAAGAAGATCGCCCCGATCCCCAGCGCCGCCGTCTTGAAAAGGAGGTCCCCGCGGCGCTTTCCCATCACCTCGTCCACGAGCACCTGGGTCACCGTGGGGAGCACCAGCACCAGCACCGTGCAGGCGATGGCCATGGCCAGCGAGATCGCCGCGCGCCAGGGATATTTCAGGACGAGCTTGAAGACGCGTTTCAGGACGGCCATGTTGTCATCATGGAGCGCTCGGAATGCCGGGGATGCAAGAAGATGCTGCGTGTCTCCCCGGCCCGGGATGCCGCATGACGCGGCCGTGAGCGGCGGTCAGCTCCCCGTGCCGAAGAAGAACTCCATCGCTTCCACGCACCCTTCGCTGTGTTCGAGGAGGCAGGCGTGACCGCCCAGGCCCACCACATGCTCGCGGATTTCGGGTACCGCATTCGCCGGGCATGCGAACATGGCCGACACCTCCGGACTCAGCATTTCGAAGTCGTTGTGACTATCCCCGATGGCAAAGGTCTCCGTGCGGCTCAGGCCGAAATGACGCGCCACTTCCGCCAAGCTACTGCCTTTCTGGTATTTCTTGTGCCCGAAGCGCAGCCAGATGGAATTCCGCTGCCAGCCGAGCAGGGGCTCTCCGGCGGCGAGGGATTTCACCCGACCGATGATCCACGCCATCTCCTCCTCCGTGCGGGCGACCAGGCCGGCGGGATCCCCCGGCTGCTCGATCCACGTCGCCCCGGTGTGTTCCTCCACCTCGTGCCGGATCGCTTCCAGGATTCCCCTGACGTCCTTAAAAAAAGCGCGCAGATCCTTGTCGCAGGTGTGGTTCCAGGGTTCGAAAGGCGTCCAGCGTCCCCCGGAGGTAGGCAGCCAGATTTCCCGCTCCCGTGCCACCACCCAATCCGGCGTGAAGGGGAAGCGGCCCTCCGCGAGTCCCTCCGCCACGTGGGCGATGGAGCGGCCGGTATTGATCCCCCACAGCGCGCCTCTTTCCCGCCGGAGTCTCTCCAGCGTCTGGAAGAGACGCGGTGTGACCGGTGGATTGTCGAGCGGGCTATGAAGCGTGCCGTCGAAGTCAAAGTTGAGCGCATACGTCAGCGTGCCGCCTTGAGGCACGTCTTGCGCCCGGACCACGGCGGAGTCCGGGATACCGGGAATGGGCATCCATCCCAGCGCGCCAGCCGCAACGCCGGCGGCACTGCCAGCGATGAGCGCACGGCGGCTCATCGCCAGGTCACGGTCCCTACTATCACGGGTGGTCGAGCGGCGTACGAGGTTTTGATAGGACCGCGTTTTTGGATGGTCCGATCGAGGTTTCATCGTGCTCCTCCTGACGAATGAGTCTCGCTGCCACCTC
>CBIHMP010000207.1:0-7203 GCA_966211015.1 uncultured Luteolibacter sp. | reverse complement strand
TGGCAAGAGCGCGTTGGCAAGCCGCCCGCACATCGAGCATTTGCTGCTGAAGAAGCCCGCGGGCTGGGATGGCGACCATTACGAGCGCCAGCTCTTCCTCTGCCGCCGGGAAATCGAGCGGAAGACGAAGGATGTCAACGGCTTCTACATGCCGACCTTTTCGAGTCGCCTCATCTCTTACAAGGGCTTGGCGATGCCCGCCGCGTTGCGCGCCTTTTATTGCGATCTGCAGGACCCGGATTTCCAGACGGCGATCTCGCTCTACCACCAGCGTTTCTCGACGAACACCTTCCCGGCTTGGCCGCTTGGCCAGCCTTTCCGGATGATGTGCCACAACGGCGAGATCAACACCGTGGAGGGCAACCGCAACTGGATGGCCTCCCGCGAGGAGTTCTTTTCCAGTCCGATCTGGGGCGACGACATCGCGCTGCTGCACGACCTCATGAACGAGCACGAGTCGGACTCCGCCTCGCTCGACCATGCCCTGGAAGTGCTGGTGCTCTCCGGGCGTTCGCTGGAGCACGCGATGTGCATGCTGGTTCCCCCGGCGTATCGGAACGACGAGGACATCTCCGACGATCTCCGCGCCTTCTACCAATACATCCGCTCCTTCTCCGAGCCTTGGGACGGCCCCGCGGGTCTCGTTTACACGGACGGCACGAAGATCTGCGCATCGCTCGACCGCAACGGCCTGCGCCCCTCGCGCTACAAGCTCACGGAGGACGGCCTGCTCTACATCGGCTCCGAGGCGGGCGCCGTGGTCATCGACGACGCCAAGGTGATCCGCAAGGGTCGCCTCGGCCCTGGCCAGATGCTCTCCGTGGACACGTCAACCGGCAAACTGCGCAACGATCCGGAGATCAAGGAGGCGCTCGCCAAGCAGAAGCCTTACCGCCAGTGGATCGACGAAAACCGGCTGGAGTTGCGGAAGTTCTGCTCTCCCGAGGCCTTGGCACCGGCAGAGGACTTTTCGGCTCTCGATCTTTCCCGCCAACAGGTCGCCCACGGCATCTCGCTGGAGGAACTGGACATGGTTTTCCCGCCGATGATCAAGAGCGCGCAGGAAGCAGTCTTCTCCATGGGCGACGATATTCCGCTCGCGGTGCTTTCCACCTACCCGCGCCTTCTTTTCACCTACTTCAAGCAGCGCTTCGCGCAGGTGACGAACCCGCCGATCGACCCGATCCGCGAGTGGGCGGTGATGAGCGCCTCGGCGGGCTTGGGGCCCGAGCGCAATCTGCTCGATGAAACGCCGGAGCATTGCCGCATCGTCAATCTGGAGTCGGCGATCCTCTTCGAGCACCAGGTGGACCGCATCAAGCATCTGGGCGAACACGGCTTTCCGGCCCGCGTGCTGGATATCACCTGGCCCGCTTCCGCGGGAAATGCCGGTCTGAAGGCCCGTTTGGATGAACTCTGCGCGGAAGCCGAGGCGGCCGTGGAAGAAGGCGTCAACATCCTGATTCTTTCCGACCGCGCTTCCTCCGCCGAACGCGTGCCGGTTCCCGCCATTCTGGCTACCGGCACGGTGCACCATCACCTGAACCGCGTGCGCAAGCGCATGCGCTGCTCGCTGGTGCTGGAATCCGGCGAAGTCCGGGACACCCACCAGATTTCATGCGCCTTCGGCTTCGGGGCCACGGCTGTCAGCCCCTATCTGGGGTTCGCCACGGTGCGCCAACTCGTGGCCGCCGATGCCGGCAAGGGCAAGCTCGACGGCATCAGCGTGGAGAAGGCGATGGCCAACTACGCCAAGGCTCTGGAGAAGGGCGTGCTGAAGATCATGTCCAAGATGGGCATCTCCGTGCTGAACTCCTATCAGGGAGCACAGATCTTCGAAGCGATCGGAATCGGTAGCGAAGTGGTGGATTTCTCCTTCACAGGGGTGCAGTCGAAGGTCGGGGGCATCGGCTTCGCGGAGATTGCGGAAGAATCCCTGATCCGCCATCGCGCTGCTTTTGAAAGGCAGGTTCCCGCGGGCGAAACCCTCGACCTCGGCGATCCCGGCTACAACCGCTACCGCAAATCGGGCGAGCGCCACGCGTGGACGACGGACGGGATCAAGAATTTCCACACTTTCGTGAAGAGCGGAAAATCCGAGGATTACGAGGAGTATGTGAAGGTGCAGCTTGAGACCACTCCGGTGGCGATCAAGGACCTCTTCGAATTCGTGCCCGCGGCTTCCGGTCCGATCCCGATCGGCGAGGTGGAGCCGGTCGAGAGCATCCGCCGCCGCTTCACCACCGCCGCGATGTCGCTGGGCGCACTCTCCCCGGAAGCCCACGAAACGCTGGCAATCGCGATGAACCGCATCGGCGGGAAGTCCGACTCCGGCGAAGGCGGCGAGGACGCGGTGCGCTTCAAGCCTTATCCGAACGGCGATTTTGCCCGCTCTTGGATCAAGCAAGTGGCCTCCGGGCGCTTCGGGGTGTCCGCGCACTATCTGGTCAATGCCGACGAGCTCGAGATCAAGATGGCGCAGGGAGCGAAGCCCGGCGAGGGCGGACAGCTCCCGGGCCAGAAGGTGAACGCGCTCATCGCCCGCCTGCGTCACACGCAGCCGGGAGTGCAGCTCATTTCGCCGCCGCCCCACCACGACATCTATAGCATCGAGGACTTGGCGCAGCTTATCCACGACCTCAAGGAAGTGAATCCGCGGGCCCGCGTGACGGTAAAGCTAGTCGCGGAAACCGGCGTCGGCACCGTTGCCGCCGGCGTGGCGAAGGCCAGTGCGGACACCATCCTCATCTCCGGCCACGATGGCGGCACGGGCGCGTCGCCCCTCTCTTCCACCAAGCACGCCGGCTCGCCGTGGGAACTGGGACTTTCGGAGGCCCAGCAGACCTTGCTCCTCAACAACCTGCGCGACCGCGTCATCGTCCGTACCGACGGCGGCCTGCGCAACGGGAAGGACATCATCATCGCGGCAGCCTTGGGAGCGGAGGAATTCAACTTCGGCACCATCGCCATGATCGCGATGGGCTGCGTTTACGTCCGCAAGTGCCACTTGAACAACTGCCCGGTCGGCATCGCGACCACCGATCCGAAGTTCCGCGCGAAGTTCAAGGGCACCCCGGAAATGGTGATCAACTTCTTCAACGGCGTGGCGGGTGAAGCTCGCGAGATCATGGCGAAGCTCGGCATCCGCACGCTGGACGAGCTGATAGGCCATCCCGAATTCCTCCGCCAGCGCCAGGTACCCGGCCACCCGAAGGCGAACCTGATCGACCTGGGCCCCGTGTTGAAGGACGTGGTTCCCGACCTGGCGAAGCATCACGGGGTCGAGGAATCTTCGATTTCCCGCATCTGCGCGAAGGAGCGCAACGACGGAATCTCCCGGACGCCGCTCGACCTGCAGGTGCTGCGCGATCTGGCGAAAGCGGTGGGCACCGGGGAAATCCCCGAAGAGACGCCGGAATACGGTGCCGCCTCCACCCCGGACGCCATCGCGGAAGCCATCAAGGTCCTGCCCGACCGCCAGCCGGTCGAGCTGAGCTACGACGTGGTGAATACGGACCGGAATATCGGCACCCGCCTTTCCGGTCGCATCGCCGAGATCCACGGTGACCGCGGCTTCAACGGCCACACGGCGGTCACGCTGAAGCTCCGCGGCTCCGCGGGGCAATCCCTCGGGACCTTCCTCGTCTCCGGGGTGAAGATCGAGCTGACGGGCGAGGCGAACGACTACACCGGGAAGGGCATGGCCGCCGGCGAGATCGTCGTGAAGGTGTCTCCCGATGCGAAGTTCAATCCGGCGACGAACACCATCCTGGGCAATACCTCCCTCTATGGTGCCACCGGCGGCTACCTCTATGCAAACGGCCGCGCGGGCGAACGCTTCGCGGTCCGCAACTCCGGAGCCACGGCAGTGGTCGAAGGCGTGGGCGACCACGGCTGCGAATACATGACCAACGGTGCCGTCGTCATCCTCGGCAAGACCGGGAAGAACTTCGGCGCGGGTATGTCCGGGGGCACCGCCTTCGTCTATGACGTGGACGGCCGCTTCTACTCCCGGATCAATCCCGAGATGGTGGTTCCCCTGCCCGTGCAGCGTGCCGAGGACGTCGCGGAATTGAAGCAGCTCGTCACTTGGCACGCGGAGAAGACGGGTAGCCCGCACGCGAAGGCGCTGCTGGCCGATTGGTCGGCGAGCTTGAAGAAGTTCGTCCGCGTAATTGCCAAGGAGCGTGCCGCGCTCGAGGCTGCGGAGGAGCAGCACGAAGCGGCATCAACGCGCTAGACGATCCAAGTCGAATTCAACGGGCCGGAGCAGGTTGATGCCTGCTCCGGCTTTTTCGCGCGCGGACGCGGCGTCCAGGCAAGCTGTGGATTGACCCTGCCTCTCAAACGCGAGTCCGCCCGCTGCTGCGCGGCTTGGGTCTTGCATTCGGATTGACTGCTCTCCTCCGGCCCCCAATGGTTGAGTTAGAGTAGAAAACACTCTCCCTTGGCTCTCGCAACATTCGTCGCGTGCCATGGAGACAACATGACCCTATTCTCCGCCCGTTTCTCATTTGTCCCATGCTTGCTTGGAAATACCGACTCCTCCTCGCGGCCGGCGCGCTGGGGCTCGCCACATGGCTTGGCTATCGGGCCGAGCGCCACGTGATGGATGCCGCCGGGAGCAGGCCGGTGACGATCCAATCGGTGGTGCGGCGGGCGATGGCTCCCAAGTCCCGGACCGAGCCGATCGACCGGCTGACCCGGATCCGCCACAGCGCCGGGCGCAGCCAGCCGACGCCGCGGGAATGCGCGGAGTGCTGGGAAATCATCCGCGGCTTCTCGGTCGATGACGTGAAGGCGGGCCTGGCGGAGATCCCGCAGACGCCAGCCCGTGAGGTCAACGGGATGTTGATCGGCATGCTCTTCTTCCGCTGGGGCCAGATGGACCCGGAGACGGCGGCGCGGGAGGCGACGCAACCGCCCTATGACGAAAACTATATGGCGATTGCCTCCGTCGCAACGGCTTGGGCGGACCAGGACCCGGAGGCAGCCCTGCGCTGGGCGGCCACCGTCGAGTCACGGTTAGTGAAAAACTCGATCGGGAATACCGCGGGCAAGATGCTCGCGCTGCGCAGCCCGGCGGAAGCAGTGAAGGTTCTCACGGACCTTCCGGTGGCGAGAAACGGAGTGATCGCCGCGCTTGCCGGAGAGGCCAGCGGGACGGAGGAGGCCCGGCGAAAACTGATCTCCCAACTCGCCGCGCTGCCCGATCCTTCGATGCTACAGCAGTACTTGCGGCAACTGGGCTGGACCCTCGCTTACAACGACCCGGAGGCGGCGCGGTCGTTGATCGGCGAGGTGGAGCGCTCCGGGATTCCGGAGGAGGATATCGCCCGTGTGCGGTCAACAGTCCTGACTTACGCGGGGAGGACCGCGGCGGAGAAGACGGCCGATTGGATGCAGCAGTTCGAAGCCAAGGCGACGCCCGAGGAACAGCAGTCCCACTTCTCCCAGTGGGCCGTGAACGAACCCGAGAAGGCCGCCGCCTGGGCTTCGCAGAAAGGCCGGGCGGACCTCGTCGCGGAAGTGGTGAAGAAGAACTCGCTCGGACTGCTGCGCTCGGACTGGCAGCCCGGCGTCCGTGAATCCTCAAACAGCCCATGGGTAAAGGGAGTCCTGACCCAGTACGAGGCGTGGAGGAAGCTCGACGCCACCGCCGCCGCGGCCTGGCTGCAGACCATGCCCATCGACATCCGCAACCACCTTTCCCAAGACCATGCCACGCGCTAAGCCCCTGCTCAAAGGCGGCCTGATGCTCGCTTTCCTGATCCTTCTCGCGGTCGGCGGCAAGCTGGCCGGCAAGCACCTAGCCCGGTCCGGGATTCTCCATCGCGACACACCCGGGGCCAAGACGGCAGCGCGTGACGCCGGGCTGAAGGATGGCGGCAGCATGGAACCGGTGCGCGCCGATCTGGTGGCCACCAGCATCCGGCGTCTCGAGTCGCTCGCGGCGGGAAGTCCCAACCTCCGGATGGACTGGGAGGCGCAGTCGCAGATGGATGCAATCATCGCCAAGCTTTCTGCCGCGGAACTGGCGGAGGTTTTCGCGGGCTTGAAGCCCCCCGCGATGGGCTATGGGGGGTCCTCTATGCTCGCTGTGAAAGTGGGTGCCGCGTGGATGGCCAAGGATCCGGATGCCGCGCTGAAGGCGGTGCTCGCTAAGGGGGACCCATCCCGCTCGGATGATCTCGCCCGCCAGATCTTCGGCAATTGGGCGCAGGACGATCCGCGGGCGGCTTTGGCTTGGCTGGATACGGCCGAGCTGCGGCCCGAGCATCCGGAGATGGAGGAGCAGCTCCGCAGGCTCGCGGCGATGGATGCGGTCGAGCGCGATTTCGAGCTGGCGACCACCGAATTCCTCAAGACCGATCCCTCGGCGAAATTGAATTACGACGATGGCGGCCTCATGCAGGTTTGGGCCTACCGGTATGGCGATGACCCGGCGATGCGGAACCGGCTGGTGGAGTTCGCGAAGTCCACGGGGCGTCCGGGCGACTATGCCGAGCTAAATGAAAATCTGCTCAGGCAATGGTCGCAGGAGGATGCGATGGGGATGCTGACTTACCTGCATGAGCTGCGTGACTATCTCGAGTCCGATGCCGTGCCTGCCGCCGAGCGACCGACGGTGGATGCCAAGGCGGTGGCGGCGGCGATTTACCGCGAATACGACCGGCCCGCGCTGGAGTGGTGGCTGGAACGCTATGGGGAAAACCGCGACACCCCCGCGCCCATGCGGGATGCGATGTCGCAGTGGACTCATAAATATCCCGACAAGGTGTTGCAGTGGTTCGACGAGCAGCCGCCTTCCCCGCAGCGGGACGCGCTGGCGTCTTCAGTGATCCCGGCGCTGATCGGGCAGAAGAAGTTCCAGGAAGCGGCGGGGACGATCGCGACCATGCAGGACGCCGGTTATCGTCAGGCGGCGGCGGAAAGGCTGGAGATCCTCTGGAACGAGCAGGATCCAGATGCCGCTGCGGCGTGGCGGGCGAGCCTTCCTCAAGGAACCCTGGCCGATCCCCAAGACCGCTAGAGGTTCCCTGCCCCCTTTCCCTGATTCCCAAGGCTTCGCAGTTTCCCGCTGCGCCCCCTCCGCACTGCACTCCGCACTTGCTTCCCGCCCCTTCCGGCCCTATCCCGCCCTTCAAACATGGCTAGCACGCCCGTCATCAACCTCCGCAAAGGACACGCCGTCCGCCACAA
>CBIHMP010000206.1:0-7216 GCA_966211015.1 uncultured Luteolibacter sp. | reverse complement strand
CGAACTAAATTTCCCAAAAGCCCGCCATGAAAGCCGTTTTTTACGCACTGGCCCTTCTGATGACAGGAGCCGCCGCTTTCTTTTCCTTCTCGAACAAGCAGAAGTTCGAGGAGCAAAAAGATCAAAAGGAAGTCACGATCGATCTCAATACCGAGAAGAAGCGCGAGATCGAGAAGCAAGAGGAAGCGCTGGCCAAGGAAAAGACCGCTCTTGAGGAGGCCAATGCCGCCCGCGAGCAGGTCCGCCAGAGCATCGATACCCTTACCGCCAAGAGCAAGCAGCTCGCCCGCGACCTCGCCGCCGAGAACACCCGCCTCGAAGAGCAAAAGGCCACCTTCGCCAAGCTGAAGGAAGCCGAGAACACGGTGAAGGAGATGCTGGAAGGCGCAGGTGATAACATCACGCTGGAAACCCTTCCCGAAGAGATCGTCAAGATCGAGGAAGAGCGCCAGGCAAAGGAGAAGCAACTCGAAGAGCTGGAGAAGCTCGTTGAAGCTGCTCAGAAGAACGTCGAGCGCAATCAGGCCGAGATCGGCCGTTTGGCCGACCGGGACGCGTCCCGCGATGCCCGGATCCGCCGCAATGCGATGGAATCGGTCGTGACGGCAGTCAATGACGACTGGGGCTTCGTGATCATCGGTGCGGGAAGCAACACCGGCTTCACCCCGCAGACCAAGCTCATCATCAAGCGCGAAGGCCGGATGATCGGCGAAGTGAAACCTTCCTCGATCGAGCCGTCCCAGACGATCGCCGAGATCGACCAGGATTCGATTGCCCCGGGCGTTCGCATTCAGCCGGGTGACCGCGTGATCCTCTCCGAACCGGCCACCAACTGAGTTTCCGGTTTTTGATTTCCGGCCTCCGCGAGCTTGCAAGCCGCGGAGGCCTTTTTATGTTCGGGCCATGCGTTTCGCTCTCGCCGCCTTCGTCCTGTCCGGGATCCTGCCTCTCGCCTCCTGCACCACGGAGGAGAAGGAGCGCAAGCCGGTGCCGCCGCAATCCACCTCCAGCCAGCTCCCTTGGAACAAGCCCGTGGCCGGGCAGGGTGGCGGTGCTTTTGGCGCTCTGCCCAACAAGCCGCGCCGCTGAGCGGTGCGGGAACTCGCGGGAGACTCTTTCCCGAAGCGTTCAGCGATGGTAGGGCTCCCCCTTGCGCAGGGTGGCCACCCGGTAAAGCTGCTCGAGCAGGACCACCAAGGCCAGTTCGTGCTGCATTGTCAGCTTCGAGAGGCACCACACCGCATCACAGGCCTCGCGGAGCTGCGGCGTATGGCCATCGGAGGCACCGATGAGAAAACTCACCGCTTTCACGTCGCCGCGCATTTCCAAGGCCGCGAATTTGTCCGCCCAGGCGCCGGTTGACATCGCTTCCCCGCGCTCGTCCATGGCGATCCGGAAATTTCCGGCGGACCGTTCTAGCAAGGCGGCCGAAACCGCACCCGAGCCCCCGGGTTTGAGGAATTCCAGCTCATAGCTGCCGTAACGTCCCAATCGCTTCAGGTATTCGTCCACGCCGCTTTTCGCATAGGCGAGGGCGGGTTTGCCGGCGGCGAGGATGCGGATGCGCACGACCGAGCATCGGAAAGCCGAGACGCCCGGGTCAATCCGCTTTCCGCTTGTCGCCGCAACGGCTTTCGGAAAGATGATGGCCAATGAAACATCTGTCGCTGCTGCCGTTCCTGTTAGTCGCCTGTGCCCACCAGGATCCGCATTCCGAAGCCGCCCACGGCCGGAAAATGATGGCGCTGATCGAGAAATTCGACCGCTTCGACTACAATGCGAACGGCTTGCTTACCCGGGCCGAGATCGAGCAGGGAATCAACGAGACCGGAGTCGATGGCGTGGACGCGAAGGAACTCGACGCCATGATGAAGCACTACGACGTCAACAAGGACGGCTCGATCTCCCGTTGGGAATCCGAGCATGTCCTGGACAAGCCGGTCCCCGACATGCATTGAGCCGATTCCCCGGCATTCCTCCGGGAGCCCGTGGAGAGCGGCAGTAACGGGCTGTCGCTTCCTTTTTCCTTACCGCACCCGTTCCAGCAGCCAGGGCAGCAGCGCATCGACCGCGATGCGCTCTTGCTCCATGGAATCGCGGTGGCGGATGGTGACGGTACCGGTATTCGCCGGGTCGTTCTCGCCCAAGGTGTCGAAGTCGATGGTCACGCAGTAGGGCGTGCCCACTTCATCCTGGCGGCGGTAGCGCCGACCGACGGCACCGCCGTCGTCGTAGAAGACGTTCATCCACGGCTGGAGCTTTTTCTGGATCTCCTTCGCGATGCGCACCTGCTCCTCGTTCTTCTTCAGCAGCGGGAAGATGCCGACCTTGATCGGAGCCATACGGGGGACGAAGCGGAGCACGATGCGGCTGTCGTCCTTGCCCTTCTCGTCGGTGAGGATTTCTTCATCGTAGGCCTCGCAAATCAGCGCCAGCACCGTCCGGTCGCAGCCAGCGGAGGGCTCCACCACGTGCGGCAGCAGGCGCTCCTTCGTCTCCTCGTCGAAATACTCGAGCGGTTTGCCGGAGCCCTTCTGGTGGACGCCCAGATCGTAGTCGGTGCGGTAGGCCACGCCCTCCAATTCCTGAACGCCGAAGGGAAACTCGTATTCGATGTCGTAGGTCTTCTTCGAATAGAAGGCGCGCTCGCCGTCCGGCACGTCCAGAATGTGGAGCTTCTCGCGCGGGATGCCGATTTCGCCGTAGAATTTCAGGCGCTCCTCCAGCCACTCGTCGGTCAGGCGCATGCCGTCCTCCGGGCGACAGAAATACTCGATTTCCATCTGCTCGAATTCGCGGCTGCGGAAGGTGTAGTTGCGCGGGTTGATCTCGTTGCGGAAGGACTTGCCCATCTGCGCGATGCCGAAAGGGAGCTTGATGCGGTTTGAATCGAGCACGTTCTTGTACTGCACGAAGATCGACTGCGCGGTCTCCGGGCGCAGGTAGGCGATTTGGTCTCCGGTTGCGCCGAAGTTCGTCTGGAGCATCAGGTTGAACTGGCGGGGCTCGGTGAGCAGACCGCCGTTCTCCGGGTTGAAAGAGGTGCTGCCGGTGACCTCCTCGCGGCGATCCTCGATCAGCTCGAGCTCCTTCGGGGAGATCTTCTTGTCCGGCATCAGCTCGCCGTAGAATTTCCGGGCGGTCTTGTGAGACTCGATCGGGTCCTTGCCCGGGGCCACGAGGACGGCGAAGGCGCGCTCGATGCTCCAGCCGGTCGCCGCATGTTTCGCCCCGCTGAAATACACCGCCGTGCCGTCTTGCGCGGGAATCTGGTCGGCGCGCAGGCGTGCCTTGGTGAGCAGGCAGTCGCACATGGGGTCGCTGAATCCGCCCACGTGCCCGGAGGAGACGAGCACCTGCTCCATGGTCAGGATGGCACCGTCCATGCCCAGCACGTCATCGCGCTCCTGGACGGTCTTCCGCCACCAGTAATCCTTGAGATTGCGCTTCAGTTCCGCGCCCAGCGGACCGTAGTCCCAGCACCCGTTCAGACCGCCGTAGAGTTCTCCGGCTTGGAAAATGAAGCCGCGGCGTTTGCACAGGGAGACGATTTTCTCCATGCGGGCGGGGTCGGTGAAGTCCTTGTTGGCCATAGGTCCGGTACGGGTCGGGGCGCGGATGGAATCAGGCGCGGGGACGGGCGGCAAGGCGGGATTGTGCGAGGGCCCGCTCTCGCCGCCGCGGCTGCGCACGCCCCTCTTGCCAGCACCGGCGGCTCGCCCGATGATCCGCCGCATGACCCGCTGCCCTTGGCTGCCTGCCGACCGCGATCTCTACCGGGAGTATCACGACACCGAGTGGGGCGTGCCTTCCTACGACGAGCGCCACCTTTTCGAGATGATCTGCCTGGAAGGAGCCCAGGCGGGCCTTTCGTGGTGGACGGTGCTCCAGAAGCGGGAGCACTACCGGAAGGTCTTCCGCAATTTCGAGCCGGAGGAGGTGGCAAAGATGAAGGATGCGGAGCTCGCGAAACTGGTTCTCGATCCCGGCATCATCCGCCACCGCGGGAAGATCGAAGCGGTGCGTGCCAATGCGAAGGCCTGGCTTGCTCTCCGCGAGAGGGAAGGGGACGCCGTGCGCTGGCTCTGGAGCTTTGCCGGCGGGAAACCCCGCATCAATTCCCCGCAGGGAATGGGCGACATCGCCGCCAAGACCCCGGAGTCCGACGCGATGAGCAAGGCGCTCCGGAAAGCCGGCTTCAATTTCGTGGGCTCCACCACGCTCCACGCCTTCATGCAGGCGACGGGGATGGTGAACGATCACACCGTGGACTGCTTCCGCCACGGAAAGTAGCTCACCAGGAGTAGTGTGCGGTGTAGGTCACCTTCTTCTCCTCATCCGGTGCAAGCTTCACGATGAACTCGATTTTCTGGGCGTCTTTCTTTTCATGCTCCATCGAGGCGTTCTCGATTTTCCAGTTCAGCCAACGCCAGAGGTGCTCCCGGACGACGATCTCCTTCGGTTCCTTCGAGCGGTTCTTGATGGTGATCTCCACGGTCTCCTTCAGCCACTCCGCCCGGTCGTCACGCTGGAAGCTCGCGATCTTCCTTTCCCCGATCAGGTCGAAGGCGTTGCCCGTGTAGAGCGAGACCTCCTCGTTCCTCGGGGTGTGGTCGATGTTGTTTTCGCCCACGAATTCCAGGTTCCCATCCTGATCGTCGGAGCGATAGAAGCGGACGCGCCCCGCGGGCAGCGGCACGCCCAGGCCGTTCGCTTCGTCGTTCTTGAATTCCCAGTAGATCGCCACGTCCTTGGGGAATTCCACTCCCTGCATCGGTTGGGTCTGGGGCGTATTCCCGCCGAAGAAGCGCATGGCGGCGGCGTCATAGACGTACTTCTTCACCGCCTTCACGGCAGGCGCGCGTAGGAATTCCACCTGCTTCGTCTCCTTGTCGCGGATCGTGAGGGGGCGCTGGAGCGTATAGAGGTGGAAGTCGTCGAAGGCCTTCTCCTGTACAGCCTGCGCGGCCTCCGCCTTCATCATCGTCTGATCCCGCAGCATCCGGGGGGCAGGCGACATGTCAGGCTCGATGATATTCACTTCGCCCGCGACGAGCTTCACCGAGGCTTGGTTGAAGCCGGTCCCGCTCCGGTTTTCCACCGTCACCCAGCCATTGAGCGTGACTGTTTCGCCCTTCTCCGGCGCCACCAGGTTATAGTCGGCCTCCCAATTGAAGCCACGGCTCAGGTACGAGAGCTGGGCATCGAATTTCGCCTCGGCTTGGCTGCCGAGCTGCCATGAGAGGGTGGGCCGGAGGATCGAGCCGTCGCCGAGCGTCGGGAAAAGGGGCTCGCCCGGAAGCTGGAAGCGGAGCTTGCCGTCCACCTCGATGATCGGGTCCTGCGGCTCGCCGCCGGGTACGTGGCCTGAGCGGATGATTTTGCCCGGTTTCAGCTCCACCTTGCCATCCGGATAGGCCGTGCGGAACTCGATTTCCTTTCCCTCGAAATGGCTGAGCAGCAGGGACCGGCTCACCGGATCGTTGCGATAGCTCTGTTCCAGGATTGAAAAAACAGCCTTCCCGGCCGGATCGCGCAGCACCACGGAATCGGGGAGCACTTGGGCCGTGGCGCGATCGAAGCTCAGGGAGGTTTCCCCGGCCTTCAGCTCCACGGGCAGGGACTCCCGGACGACGGCCAGGTTCCGGTTGTAGATCGTCAGCGCGGTTTGAGCGCTGGCGGCGGTGATCATGCTGGCGAATACGGCGGCGGTTTTCATGGCGGATGATTGGCTCGATTCGGTCTTCCTCACGGAGCAGCGGCTCGTCTCGGATGATTTAGAGCAGGACATATAATGGCTGGAGTCGGCGCGGGTCAGTCAGAAAGTCTTATCGCCGCCGGAAGAACGAAGCGGAGACGGGGACTCATTGTTTCCTGAAGAAAGACCCGCGGGGCCGGAAAATCTTAGCGGATTTTTTAGGAAAGCCCTTCCCCGGTCGCGGAGGTGCGGAGGCCTCACTGGACCGGGGCCATCAGGCGGGCGGCCCGGCACGCGAGCCGGAAGCCGAAATGGCGCTCGGTGAAATCGGTCACCTTCACCGGGTCCGAGTGCTGGAAGTCGATCTCCAGCATGTGGGCAACCTCCTCGACGAACGCCGGATCCGGGGAGAGGCCGGAAATTTCGAAGTTCAGGCGGAAGGAGCGGTTGTCGAGGTTCGCCGTGCCCACACAGGCAAGCTGGTCGTCCACGAGCATCACCTTCTGATGAAGGAAGACGCGTTTGTAGCGGTAGATCTTCACGCCGAAGGGAATGGTTTGTTCGAAGTAGGTGAAAGCCGATAGCCAGACCAAAAGGTGATCAGCCTTCTCCGGAATCAGGATCCGGACGTCCGCCCCGCGGATGGCGGCCGCCTGAAGGGCTGTGAGCACCCCGCCATCCGGCACGAAGTAGGGGGTCGCGATCCACAGTCTCTCCCGCGCCGTATTCGCCGCTTCCGCGACCACGAGTTGCCATGAGTCGGCAGGGTCGGCCGGTCCGGTGGGGATGATCGCTGCGATCTGGTCGGCCGTTTCCGCCTGGCCCGACCAATCAAGATCCGGGATCTCGTCCGCGGCCCAATTCCAATCCTCGATGAAAACGAGCTGGATCGCTTGCACCGAGGGTCCGCGCAAGCGCAGGTGCGTATCCCGCCAGGCCCCGTAACGCTGGTCCCGCCCGAGATATTCGTCCCCCACGTTGATGCCGCCGATGAAGGCATCCTTGCCATCCACCACCAGGATCTTCCGGTGATTCCGGAAGTTGATCTGGAAGCGGGACCACCAGAAGCGGTTCGAGCCGAAGGCGCGGCAGGAGATCCCTGCGTCCTCCATCTCCTTCAGGTAGGAGCGGCTGAGTTTGTGGGACCCGATTTCGTCGAAGAGGAAATAGATCTTCACCCCCGCCCGTGCCCTCGCCACCAGCGCCTCCTTGAAGCGCTTCCCCACCCTGTCGTTCTTGACGATGAAGAAATTGACGAGGAGGTATCTCTCCGCCGAGCGGATGGCGGTGAAGAGCGCCTCGAAGGTCTCCTCTCCGTCGATCAGGAGCATCAATTCGTTCCCCCGCGTGTAAGGGAGCCCGCCGAGAAACTGAGCCGCTCGCCCGAAGGCGTCCTCCCGCTTGATCTCGTAGTGGCGCAGCCTGCGGTGCATGTCCTCGGCCAGCTTCCGCAGTTCCGCGTCTTCCCCGCGCCGCGCCCTCACGTAGCCGGAAAAGCGGCTCCGCCCCGCGATCCAG
>CBIHMP010000205.1:0-7227 GCA_966211015.1 uncultured Luteolibacter sp. | reverse complement strand
TCACCGGACCGGGCTCGATCGGCGGCGGCACCGGGTTGGTGAAAGAGGGCAGCGGCTCACTGGCACTCCACATGCCCAATAGCTATACCGGCGGCACCGTGGTGAAGGCCGGCGAGCTAAGCGTCCGCAATGCCTCGGGCAGCGCAACCGGCAGCGGTAGCGTATCCATCGCCGCGCTGAGCGCGCTTTCCGGGGACGGCCGCATCGGCGGTCCGGTCACCGTGGCGGCCGGCGGCGTGGTGAGTCCCGGTGCGGGCATCGGCACGCTGAGCATCGACAACCACCTCGTGCTCGATGGAGCCGTGCTGAAGTTCGAGCTCGGCGCCAGCAGCGACCGCATCGCGGTGACGGGGGATCTCGGCCTCGGGGGCTCCCTGGAAATTTCCGACGCGGGTGATCTGCAGCCTGGCACCTATCCGCTCATCAACTACGGCGGTACGCTCACGAAGGGCTCCTTCCTGATGACCAGCGCGCCGGAGAACTATCGCTACCAAATCGACACGGCCACGCCGGGGCTCGTGTCGCTGGTTGTCACGCCGCCACCACCTGCGCCGGTGGCGCCGGATGGGCTTGCCGCGAATGCCGTGGCCAAGGACTCCATCGCGCTCACCTGGCAGGACCGCTCCGACACCGAGGAACAGTTCTCCATCGAACGGTCATCCGACGGTACCGCCTTCCAGCTCATCGCCAGCGTCGGGGCGAACATGCCATCGTTCACCGACAGCGGACTGGCCACGGGGCAGACGTACTTTTACCGCGTCAGTGCCATGAACAGCGGCGGTGTGTCGGCGGCATCGAACGTGGCTTCGACCCGTACGCTGATCGGCGCGCCGCTGGCATATCTGAAGCTCGATGAAGGCAGCGGGACCACCGCCTACGACAGCTCGCCGGATGGCAATCATGGCGCTCTCTCTGGCGATCCGCTATGGACGACCGGGCAGTTCGGCAACGCGCTCGATTTTGATGGCGTGGACGACCACGTCACCCTGCCCGCCGGCGTGGTGGCCGGCGTCCGTGACTTCACCATCGCGGGATGGGTGAAGCTCGACTCGGTCGACAACTGGTCGCGGGTCTTCGACTTCGGGACCAGCACCAGTACCTACATGTTCCTCAGCCCGTCCAACGGGGCCACGCGCAAGCTGCGCTTTGCAATCAGCACCGGCAGCGGCCCCGGCGAGCAGATCATCGAAGGTCCGTCCGCCTTGCCGTCCGGAGTCTGGACCCATTTCGCGGTCTCGCTTTCCGGACAGACCGGCACGCTCTACGTGAATGGCTCCGCCGTCGGAACGAACAACTCGATGAGCCTGACTCCCGCGAGCCTCGGCACCACCACGAACAACTACCTCGGCAAGTCGCAGTATGCGGATCCCTACCTGAATGGTCGGTTCGATGAGTTCGTGATCCACGACCGCGCGCTGGCGGATGCGGAGATCGCCGCCTTGGCCAATCCCGGCACTCCGCGCGCTCCGGACGGATTCACCGCGGTCGCGGGCGATGGCGAAGTGCACTTGAGCTGGAGTGCCGTCGATAGCGCTACCGGCTATAACGTCTATCGCTCGACCGGCAATGGCTATGTCCTCATCGCCACCGGTCTGACCGACACCGCATTCACCGACGCCAGCGCGGTGAATGGCACGGCCTACAACTATGTCGTGGCCGCCACCAATGGTGCCGGTGAAAGCGCCTTCTCGTCCACGCTCCCGGCCACGCCCTATCCTGAAGCCGGCTACAGCGGCCGGGCAATCGTCGCTGGCGTGAATGTGCTCGGCACCCCGGTTACATGGGGCGATACGGGAGAACTGCCGGAGGAGGGCGGCGCACTCGAGTCCTCCTTCCTCACTCTCGATCAAATGGACGGGGTCGGGGGAGAAATAGGTCATGCCGTCGTGGTGGGCCAAGTTGATCGCACCCGCTCCGAAGCCTCGGTCGGCAACGTCGCGATCACGGCGAATGGAGTTTTGATCGAAGCCGACTTCGCAATGGCCCGCGCGCTGGCCGTCTTCCAAGCCGGCGGCGGCACCGGACTCGACGGTGCTTCGGAAATCGGAACGCTGATCCTCAACGGGATTCCTGTCATGCTGACCGGCGAGCCGAACCAAACCGTGGCAGTGCCAGGCGGCCGGCTGGTGATCAACGAGCGGATCCTCACCGCGACCTCGATCACGGTGAACACGCTGCGGCTCGTGATCGACGGTGACGTGGAGGTGGTCATCGCCTCCGCCCGCGCTGGCTACGACAGCATCGAACCGCCGCCGCCCGGCGGCGACGACTCGATCAGCGGCGGCGGATGGATTCCCGGCCCGAATGACAAGCGTGGCTTCGGCCTCAGCGGAGGCTACGTCGATGGCGTGCTGACCGGTCACCTGAGCTTCAAGGACCGCGACACCGGCATGAGGGTGAACGCGCTCACCGTCACCGCCTACGGGACGGGCAGCGTGCCGAACAGCCGACACATCGAGGGAACCGCTGAAATCGACGGCCTAGGCGGCTTCACCTATCGAGCCGAAGCTGTGGACAACGGCGAGCCGGGCGACGCCGATACCTTTAGCATCGATCTCTCAAACGGCTACCATGCCGAGGGCGTGCTAGGCGGAGGCAACATCCAGTTACACCTACCGGGAGAATAACCGCAGGCCCCGGCGCCGTTTACTCCACCCGCACGACTACTGACGATCTGCGGCGTCTGGAGTTCCAAGACCCGCGCAGCACTCCTGTTGCGCGGGTCCTCTCCTTCCACGATAACCCCGCGCCCTCGCGGGATGCCATTGACTAGCGGGCGAGGGTGCGGGCGATGTCGAACCACTCCTCATCCAGCGAATGGTGGGCATCGGGTGCAGGCTTGTCCGCCCGGCCGTACCAGTAGCGAGCGTTCCCAATATCTCCCTCCTGGCGGTGAAGCCAAGCATGGATCCAGGCGCCTGCGGGACCGGCCATGTCCTGGCAAAGATCGTGGGCCTCGTGCCAGCGTCCCTTCCTGGCTAGCCACAGAGCGCGGAGTTCGACCGGAAGGTCGGGGGAGGGGCTGTCGTCATTCTCGACCGAACGAGCGAGGTTCTCGGCGTCTGTCATAGTGGCGGTGCGGAGGCTGCCTGGATATGCGGCGGACCGGCGGCTCACGCAAGGCAGGACTCTCCAGCGAGGACTGCTTCCGGGTTAGCTGCACACCGTTTCACTTGGCATGGAGGCGGTCGCCGATCAAGGAGCTGAAGGTCTCCCGGTCGGTCCCGTGCGCGGGGCGTCCGGGGGAGGAGCGGCAAGATTCTCCGGATCCCCCGTTCCTTGGCCGCTCACCTTAATTCGAAAGGGAAGTACACTTAAGCACACCGCTTGGGCCGGTCTTGTTTCGCAAGGTCTGAATGCGGGGGCGTTTTTCGGACTCATGATTGATTTTCAACAGCCGTTTTTATAAAAAAGATCGGGATGAGGGCGAAAAAGCTTCGTTCTTAAAATGGCCCGGCCTGGTAGGTTTTTACATAAATGGTTGAAAATAAGCCGTTTAAAATTTTGTTCAGTTCTTCTGGGTTTTGGTTTGACGATTTGGGTGTACTTTGGTGTAGTTCGAGGCACTTCAGCGGACTGTCCGCATTCGATGTCTTCCTCCACCCGCATCCACGAAAGTCATTTCGACTACAAGATGGACCCGAAATTCCGGGTTTCCGTCCCTGTCGAATGGCGCCCTGCGGGTGAGGAGACGCCGATCCGGCTCCAGCTTTCCAAGGAACACGACCTGCCGGTCATCAAGGTGTTCAGCGAGGAGGAGTTCGACCTGAAGTTCCAGCAGGTGGAGAAGAGCGATCTGACCCCTGCGAAGAAGCAGCAGATCGTCGGACACCTCCGGATGATGTCGAAGAAGGCCACCGTCAGCAGCCAAGGCAAGCTCACCGTCCCGAAGGACTGGAGCGAGCGAGTCGGCTTGAAGGCGGACGGCCCCGTGATCCTGGCGGGCCGCGGCCCCTTCTACATGGTCTGCACCCCGCAGACCTTCGACCGCATCACCGAGATCGAGCTCGGCATGGACGACGGCGACCTCGGCGTCCTCTAAAGATTTCACCCACCCACACCTAGTAAGCGACAACATGCTGTTCGCCCATCCAACTCCGGCATCCGCACAAGGCGGACCTGCGGCACCCACTGCAGGGTGCGGCCGGGTGCCGGAGTTGGGCTACGTTTTCACATCCGGACGGACCGGCGCACTCGGGACAGCGCGCCCTTCCGTTCATTTCAAGACGGCCGTCCGACCTGCATTCCATGGCTGGTTGGCAGGACGGCGGCCGGAGACTTTCCTGGCTGGGCGGAAGTGGTTTCTCGGGACAGTGCCCCTTTCGCTTTTCAATTCGGCGGTCCGCGCGGCTTCTGGCTGGTTGTTCGCGCGGACCACCGATGACTTTCCTTGTGAACGGACCGGCGCTCTCGGGACAGCGCGCCCTTCCGTTCATTCCCATACGGATGTCCGATCCTCTTGCCATGGCTGGTTGGTGGATCGGCGTCCGCTGGAAGTTTTCCAAGCCGACGGTGCGGACTCCGCGAGCGGCTACCATCTTTCCGTGCTTCCGGAGGAGGTGAGCGAGTGGATGGGCGCGCGCGAGGGCATGCTCATCATCGACGGCACGCTCGGCGGCGGCGGACACAGCGAGGCTTTCCTGAAAGCCGGGGCCCGGGTGCTCGGCGTGGACCGCGATCCGGAAGCCCTGGCATACGCCACGCAGCGCCTCGCCGCATACGGCGACCGTTTCCGTACCTGGCAGGGGAATTTTGCAGATCTCCGGGACATCCCCGAGGTCCGGGGGGAAGGCAGAGCCAACGGCCTGCTTTTGGACCTCGGGGTTTCCTCCCGGCAGCTCGACGCCGCGGAACGGGGTTTCTCGTTCCGCGGCGCCGGACCGCTGGACATGCGCATGGGTCCGTCCTGCGCCTTCGATGCGGCGGAAGTGGTGAATACCTGGCCGGAAGAGGAACTCGTCCGCATCTTCCGCGAATTCGGGGAGGAACCGCAGGCGCGCCGCATCGCAGCGGCGATCATCAAGCGCCGTGCCGCGCGGAAATTCGAGATCACCACGGACCTGGCCGAGTGCATTGAAAAGGCGCTCGGCGGGAGGGGGCGCATCCATCCCGCCACAAAAGCCTTCCAAGCGATCCGCATGGCCGTGAACGACGAGCTCGGTTCCCTGGAGCGGGCGCTCGAAGCTTCCGTCGATCTGCTCCAGCCCGGCGGGCGCCTGCTGGTTATTACCTTCCACAGCCTGGAGGACCGGATGGTGAAGCATTTCATGCAGCGCCGGTCCAAGCCCTACCTCGACCGGCCGGACTGGCCGGAGCCGCGGCCGAACCCCGACTGGTGCTTCCGGCTGCCGGTAAGAAAAGCAATCGCCGCCGGCGAAAAAGAACTCCGAATCAACCCCAGGGCCCGCAGTGCAAAACTGCGGGTCGCCGAGCTTCTGGACCCCGCTACCTCACCCCGATGAATCGTCTCCGCTCCGAACCGAAGACCCACCTGTCCGTATTCGTGACACTGATCCTCGCCGCCCTGGTGGTGGTGAGCGGCGGTGTCATGCACGCGGTGTACAAGAATTCCCAGGTGCAGACCGAGCGTTTGATCGACCAGGCGGAGAAGCGCATCGACCAGACGCAGGTGCAGATCCGGATGATCGATGTCCACATGGACAAGATGCTGGACCGCTTTGAGATGAAGGACCGTTTGAAAGAGGCCGGCTCCACCTTGATGGCCATCACGCCGGCGGCCATCGAGGAGGTCGATCCCACCCAGGCGGAGGTGGCCGCCGTCCGCGATTAGCCATGACATCCCGCGCCTTCCAGCGACGTTGTATCGTGCTGTGCTCGGTCCTGGTGACCGGGCTCAGTTTGCTTTCGGTGCGGCTGATCAAGATCCAGGTGTGGGACCGCAAGCATTACGCGGACAAGGCGCGCCGGACCTTCGAACGCCGGGAGATCCTGCCCGGCCTGCGCGGCAAGATCGTGGACCGGAATGAAGAAGTCCTCGCGAAGAGCATGCCGGTGGGAACGGTGTGGGTGAATGCAACGCACCTGCAGGACCCGAAGACGATTGCTTGGCCGCTGGCGTACGAACGGGTGAGCGCGGATCCCGGCTGGGAGGCCTTGGATGCCGATGCCCAGCGCCGCCGGATATCGGCCGAGCGCGGCCTCCTGCTGAAGGAGTTCGAGGGCTTGCCCGAGGGAGTCTTCCTGGAGAAGGCGCTGGCGCAGGCGGTCAATGTCCTCGCCCGGCCGCTCGGCCTGCGGCGGGAGGACATGCGCGCGCGCATCATGGATGCGATCAAGAAGGACCGCAGCGAATTCATCCTGGTCAAGGATCTGCCCGCCGATGCTGCCGAGGGCGTGCGTGAACTCATCGCGAGGAACCGTCTGGAAGGATTCGCCACCCAGGATTCCTTCAAGCGCTGGTACACGTCCCCGGAGTTGGCGACGCATGTGACCGGCTATACCGGCGAAACCGTGATCGGCCAGAATGCCCGGGGCCGCGACGTGTACGGCCAAACTGGAAAATTCGGCGTGGAGGCGGCGCTCGAGACCTTCCTCGCAGGGCGGGATGGCTGGCAGGAGCACTGGCGCTCCGCCGACGGAGGGCGGATCCCCGGGGAAACGCCGGGCCTGAAGCCCCCGCGCGCGGGGCTGAACGTCCAGCTAACCTTGGACATGGGAATCCAAGCGATCGTCGAGGAGGAACTGGATGCCGGGTTGGCCGAATTCGGAAGCAAGCGCGGCTGCGTGATCCTGATGGATCCCGGAACGGGGGAGATCCTGGCGATGGCCAGTCGGCCGCATTTCAACCTGAACCGGCTCGATAATCTTTCGGAAGCGGGCTCGAATTTCGCGCTCCAAGCGGTGTACGAGCCGGGCAGCACCATCAAAATCGTGCCCGCGGCCGGCGCCATGAACGAGCGGCTGGTGAGTGCCCAGACGTCCATCTTCTGCCACAACGGCACTTTCCAGAACGGCTCCGTGACGGTGAGCGACGGCATCCACCCCTACGGCACCCTCACCGTGGAAGGGGTGCTTCAGAAATCGAGCAACATCGGGGCCTACAAGCTGGCGCTCCAGCTCGGCACGGACCGGTACTACAGCTATCTGCGGAAATTCGGCTACGGCAAGAAGACGGGAATCCTGCTCAGCGGGGAAAGTTCCGGTATCGTGTGGGGTTCGGAGAATCCCACCGACTTCTCGAGGACTTCCTTCGGGTATGCTCTTGCC
>CBIHMP010000204.1:0-7288 GCA_966211015.1 uncultured Luteolibacter sp. | reverse complement strand
GCCACGCCGTGGGGGCGGGTGGCTGGGCTGACTCGGGCGAGAAATACTGGCGGGAGAACCTCTCCACGCAGCCCTTTTTTCAAAAGGGATACGATTACGCGGACTATGCCGACGCCCTCAGGCTCGGATACGAGGGATTCCCGGGAGGGGGAAAGACCTTCGAGGAAAGCGAGACGCTGCTGAGTGAAGAATGGGAGCGCAGGAAAGGAACTTCCCGCTTGAGTTGGGAACAGGCGCGGCAAGCTGCCCGTGCGGCATGGGAGCACGCGCATTCGCATTCGCGGGAAAGCGGGTGAGGGAGGGGGCGGCTACCGCGTCCTTCTCCCGTCAAACCGAACCTTCTTCCACTCGCATGCACCATCACCTCCCGCTTCAGCGGATTGCTTTCATCGGCGGCTATGTCCCGCGCCGCTGCGGCATCGCCACTTTCACCCACGATCTCTTCGAAGCCGTCGCCGCGGCCTCGCCGGCGACCGACTGCTTCGTGGGGGCGGTCACAGATCGTCCCGAGGGTTATAACTACCCGCGCCATGTTCGCTTCAGGATCGAGGAAGGAGATCCGGCTTCTTACTCGCGAGCGGCCGAGTTCCTCCGCTTCAACAAGGCGGATGTACTCTGCGTACAGCATGAATTCGGCATTTACGGCGGCCCGGCAGGGAGCCATCTGCTCTCGCTCCTGCGGGAGGCGCGGACGCCGGTGGTGACCACGCTGCATACGGTGCTGAGCGCTCCCGACATCGCCCAGCGCAGGGTGATGGACGAGTTGACCCGTCGGAGTGCGCGTCTGGTGGTGATGGCACAGCGTGGCGCGGAGATCCTCTGCGAGACTTACGGGGTGGATCGTGCGAAGATCGACGTGATTCCGCACGGCATCCCGGAGATTGCTTTCGCGGAAGACGAATCGTTCAAGAAATCAATCGGCCTGTCCGGCCGCACGGTGCTGCTCACATTCGGGCTGCTCGGCCCGGGAAAGGGCATCGAATATGCCCTGCGCGCCTTGCCCTCGATCATTCGCGAACATCCTGCTGTAACCTATCTCGTCCTGGGAGCGACGCATCCCCATCTCGTGGCGCGCGAGGGGGAAAAATATCGTCGCAACCTCGAAGCTCTGGCGAAGGAATGCGGGGTGGAGGAGCATGTCGTTTTTGAAGACCGCTTCGTCGAGCTCGATGACCTGAAGCGCTACATCGCGGCGGCGGACATTTATTTGACGCCCTATCCGAACGAAGCGCAGATCACCTCCGGCACCTTGGCCCAGGCATTCGGAGCGGGGAAAGCGATCGTCTCCACGCCTTTCTGGCATGCCCAGGAGTGCTGGTGGCACCGCGGGATCCCGAAGCGATCGCGGAGGGTGTCTGCGGTCTCCTCCGCGATCCGGTGCGGATGCAAGAGGTTCAGCAAAGGGCGCGCAAGGAAGGCCGGGCGATGCGCTGGCCCGCCGTCGCGGAGCGGTATTTGGAGTCGTTCCGGAAGGCGAAGGAAGAACATGAAGCACCGCATGCCTTCTCCCCGGCCGCGCTTTCCGCCCTGCCCTCTGTCCGGCTCGATCATATCGCCCGCATGACGGACGGAACCGGGATCTTCCAACATGCCACCTATAACGTGCCGAACTACGATGAGGGGTACTGCACGGACGACAACGCCCGCGCCTTCATCCTCTGCTGCCTGCTCTCCAGCGGGGAGCTTGCCGGCGATCAGCCTGACCGGCTTTGCCCGACCTACCTCGCTTTCCTTTCCGCCGCCTTGGACCGGCGCAGCGGGCTTTTCAGGAATTTCATGAGCCACGGCCGCGCTTGGCTGGAGGAGGCGGGGAGCCAGGATAGCCACGCACGGGCGCTATGGGCCGTAGGTACCGGGGCGGCTTTGCTACGGGACGAGGGGCACCGCATGCTGTGCCGCAGCCTCCTGAAATCGGCTCTCCCCGCAGCGGAGCGGTTCATCGCCCCCCGCTCTTGGACCTTCACTCTTCTGGGATTGCAGGAATACACCAAAGCCTACCCTGCCGACCAGCGCGCCGAGGAAGTACGGGTGCTACTGGTGAAGCGCCTCATCGCACTGTGGAAGCGGCGGTCGAGCAGCGATTGGCCCTGGTTCGAGAAGCTTCTCTCGTACGACAACGCCCGTATCCCCCAGGCACTGATCGCGCACGGTAGCCGGATGCCGGAGAGCGAGGCGTTGGAGATCGGGCTAGCTTCGCTGAAATGGCTGGCGGGCATCCACACCGCGCGGGAAGGACACTTCCGGCCGATCGGCAGCAACGGCTTCTTCCAGAAAGGCGGCATCCGCGCCGATTTCGATCAGCAACCGCTGGAGGCCCAGGCGATGGTATCCGCATGTCTGGAAGCGTGGCGCGTTACCTCGGATGCGGCCTGGCTGCGCGAAGCGAGGCGCGCCTTCGGGTGGTTCCTGGGCCGCAACGACCTGGGGTTGCCGCTCTATGATCCGCGCACGGGCGGCTGTTGCGACGGCTTGCACCCGGATCGCGTGAACGCAAACCAAGGTGCCGAGTCCTCGCTGGCCTTTTCGCTTTCCCTCGCGGAGATGCACCTTGCGGAAAATCTCCTGAAGCAATCCTTGAAATGTACCGCATGAGCAAGATCCGCCTCCACCGCCACGAGCTGACCCTTTTACCCGAATCCAACCGGGTGATCATCCGGCCTTTCATCCCTTCCTCTGCCCAGCGGATCACCACCGTCATCGGGAGGGCCCTCTCCCTCCCGGAAGAAGAGGTGCTCCGCGAGCTGGAGGGCGTGAAGGCGGAGTTCGAATCGAGACACTTCGATATCGATTCGGTCCTGATCCAGCATTACGAGAAGGTTGTCTCCCACGTTTTCACGCAACGGGAGCTCTCGCGGGAGCGGCAGCTATTGATCGGAGCCCTTTTTTCCGGCGAGTATGCTTTGGAATCGGCCGCCCTTTTCAATCCTTCCATCGTGCCTCATCCCGACCAGAGCAATGTTCCGGAGGGCGGGCTGCGCTTCATCATCAGCTTGCGGGCGACGGGTGAGGGCCACATTTCGTCCATCGAGTTCCGCAGCGGGATGATCATGACGGACGGGAGCATCCAGCTCGATCCGGTGTCGCGTTTCGTGACCCTGCCGGAGGTTCTGCCCAATCCGACCTATCGGAAGGAGAGCTTTATCACGAAGCTCAACGAGATGGGCTTCGATAACGAATGGACCCATCGGGCGATGGAGTCCCTGGGGGATGACTTCACCCGCAGCGATCTCAAGCGGAGCGTGCGCGGGATGCGGAACGGCCATCGCAACAGTTCGCGGGACATGGTCCGGACCCTCGAGTGCATCCAGTGGCTGGCAGACTCCAACTACGAACTGAGATTCTCTGAAAAGCTGGCGATCAGCGAGCGGATCATTTTTCCGGTGTCCGCCAACGAAAGCAACGGCATCGAGGATGCGAGATTCGTGTGTTTTACGGAGGACAATGGATCACGCATGTACTATGCGACCTACACGGCCTATAACGGCCGGGCGATCCTGCCCCAGCTTATCGAGACGAAGGATTTCCTGCATTTCCGCGTGCTGACGTTGAATGGCCCGGCGGTACAGAACAAGGGCATGGCCCTCTTCCCGCGGCGGGTCAACGGGAACTATGCGATGCTCTCACGGCAGGACGACGAGAACCTTTTCATCATGTACGCCGAAGAGCCGCATCATTGGAGCGATCCCGAAATCCTGCTGCGGCCTGCGGAAATGTGGGAAAGCGTGAAGATCGGGAATTGCGGTTCTCCCATCGAGACCGAGAAGGGGTGGCTGGTGATGACCCATGGCGTCGGTCCGATGCGGAAGTATTGCATCGGGGCTGCTTTGCTGGATCTGGAGAATCCCTCGAAGGTGATCGGGCGCCTGTCCCAGCCGCTTGTCTCGCCGGAAGGAAACGAACGCGAGGGCTACGTGCCCAACGTGGTCTATAGCTGTGGAGCCCTGGTTCACGACCGGCGGCTCATCCTTCCCTATGCCATGAGCGACAAGGCTTCCGCAATCATGACCTTGTCCCTCGACGAACTGCTTGATGCCCTGACAAGCGGAGGTTGAGAGCGGTGTTTCCCGGGAGGGAGCGGGGTCAGGGCTGCGAGGGCTTCTCCAAAGGCACCGTCTCGTCCACGGCGCGGAAGTCGATCCGTTTGGTCGCCGGATCGACGAAGAAGAACACGTACGAGCGGACCCGCTCCTCCACCGGCCAGCGGGTCTTGCTCAAGGTGCGGTCCCCCTCCTTTTCCCGGACGCCGAAACCGACGTCGTAGAAATTCTCCGGCCGCGCGCCTTGCGGGTGCAGGATCTGGCTCTTGGCGGGAGGAAGGATGAATTTTGACGTGCCCACGTAGCCAAGGACGGTTTTGTCGGCGTGGTTGTAGAAATACACATCGCCGGGCCGGAAGGAGGAATCTCCGGAAGCGATCACGACCGGCTTGTAACCTCCCGTACTGGCGGGAATCAGGAGGACGACGAAAGACTTGCCCTCCGGGAGCGCGATGGACGCTAGGGCGGTGTCTTTCGTGCTCGTCCGTAAACTGAAGCTCCGGGCGGGCGCTGCCAAGGGCTCGGAGAGGTTGTTCGAGGGCAGGGTGAAGGGCTCGGACTTCAGCTTTTCCGCAGCCATGACCACTTGCCCGAGGTCTTGCGGCACGCGCTCCGCGAGGAAGCGGACCCGGGCACTGCCGCCTCCGGATTCCTGGGCATTGAGGGCGACCGGGAAAAGGAGGGCGAGAAGAGCGGAAAATCGGAACATGAGTGGTGTTGGCTATTAGATCTCGTCCGGGTGCAGCCAGCGGAAGGAAGTCAGCTCGTAGCGCCGCCCGAAGGCTTCATTAGCCCCCGATTTGAGATTGGCCAAGGGAGTTTCCGGCGCATCGGCGGGATCGATGAAATTTCTGTTCCGCTCCACGACGGCCTCGCACCAGGCGCGCGCGAGTACCTTTCCATCCTCGTCCACGGATTCACCATAGGTCCGAATGATGAAACTATCGGAACGGGCCGAAAGCACCGGCGCGATGGGAGTAAGGATGTCAGCCTGCTTGACGATCCCGGGAGCTCCGTAGCCGGAGGGCCCTTCCTCCGCTTCGGGGAAAGCGAAACGGCCGGATACGGCGGAGGAAATGGCGCGATCCCCGGACTGGTAGGCGGCATTGATCTTCACCTCCTCGGAATCCAAGGCGCTTTGGATCGCTCCGGCACGGGCGAGGTCCTCGTCGTTGCCGGGGCGGCGGTTGATAAAGTCTGCCAAGCTCAGGAAGGGCCCTCGCTTGCGGACTTCCTTTACGATCCCTTGGGCGAGGGAATCGATCTCCTCCTCCGAGAGCACCCGGCGACCCGTCCACTGGGCGGGCGAAGTCAGGTCCGTGTCGCCGCTCTCCGCCACGAGGTTTCGCGGGGTAAGCAGGCCGGCCACCGGAGTATCCCCGGCGTCCACGCCGGACGCGGATTCGGCCCCGCTTGCGGCGCTCACCATGATCTTGCGGTCTTTCAGGCTTCCGAGCATCGCTTTCCATGCCTCCACCGAAGTCGAGTTCACATTAAAGAGACCTTCCACGCGGATCAGGCTGGCGACTTTGCGGGTGGCCAAATCGGTGGGGACCGCGCCGGAAAATAGCGTGGAAACGATATCTTTGGCCGCCACTCCGCCGGTGTCGGGGAGGAAGCGCGCTACCGGCAGAGCGGACTCGCCATCGAAAAACTCCGAGGCGATCTGCTTCTGGGAACGCTTTTGCGCGAAGGTGGCGCGGTCCTGCGGGGCGATACCGGAGAAGAACCATTCGTCCCACAGCGCATGATTCGCGAGATAGGAATGATCCGCCAGCGGTCTGCCCGCCCCGAGCGATCCCTCCGTCTTGTCGGGGGCGAGCATCGGGGGTGCCACGGAATTCCCGATCGCATGGGAAATCTGCGGGTAGAGCGGTTCGCGGCCATTGAGCGTCCCGTAGCCGTGTTTGGGCCGCAGGATTTCAAAGCCGTTTGCGAAGGAGTGTTGGAGAGCCGCCAGGGAGACGATCGGTTCGCGCGGAACGGAGTGGGTGGTGACGAAGTTGCTGCCGAGCTGGGCGTTCATCCCGCCGCCGAAGAAGGCGCTCCCGTCCGGGCTCACCTCGATGCTCCGGTTTTTCCAGCTCGAAAGTGCTTCCACGCTGAACTCATAGGGCAGGATGTCGCGTTCGCGTTGCGACAGATCGTAGAAGTCCACGTGGTGTGCCTTGGGGTTGAAGCGGCCCAGGTAGCGCGTGCGAGCGGCGGCATCGGTCCCTCCTTCGGTCTTTGCATTGTAGGAGATGATCATCACCGGAGCTTTGCGCCCGCTGATATCCGCCGCGGCCAGTTGCCGGGTCTCCGATTGCGTGAGCGTTTTGAATACCTGCGGGAATTTGTTGGCGTAGAGACGCTGGTTCGAAGGTTTGGTGCCCGCGATTCCAGGAGCGCTGGTTCCCCGGTTTTCCGAAGGCTTCAGGCGGCGGTTGCCGAAATCCCAATCGACGTAGATCCCGCCGATCCCGAGGCTTGTCCGGGAATCGCCCCTGTCGGCCCCGATGTACACCTCGTGATGAGAGAGGGAGAAGTGGCGGGTGTGGCGATCGTAGCCGGGGGGCACCATGCCGCTGCCGGAGGCTGCTCCTGCGGTGTAGCCGTTGGGCCGGGCCTCGTAGGTGATCCGAGCATTGGAGGGTACCTCGATGTTGGCTCCAGACATGTCCCGCACGGGATATGAAACCCCGCCTTGGAAGTTGAAGCCCGTGCTTGCAGCCAGATTGTGATCCGTCGAGGCGCCGGCCCGGACGATTAAATTCCCGCTCTGGGCCACCTTGATCACTTCTCCGGGCTTGAAGACGAGCTGCTGGGTCCTTCCCGCGACCAGCGAGAGGAAATTACCGTCCGATCCGGAAAAAGAGCGGATGAGCGGACACTGCCGCGACGGCTGGCCGTTCACGCTGATGACGAGATCGTAGGGGATTTGCCAGTATTTGACGGAAAAAAACGAACTCACGGGGACCACCACCGGGACGTCCAAAGGATTCCAAAAGGTTAGCACCGGATCCGCCACCACGTGCAGGATGGGCCTGCCGGAGGAATTCGGCCGGGTCTCGAAGGAGAGCACCATCTGATAGCTGGTGATGACCGGCTGCTTGAAGTAGAACTCATCGTCCGTCTGGGATGGCTCCGGTCCGGGCTCCATCTGGAGGTAGGGCGTGCCGGAGGGGATGGTCCCCCCGGTGGTGTATCGGGCGCTCCCGCTGGTCCTCAGGTCCTTGTAGAGGTTATAATAGGCCCAGAGCTCGTGCAGG
>CBIHMP010000203.1:0-7297 GCA_966211015.1 uncultured Luteolibacter sp. | reverse complement strand
GGTGTCCGTTGTGAGCGACCTCCTTCGTCGCAAAGGAGAAGGAGGGTGGAACTCGTGCCGTATCGGGATACCCTCTCCGGAACCTCAAGAAAACGAGACGATGAGAGTCATGGTGATGGTAAAAGCGACGAAGCTGTCTGAATCGGGTGCGATGCCCGATCCGGAAATGCTCTCCGAAATGGGCAAATTCAACGAGGAGCTGATGAAGGCCGGCGTGCTGTTGTCGGGGGACGGTCTGCACCCGAGCAGCAAGGGCAAGCGCGTGCGGTTCCCGGGAGGGGAGACGGTTACCGATGGCCCTTTCCCTGCTACCAGCGAGCTGGTGGCCGGTTTCTGGATCTGGCAGGTGGAATCGATGGAGGATGCCGTGAACTGGGTGCAGCGCTGTCCGGACCCCATGCCGGGGGAGGAGTCGGAGATCGAGATTCGGCCCCTCTATGAGGAAGAGGATTTCGCGTAGCCGGAGCGGAGAGGAGGGGATTAGTCCCGCTCCGTCTGCAGCCGCCCCTCGATCGCATCCAGCACGGCATCCGGGGAAAACTCCCCCGCCGTGAGCCCGATCCGGCCGATCCCGGCGAATTCCTTCGGATCAAGTAAGCCGGCGTCCGCCACGGCATGAGCGGGGAGACCCAGCCGCCGGGAAGCATCGAGCAGCGCGCGCACGGAGGACTCTCCCGCCTCTCCGGCCACGATGATCGCTTCCGCCCAGCGGCTAAGCCCTTCCACGGACCGCTCGCGCTCCAGCATCGCGGGCGTGGTCGTATCGAGGAAAACCAAGCGGCTGTCCGGGTGGCGCAGCCGGATCGCCTCCGCCACGGCATGGGCGCGGCGGCGCGAAAAGGTGGTCTGGCAGACAAAGCCGAATTTCGGGGCAAAGGGCAGCAGGGAGGCCTGCTCCGGATCTTCGACGACCACCGTACCGGGGACCTCTCCGGCTATGGCGGCTGCCTCGGCACTATCCCGCCAGCCGATGACCACCGGCTTGCCGTGCTCCAGGGTGAGGAGCCCTAGGGAAGTCTGCGCCCGCTTCACGGCAGGCAGGGTGAGATCCAGGAGTTCGTGCCCGCTTTCCTTCCATTTGCGGAGGCAGGCTTTTGGCAATCCGGTGAGGGGGACCACCACGGTATGGGTGGGGGCGCGGTATTCCTCCGCCGCGCCTTCCAGCACCCCGCGCCGCCGGTAGAGTTCGCACAGGGCGGTGTCCGGAGCCAAGGGACCGAGCAGCGTGACCGCGCCGCGCCGGAGCCGCGTTTCGAGGCGGTCGAGGGCGGCCCGCACCTCGGTAGCGTGGCCCAGTATGAAAGCGCGGCGGAGGACGTGCAGCACGGGCGGAGTGGAAAGGAAGCTTGAAGACATTGCTTTGTGTTACAAAGTTACCGGGCGTGCCGGTCCCTCGAATGGGTCAAGGTGACGTTACTTTGTATAACAAAGTAAATATGGCAAGCGGAAATCGGAGCGGATGACACGTCCCGCCCGGTTCCGCGTCTTGTCGCGGCAGGAACCGCCTGTCATCACCCGTCAACTCCGTTTGGATCCATGAAACCCCTCCGTCCGTGCCTTCCCGGTGTCCTCACCGCCTTTTTCGCCTGCACCTTTGTGTCGCCTGCCCCGGCGCGGACGGCGACGCACCAGGATGCAGCGGCGGAGGTGATGGCGCACATCCAGGAGAATTTCTGGGACCGGAAATCCGGCCTCTATGCGGGCAAGTCCGGAGGAAAAGAGCCCGACACCATCTGGGGCTGCGGGGTGATGTTTTCCGCGGTGGTGGCCGCCGCGCGCCACGACCGGGAATACCGCAGCGTGATGCGGAAGTTCTTCGAGGCGATGGAGGCCTATTGGGACGTGAAGGTGAAGATTCCAGGCTATGAACCGGCCCGAACCCAGGGCGGCAGCGACAAATACTACGACGACAACGCGTGGATGGTGCTGACCTTCCTGGAGGCATACGAGCTGACCGGCGAATCCCGTTACTTGAAGCGTGCGGAGGAAACGCTGGAGTTCGTCGTCAGCGGCTGGGACGAGGAAGCCGGGGGCGGGATCTGGTGGCACGAGAAACACAAGGACGGCGACAAGAACACCTGCGTGAACGCCCCTGCCGCGCTCGGCTGCTTCCGCTTGGCCCGCTTCGGGAAGGAAGCCGCGGCCGCGAAATGGAATGGTCAGGGCGAAAAGATCGCGGTGTGGACGGTGAAGACCCTGCAGGCGCCGAACGGCTTGTTCTGGGACAACATCGACGTCGCCAGCGGGCAGATCAACAAAGCCCAGCTCACGTACAACTCCGCATTGATGCTACGGAATTACTTGGCCCTCTACACCCGCACGAAGGAGCAGTTTTACCTCACCGAGGCCCAGCGCCTCGGCAAGGCGGCCGCGTCCATGCTTGATGGCCAGGGGGTTTACCGCGACCCCATCAAGTGGGCCCACCTCATGGTCGAAGCCGACTGGGAACTCTGGCGTCAAACGGGGGAGGCCTACCTGAAGGAGCGGGCCGTGAAGAACACGGAGGCCCACTATCAGGCTTGGAAGGCATCGCCGCCTTCCGATCTGATTTCACAGGCGTCGCTGGCTAGAGAGCTGTGGTTGCTGGTCGATCATGAAACGCAGGTCGGGCGCGACTTCTGGAAGAAGTCGGACCAGGCAAAAGCCAGCCGCTAAAGGTATCGGGACGGCGGTCTCACCGGAATGACTTCATGGCGCTCCGCAGCGCAGGGTGGCCCCGGCGCGAAGGAAATCCGGTCCCTTTTCCCGCCCCTCCCCGGTGGTTGACCCCCTGCGGGGGCGCTGCTAGCGTCCGCGCCCGCCGATGAGTTCCGAATCCCAATATAAAGACACGCTGCTGCTGCCGCAGACGAGTTTCCCGATGCGCGGGGACCTCGTTGACAACGAGCCGAAGCGTCTCGTGATTTGGGAAAAGCAGGGACTCTACCGCCGCATCCTGGAGCGCCGCCGCGCCCAGAAGGCCCCGAGCTTCATCCTGCACGACGGCCCGCCTTTCGCGAACGGGGACGTGCACATGGGCACGGCGCTGAACAAGGTGCTGAAGGACCTGGTGGTGAAGTCCAAGACGATGGCCGGCTACGCTGCCCCCTTCGTCCCGGGCTGGGACTGCCACGGCCTGCCGATCGAGTTCAAGGTGGTGAAGCAGGCCACCGGCCTGGAGCCCGCGGAGATCCGCCGCCGCTGTACCGAGTTCGCGGAAAAGTTCATCGACATCCAGCGCGGATCCTTCCGCCGCCTGGGCGTGTTCGGGGATTGGGAAAATCCTTACCTTACCATGGCTCCCGGCTATGAGGCCGAGATCTTGCGGGTTTTCGCGAAGCTGGTCGAAAGCGGCTCCGTCTATCAATCCAAGAAGCCCGTCCAGTGGTCCTATGGCGCGCACACGGCATTGGCGGAAGCCGAGGTCGAGTACCAGGACAAGGAGAGCCCGGCGATCTTCGTGAAATTCCCGCTGACGCCCGAGTCGTCCTCGAAGCTTGGGATCGGGAATGCGTCGATCGCAATCTGGACCACCACGCCGTGGACGCTCCCCGCGAACCTGGGCGTGGCGGTGCATCCTGAATTCACCTACGAGGTCAGCCAGTTCGAAGGCACCGGCCGGAAGGAGATCCTCATCATCGTGAAGGAGCTCGTGGCCGAGCTCGAGGCGAAGTCCGGCATGCGTCGTACTTCCGTTTTGAAGACGGTGAAGGGCCGCGAGCTGGAATTGCTCGAGGCGCGCCATCCGTTCCTCGATCGCACTTCGAAGATCATCCTCGGCCAGTTCGTCACCACGGACACCGGTACCGGCGCGGTGCACATCGCTCCCGGCCACGGCGCGGACGACTATGTGGTGGGCCAGCAGTACGGCCTCGGCGTGCTTTCGCCGGTGGATGACGATGGCAATTTCACCGCCGAGGTGGGGCTGCCCGAACTTGTCGGCAAGCATGTCTTCAAATCGAACGAGCCGATCGTCGAGCTGCTGGAGGAGAAGGGCGTGTTGCTGGCGCGGGAAGTTTACCGCCATAGCTACCCCCACTGCTGGCGCTCGAAGACACCGATCATCTTCCGCGCGGTGGAGCAGTTTTTCATCTCGCTCGAGAACCTGCGCGGGAAGGCGCTGGATGCGATCGACAAGGTCGAGTGGCTGCCCGCCTGGGGGCGCAACCGCATCTACGGCACCGTGGAGGCGCGCCCGGACTGGTGCATCTCCCGCCAGCGCACCTGGGGCGTCCCGCTGCCGGTGTTTTTCGATGCCGATAACAAGGCGATCCTTTCCGCCGAAGTCGCCCGGAAGGTGGCGGACATGGTGGAGACGCAGGGCACCAATCTGTGGTTCGAGCTTTCCGACGAGGAACTGGCGGAAAAGCTCGGTCTGCCCGCGGGTGTGAAGAAGTGCCGCGACACGCTGGACGTCTGGATCGATTCGGGTTGCTCGCACGTGGCCGTGCTGGAGAAGCACCCGGAGCTTCATGCTCCTGCGGACCTTTATCTCGAAGCGACGGACCAGCATCGCGGCTGGTTCCAGAGCTCGCTCATGATGAGCGTGGCCTGGCGGGACAAGGCGCCCTACAAGGCGGTGCTGACCCACGGCTTCGTGGTGGACAAGGACAAGAAGAAGATCTCGAAGTCCGACGCGGCCAAGGCGGGCAAGCCGACCGATGCCGCCCACTTCTACAACAAGTACGGTGCGGACATCGTGCGCCTGTGGGTTTCCTCGGTCGATTGGCAGAGCGAGGTGCCCTTCAGCGAGGACCTCTTCAAGCAGGTCGCCGAACCGTATCGCCGCCTGCGCAACACGCTGCGGATCCTGCTGGGCAATCTCGATGGCTTCGATGCGGAAATGGACCGCGTGGCCCCGAGCCACATGCCGCTGCTCGACCAGTGGATCCTCGAGCGCCTCAACGGGGTGGTCTCCGAGTGCCGCAAGGCCTACGACCAGTACGAGTTCCGCAAGGTTTTCAATTCGCTGAACCAGTTCTGCTCCACGGATCTCTCCGCCATCTACATCGATGCGACGAAGGACCGGATGTATTGCGACGCGAAAAGCTCCGTCCGCCGCCGCGCCAGCCAGACGGCGATGTACGATGTCTTCAACGCGCTGGCGCGCTTGCTTGCGCCGATCCTTGCTTACACGGCGGACGAGGCCTGGGAGCACGCGGCCTTCACCGAAGGCAGCATCCATGAGCAGGATTTCCCGGAACCCGATGCGGCCTTCGCCTCCGGCGTGGCGACGGCGAAGGTGAACCGCTTGCTCGAGATCCGGCGCACGGTACAGACCTCGATCGAAGAGCAGATCCAGGCGAAGGCATTTTCCAAGAACAACGAGGCGGCCGTAAAGCTGGTGGTCCCGGCCCAAGACCCTGTGTACGACCTGCTGCGCGACCGCCAGTTCGCGACGGAGTTCTTCATCATTGCCGATCTCGACGTCTCCGCCGGGCCCGCGCTTTCCGCCAAAGCGGCGAAAACCGAACACAAGATGTGTCCCCGCTGCCGGCGCTACGAGCCGCTAGGGAAGTCGGGGATGTGCGCGCGCTGTGAATCGGTGGTGCAGGCGGTCTCCCATGCTTGAAGCGGGAATCCTCAATCTTCCAATTATTCATCGGAAATGCGGCCTGTGGCTGAAACGGAAAAGAAGGAATGGGGCTTCGTGCCGGTGTTTCTCGCGGTGACCCTCCCGCTCTACATTCTGGACCAGCTCACGAAATTCTGGGTGATCGGAAGATTCCCGCCGCCGTGGAACGATCCGGATCCGCCGGAGAAGATCACTGTGATCGATGGCTATTTCAACATCATCCGCGTCCATAACCAGGGTGTCGCTTTCGGCTTCGGCAACGGGAGCACCTGGGCGCCGGTGGTTTTTCTGATCGTCCCGCTGATCGCTCTCACCCTGATCACCGTGGGCTGGCGGAAGAATTTCTTCGCAGGGGTTTGGGGCAGGATCGCGGCGGGGCTGCTGTTGTGCGGCATCCTGGGGAACCTGACGGACCGGCTGGTACAGGGATCTCTCCTGGAGGAAATGAAAGGGGCTCCCCTTTGGGACCGCCTGCGGGAGGGCTACGTGGTGGACTTCCTCGATTTCACCATCCCTTTCTTCAACTACCGCTGGCCGTCCTTCAACGTGGCCGACTCCTGCATCTGCGTGGCAGCCGCGCTGCTCTTCTTCACCGGCTTAAAGGCCGACATGAAGCAGGCGAAGGGGTCCTGACTTGCCAAGCCGGGAGGCCCGGAAATGATCGGCGGCATGAGGGGAATCGCCGCCGTGCTGCTGTCCATCCGGGCGATGTGCGCGGTTGTGTGCGCGCAGGAGGAGGAGTTCATTGCGCCGCCCCCACCGGCCGACGGCGTTCTCGACGAAGCCCGGATCCTGGCCCGGGAGCCGGAGCGGCATCGCGCCATCGCGGAAGCGATCGGAGAAGTTCAGGCAAAGCACGGCTTCCGCCTGTACTATGCGTTGTACGATTCCCTGATCAGCAGCAGCGCGGGCGAGCGGGCGATGCAATTGCAGCAGGCATGGCTGGGAGACAAGCCGGGGATGGTGCTGGTGCTGGAGACCGACCGGGGCGTCTTCCGCTTCGGTCAGGCACCCCCCAAGCAGGAGAAAATCGGCCCGGGCGGACTGATCGAGCGGAGCGATCCTGCGAGTATCCCCGCCTTCGCCCTGGCGGAGATCCTGCGCGGGATCGAAGAACCGCTGAGGGAATCCAAAGACCGGGGGGAATTCAGCGAGAAGCTGGGCATCGGGGTGGCACAGGGGATCGGGAAAGTCCTGGATGAGCAGGCGGCGGAGCCGGAGGGAGGCACACGGCTGCGCATGGTGGTGCTCGCCATCGGGCTTCTCGCCGGGACCGGGCTGGCGGCACTGCTCGTGGTGGCCGGCCTGAAGCGGGCGGAGTCGAAGTCGCAGGAGCGCTTCCTTTTCCCGAAGGTCACCGTGGGGATGCGGCTGGGAGCCCCCTACGGAGGAGGAAAGATCAGTTCCCGGAGCTTCGGGGAACGGCGGGAATGATCTTCACGCCCTTCCGTCTGGGAAGTTTCGGCAGGTGATGGGGCATCACCGCGGAGAACAGGTGCACCAGCGGAAATGCCAGCATGCCGAGCAGGAGGCCGGAAACGCCCGCTCCCAGCATGAAATTACCCGCATGGACCAGACCCAGACCCGGGACGGTGTGAGTGCCGAGGATTTCGGGCTCGGGCAGGCTCAACCACTCCTGCAACCGGTTTCCCAGCCACAGTTGCGCCGCCCAGATCGGCACGTTCGTCAGCGGATTGCTCAGCCAGGTGGCCGCCACGGCGAAAGGCACGTTCACACGGAACT
>CBIHMP010000202.1:0-7303 GCA_966211015.1 uncultured Luteolibacter sp. | reverse complement strand
CATCAATACGACCTCGGTGACCGCTTACCGCGGGAGCCCGAAGCTGCTGGATTACTCGGCCACGAAGGGCGCGATCGTTTCCTTCACGCGTTCCCTTGCGGGGCAGCTTGCGGGGGAAGGGATCCGGGTGAATGCGGTGGCCCCCGGGCCGATCTGGACCCCCCTGATCCCGGCGACGTTCCCGCCGGAAGAGGTGGCCAGCTTCGGTTCGGACAGTCCCTTGGGAAGAGCAGGCGAGCCGTGGGAGTGCGCCGAGTGCTACGTCTTTCTGGCCAGCGATGCAGCGGGCTACATGACCGGGCAGGTGCTCCATCCGAACGGAGGAGAAATCATTAACGGCTAACGGAGCCGGGAAGGGCGGCAGGTAGCAGCACGCGGAACACCGTCCCGGTTCCTGCGACGCTTGCGACCTCGATTCTGCCGCCATGGCCCTCCACGATCGTCTTGGCGATCGCGAGGCCGAGGCCGCTGTGGCCGTGGGTCTGGGTGCGGGAACTATCCGCGCGGTAGAAGCGGTCAAAAAGCCTCGGCAGGTGTTCGTGCGCGATGCCCGGCCCCCGGTCGGAGACTTCCAACACGCAACCTTCGGGGGAAGCCGACGTTTTCAACCGTATGGGAGTACCCGGCGGGGGATGGAGCAGTGCGTTCGAGAGAAGGTTCTGCACCACCATCGCGAGCGAGTGCGGATCGCCATGGATCGGTGCCGGGGCAAGCTCGCGGACGATGGTAGCTGAATGTTCATCGGCAAGCGGTTGGAGAAGATCCGCCACCCCGTTCGCGATCTCCCCGAGATCGCAGGATACGTGCGGGCTGTCCGAAGCGGGCAGGTCCTGCCGGGCCAGCACGAGCAGGGATTCCACCAGCGCACGCATCCGCTCCGCCGCAGTGCGGCAGTTACCGAGGATCTCGCGATACTGGTCGGGCTCGCGCTCCCGCTTCAGGGCGCGCTGGGTTTCTGAAAGAATGATGGTGACCGGGGTGCGGAGCTCGTGGGAGGCATCCGCGGTGAAGCGCTTCTGGCGTTCGATGGCGGCGGAAAGGCGGTCGAAGGTGTCGTTGAGCACACGCCCCAGGCGGTCGAGCTCATTGTCGGTATTCGCGATCCGGATGCGCTCGTCGAGATTCCCGGCCGCTATGCGGGACGCGGTCCGGCCGATGGTATCGATCGGCTGCAAGGCCCGACCCGCCAGCCACCATCCGCCACCGAGACCGGCGAGCCAGACCGCGCCGCCCCCGAGAGCCAGCAGCAGGCTGAAGCGCAGCAGGTCACCCTGCTCCGTGCTGATCTCCCGGCCCACGATCGAACTCATGCCGGAGGGGTGGGTGCGATGATGCTCCCGGAAGTTCTGGCGGGTCAGGTAGCGGGTTTCATTTTCCTTCGGCAGTGCCGGCGGCCTCAGTCCCTCCGGCGCATTGGCGGAGATGAAGAGCGGCGAGCCGTCGCTGTCCCAGCAGGCGAGGTAATTGCCGCCGGTACCGCCTTCAAAGAGCGCGTGCAATTCCGGTGGGAAGGAGGAGACCTCACCGGGATTGCGCAGGCGCTCGCGGATTTCATCGAGGCTGGGCGGCGAGTCCTTGTCCGGCAGCGGGCGCGAGGCGAAGAGGCTGCGGAAGAAGGTTCCGTGGAAATAGCGGATCCCGCGGTCGATCTGTGCCGTCCGGTCGTTCGAGGCCAGCCGGTAGGCCAGCAGGCAGAGTCCGGTGATCAGCCCCAGGAGGATCAGCGAATACCACAGCAGCAGCCGCCACCGCACGGACTGGAAAACGTGCTTCATTCGATGCTATAGCCGTGGCCCCGGCGGGTGGAGATGAAGGATGCCCCCAGCTTCTTGCGGACATTCGAGACATGCACGTCGAGCAAGTTCGAAAGCGTGTCCTCGTTCTCGTCGAAGAGGTGCTCGTAAAGCTCCGTGCGGGTCACCACGCTGCCGCGATGGAGCGCGAGGTATTCGACCAGCCCGTATTCCCGCGGGGTGAGGGAAACCGGCACACCGTCTTTTGTCACCAGCCGTGCCGCGGTATCGACGGCGATTTCCCCCATCTCGATGATGCTGGAACCCGCCCCGGAACTCCGGCGGATCAGAGCGCGCAGGCGGGCGAGCAGCTCTTCGAAGTCAAAGGGCTTCGTCAGGTAATCATCCGCGCCGGCATCGAGGCCGCGGATGCGGTCCGGCACGGCATCGCGCGCGGTCAGCATCAGCACGGGGGTGGACTTCTCACGGCGCAGGCGCAGCAGAAACTCCCAGCCATCGAATCCCGGCAGCATGCCGTCCAGAACGATCGCATCATAGTCCGATCCCTTCGCTTTCGCGAGGCCTTCCTGGCCGTCGGCCGCGGTGTCCACGGCGTATAGCTCCTCACGCAGGCCTTCGGAAAGGCTGTGCATCAGGAGGGGATCGTCTTCAATGACCAGCAGGCGCATGGAGGGAAAACTTCATTCGTGACGCAGGGCGTCGATCGGGTCCAGCCCGGCGGCGCGGCGGGCTGGCATGAAACCGAAAAGGATGCCGATGGCAGCGGAGAAAAAGAAAGCGATGAGGTTGATCTTCGTATCGAACAAGAAGGGTGCCCCCACGACCTTCGCAAGAGCGACGCAGAGGCCGTAGGCCAGGGCGATGCCGGCGAGGCCGCCGACGCAGGAGAGCGTGACCGCTTCCACCAGGAACTGCAGCAACACCTCCCGGGCACGCGCCCCGATGGCCATGCGGATGCCGATCTCCCGGGTGCGCTCCGTCACGGACACGAGCATGATGTTCATGATGCCGATGCCGCCCACGAGAAGGCTCACGCCGGCTACCGCACCCAGCAGGGAGGTCATCACCTTCGTGCTGGAGCTCACGGCATCCGCGATCTGGCGGGTATCCGTCACCGAGAAATTGTTGGATTCGCTGCGGGCCAGGCTCCGGCGCTCCCGCATCAGGGAATTGATATCCGCGATCACCCCGTCGGTGGGATAGCCATCCTGGGCGGAGATCATGATCTGATTGACGTTCTGCTTGAACATCTGCCCGTTGAGACGGCGCTGGAGCGTGGTGATGGGGATGATGATATTGTCATCGAGGTCATCTCCCCAGCCGCCCTGGCCTTTCGCCGCGGTAACGCCCACCACGGTAACCGCGGTGTTGAGTAGGCGGATCTTTTCGCCGATGGGGTCACGGCCGTTGAAGAGCTCCTTCCTGATGGTCTCTCCGATCACCGCCACCGGCGCGCCGTCCTTCAGTTCCGTCTCATCGAAGAAGCGGCCTGTGGCGATCGTCCAATTCCCGATCGGGAAATACTCCGGGTAAACCCCTTGGACATCCGTCGTGCGCGCCTCCTCCTGATGGATCGCCTGCACGCTGGTATTCGACATCGGGGAGATGGCCTTGATGCCCGGCACTTGCTGCCGGATCATCTCGACATCGGTGGCGCTGAAGAGCGGCGCGGCTGAAGGCCCCCAGCCTTGGCCGGGGCGAAGCACGAGAAGATTGCTGCCGAGATTGGAAATCTGCGCCTTGACCGACTCCGTCGCACCGCGGCCGAGCGTGACCATGGTGACCACGGCCGCCACGCCGATGACGACTCCCAGCACGGTCAAGAAAGCCCGGGTCAGATTCCGCCGGATTTCGCGCAGCGCGATGATGAATGCGTTCCAGAACATGGCTACGGGTGCTTCAAAGCGCGGACGGGGCGGTTTTCGTTCCTCACGTCGGACCCGATCAGGCCATCGCGGACATGGACGATGCGTTTGGCGTAGTGCGCCACCTCGTCCTCGTGGGTTACCATCAGGATCGTGATGCCGCGCTCATCGTTCAGGCGGCAGAGCAGCTCCATGATTTCCCTGGTGGTCTTGGAGTCGAGATTGCCGGTCGGCTCGTCCGCGAAAAGCGTCCCGGGATGGGTTACGATCGCGCGGGCGATGGCGACCCGCTGCTGCTGGCCGCCGGACAATTCCGCGGGTGTATTCCGCTCCTTGTCCGGCAGGCCCACGCTGGCCAGGGCGGCGCGAGCCATCTGGTGGCGTTGTTGGCGCGTGTAGCCGCGGTAGAGCAGGGGAAGCTCCACGTTTTCGAGGGCGGAGGTGCGGGCCAGAAGATTGAAGCCCTGGAAGATGAAGCCCAGCGCATGCCGGCGCAGCAGCGAGCGCTGGTCCTTGTTCAGCTCGTTCACTGCGATCCCTTCGAAATGATAGTTCCCGGTGGTGGGGCTATCGAGGCAACCGAGCAAGTTCATCAGCGTCGATTTGCCGGAGCCGCTGGGACCCATCACCGCCACGAATTCGCCCTTTTTGATACTGAGATCGACGCCCTTCAGGGCTTGGAACTCGGCATCACCGCGGCCGTACGTCTTGGTCAGGGCTTGGAGCTCGATGAGACTTTCCATGCTCAAGTGGTGGCGGTCTGTGGCCGGGCGCTGACGATGATCTCCATGCCTTCGGTGAGTCCCTCGCCGGTGATCTCGGTATGGCTGTCGTCGGCGATTCCGGTCCTCACCGGGATCTCGACGGGCTTGCCATCTTTCAACGCCCAGATCCGGGCACCCTTTTTAGAATCCGGAGCCGATCCGGCAGGAGGACCGCCTCCGCCGCGTCCCCAGCGCCGTCCGCCACCCGGAGAAAGGCTCTGGACCAAGGTGCGCTTCTGATCGTCCTCCTCCTTGCCAAGCTTGGACGCGGCGACGGGGTCGAAGCGCAGCGCGGCGTTGGAGACGAGAAGGATGTCCTCCTTTCTCTCGATAAAGATTTCCGCGACGGCCGTCATGCCCGGGCGAAGGCTCAGGTCGTCGTTATTGACCTCCAGCTCGGTGCTGTAAGTGACCACGTTGTTCACGATCACGGACCCGAACAGGACTTTCTTCACGGAAGCTTGGTAAGAGCGCTGGCGCCACGCCGCCACGGTGAATTCGGCTTGCTGGCCTTGGGCGAGGCGGCCGATCTCCGCTTCACCCACGGCCACGTTCAGCTCCATCTTGCGAAGATCCTCGCCGATGATGAAAAGCTCCGGCGCGGTGAAGGATGCGGCGACCGTCTGGCCCACCTCCAGCTTGCGGGTGAGAACGGTACCATCGACAGGGGAGCGGATGATCGTCTTGCCAAGGTCCCGCTCGATTGATCTGAGGTCGGCCTCTGCCTGCGTGACGGACGCCCTGGCGCTTTCCAAATCAGCCTGGCCGCGGGCCACGGTAGCCTCGGATGTTTCCATCTCTGCCTTGGAAGGGGTTTGTCCGTCGCTCAAGCGGTGGAGTTCCTGAAGCCGGGCATGCGAAGCCTCGCTTTCCTTCAGCGTGGCTTCCGCCTGGTTGACGCGGGCCCTCGCGGCCAGCAATACGGCCCGGCTGCGCTCGGTCTGGCTCTCCAGTTTGGTGGTATCCAGCTTCGCGAGCGCCTGGCCCTTCTTGACGAGATCGTTGGTATCGACATAGACCTCGGCCGCGGTGCCGGAGAGTTCGCTGCCGACGGTCACTTGGTTGATCGGTGCAAGGTTGCCGGTCGCTGTGACCCGGATTGAAATGTCACCGCGTTCCAGGGACTCGGTCACATAGACCGGTCCTTCGTCCGTGTCCTTGCTACGGGACTTGTAATACCAGCCTCCTCCCGCCAAGGCGGCGAGGCAGACGGCGATGATGAACCATTTCCGCACGGGGCGGGACTTGCCGCGGCTCACGATGGCGGCGAGGTCTTGGGAAGGGTCAGGCTTGGACATTGAGAAAAGGAAATTAGGAACCGGCGGACCAACCGCCGCCGAGGGCCTTGTAAAGCTGCACGTGGGCGGCCGCGCGGTCGGCGCGGACATTGATGAGACTTTCCTCCTGAGCGAGGTCGTTGCGCTGCGCGTCGAGCACGGTGAGGAAATCGATCACCCCCGTGCGGTAGCGCTGCGTGGCGAGCCTGGAGGCTTCGCGACCGGCGGCGGCCGCTTTTTCCAGGGTGGCCAAGCGCTCCTCCGTCCTGCGGCAGGCGATCAGCGCGTCCTCCACCTCGGAGAGAGCGGTCAAGATACTGGATTCATAGGAGAGCAGCGCCTGCTCTTGGGCTTCGGTCTGGGCCGCGATGTTCGCGCGGATACGCCCTGCATCGAAGATCGGCCCCGAGATGCCGGCGATGATCCCGGCGGCGGCGGATTCCGGATTGAAAAGCTTTGAACTCCGCAAGGTGTCCACACCCAGGGATCCGCTGAGACGCAGGCTGGGCAGCCTTTCCGCCTCCGCGGAACGGGTGCTGGCGATGGCGGCCACCCAGTTGTAACCCGCAGCACGCACGTCCGGCCGCTGCCGGATGGCGTCCGCGGGGATGCCGATCGCCAGCCGGCGCTGCGGCACCGGTACGTCCCCCGAGCCGATGGAGATATTGCCCGGAGCCCTGCCGCAAAGCAGAGCGAGGCGGTTCCGCGACTGTCCGATGTTTTGCTCCAGCGAGGACAGGGAAGAGCGCGCGGATTCGAGGCTCGATTCCGCCTGGCGGAGTTCGAGCGCGTCGATCTCTCCGGCCTGCGCGCGCCATGAGGCGAGCTGGGTGGTTTCCTCGCGCGTCTTTACGCTCCGCTTCACCACGTCCAGCCGCGATTCGAGAGCCCGCAGGTCGAGATAGGCGAGCGCCACCTCCGAGGCCAGGGAGGCCTGTGCGGAGCGCAGATTTTCCGTAGCTGCCTCGGCGCTGGCGGAAGCCGCGATGACGGACTGGCGGTTCTTTCCGAAGAAGTCGAGTTCCCAGGAGGCATTCAAACCTGCCGAGTAGGCCGTGCCGGAGCCGCTGCGCGTCCAGTCGTCGAAGCCCGCACTGGTATTCCGCGAGCCGGAATAATCCAAGGTCGGGAAAAGCGAGGCGCGCTGGGCATCTTTCCGCGCCTGGGCTTCCCGCACGCGCGACATCGCCGAGGCGATATCCTTGTTTCCGGCCAGCGCCTCGCCGATGATGCTCGTGAGCCGGGCGTCACCGAATTGATTCCACCAGCGCGAAAGATCGCCCTGCGGGGATGCCGTCGGAAAGCCCGCGGCATTCCGCCAGCACACCGGTAGAGTCACCGAAGTCGTGCGGGCTTGCGGCGCCGTGCAAGCGGGCACGAAAACCACCGCGGCCAGAGCTGCCGCGAGGATCGCGTGACGGACGGAAATCTTCATGCGCGCAGACTGGCACGCCGAACCTTTAGGGAACATGAAGAGAATCTACTTCCGCCCGGGCCGGGAGCTTTCTTCGTGCGGTTCCGATTGCAAAAACGGCCGCATGGGAAGTCCCACGCGGCCGTGTTGGAAACATTTGAGGCGTATCAGGCTCAGCGGGCTGCAGCCGGACCGCGTCTGCGACGGTTGCCCTGGCCCTGGGAACGAT
>CBIHMP010000201.1:0-7329 GCA_966211015.1 uncultured Luteolibacter sp. | reverse complement strand
CTCTGGACCACGCTTGTTCCGATGCTCGCCGTCGCCGCCCTGGTTCTCTGGGGTGGGGAGCGGCTGGCGCGGCGTACGACGGAAGCGAGAGTTCCCGCGGACCGCGCACGGCTCTTCGATTTCGCGGAAGCCATGCGCGGCGAATTGGATCGCTTGGATTCGATCTACGCGGGGCACCTGTCCGCGATCGCGCGGAGTGCACCCTATCTCGATCATGAACGGTTGAGGAAGCGCTGCGAGAACCTTGTGGGCGTGCGCACGTGCTATCGCTTCGTATCCGCCCGCAAGGAAATCGAAGTGGAAGGCATGAGGCCACCGATCGGCGAGGGCGGAAAGGTTCCCCGGCTGGTTGCGGAAGGATCGGAAGACCGCCTGGTGTCGCGAAGAACGGTCGTATTGCCCAAGGAAGTCCTGGAAGGCGGGATCGCAAGCAGCGGCTGGATGGCGGGACCGGATGCGGGCCATCGGATCCATTGGCAGCGGATCGCACCGGATCAGGTGGTTGCCTTCGTGATCGACCAAGGGGAACTGAACTCCCGTATGGGGAAGCACTTCTCGGCTTGGCAGACCTCGCCGTTCTCGCCCTTGAAGGAAGCCGGGGAACTGGTGGCCGTGGAGGGACCGGGTAACACCGAATGGATCACGACTTCGACAGCGTCGCGCACCGGCCCGGCCGCGCTCGTAATCCCCCACCGCACAACGCTCGGCGAATGGCAGGTGCTCGCTTGGGACAAGCTGAAGATCGGGCGAACGTACGATACCATGACCCTGCTCCTGTCCTACGGGGTGGCGGGGGTGCTGCTTCTAACAGGCGTGCTGCTGCTGGCCCAACAACGCCGGGCGATCCGCTTGGCCGAGGAACGGGTGTCCTTTGTCAACCGCGTCTCCCATGAACTCGGAACGCCATTGACGAACATCTTGCTCAATCTTGATCTCGCGAGCCGCTCGATGGATCTCCGGCCCGCCGAATCGCGCCGTCGCCTCTCTTTGGTAAACGAGGAGGTGCAGCGGCTCGGGCGGCTCGTTTCGAACGTGCTCACCTTCTCCCGCGGCGAGCGGAAGATGCTCGAACTCAGGATCGCGCCCTGCATCCCCGACGCGGTGGTGGCAGCCGTGCTGGAACAGTTCGCGCCCTCGCTCGAGCGCCGCAAGGTGAGAGTCGATTGGAAGCGCGGCGCGGGCATCGACACGCGTCTCGACCCCGATGCGTTCGCGCAGATCACCGGCAATCTGATTTCAAACGTCGAGAAATACGCTAGCAACGGCGGCTGGCTTGGCATCGAAACGACGATGGAAAACGGCCGCCTGCGCCTGCGGATCAGCGATCACGGGCCGGGGATTCCCGCGGCGCAGCGCGAGCGGATCTTCGGAGCCTTCGAGCGCGTGCACCGAGGCGTGAGCGAGGGCTCCAGCGGCACCGGCCTGGGGCTCGCCATCGCCCGGGATCTGGCCCGGCGGATGGGCGGCGATCTGGTTCTTGTGGCAACGGGTCCGGGTTCCGCCTTTGAGCTCGACCTGCCGGCTCCGCCTCATCTCGTGGTGCTTCCCTCCGAATCCGTGGCATGAAGATCCTGCTCGCTGAAGACGATCCGCTGACCCTCGAAGCTCTCGCGGCATGCATCGAGGAGGAGGGTTTTCATGCGCTCTCCGCCGCCGATGGGGAGCAGGCTCTGGCTCTGTGGGCCGAGCACCGCCCGCAGTTGCTCTGTCTCGACATCATGATGCCGGAGATCGATGGCTTCGAAGTCTGCAGGCGGGTGAGGGCGAGCGACGGTGCGGTTCCGATTCTCTTCCTTTCCGCAAAGAACGAGGAGATCGATGTCGTCGCGGGGCTGGGGCTCGGGGCGGATGATTTCATCCGCAAGCCCTTCACGCGCGCGGAAGTGATCGCCCGCATCCGTGCGGCTCTGCGCCGGGCATATCCGGTGAATGGCAAGGGCCGCTGTTTCAAGATGCGCGGCTTGACCGTCTATCCCGATGCGCTGATGGCGGAGCGGGCAGGGCAGGGGATCGAGCTTACACGGCGCGAGGTTTCGATGCTGGAGCTCCTTCATCGGAACGCGGGGGTACCGGTGAGCCGCGATGCCTTCCTCGACGAATGCTGGGGGCTGGAATATTTCCCGGACTCCCGGACCCTCGATCAGCACGTGCTTATGCTGCGCAAGAAGATCGAGGCGGATCCTTCCAACCCTGAAGTGATCGCAACCGTGAGAGGAACCGGGTATCGCTTCGCCGGGGAGTAGGCCTTGGCGGGTTCCCCCTCCCGGGTCGCTCACTCGCCGCTCACGCGCAGTCTCATGAAGCCCTGCGGTGCATCCTCGATCGCGACGGGATAGTACCACGTGTGGATCTCGAAATCGCCGTCCGCCGTCGGAGCCCCGGCCGACACCGGCGTGCCGGAGGCGGCGGGGAGAGTCAGGGCTTCCAGCGTGGCGGCGGCTTCCGGGAAAAGAGTTACTCCCGGTCGTGTCTTCTTCACGCGGGCGCTGAAGGAAAGATAGTGCTTTTCCGGGGCCGCGGCACCGAGCTCTGCACCGGTGCGGAGTTGCGCCTTAGGGAGGCCGGACGTACCGGGCACCATGGGCGGGGTGCCGACGAGATATTCCAGCAAGTTCTCCACGCCATCGCTGTCCGGATCATCCTCCGCGCCCATTCCATCCTCGGGAAGTCCGCTGGACGCCGCCCAGGCATCGTAGGATGGGTCGGGCACCAGTGTCGCCGGAGGCGGCACTGCCAGGGCCCGCACTTCTGCGGCGGAGAGCCCGCGGCTGTAGATGCGGAAATCATCCATCAGCCCGTTGAAATAGGGGTCGGGATACTGGCTTTTTCCGAGGTAGTTCAACAGCGGCGCGAAGACGGCGGGGTCGATCGTGATGGGGCCGGTGGCGGCGGCCGCGCCATTCACGTAGAGCGTGCCGGTATTTCCCGTCAGGGTCACGGCCACATGGGTCCATTCACCCGCGGGCGGCGGGGCGGTCTCCAGCACCTGCTGAGCGCCTGCGGCATTGCCATTCAGGGTGATCCCGAAGCGCAGCGTGTTCGTGCCGGAGCGGGGCGTCAGCAGCATGTATTGGGTGGTGTTGTTCCCGAAGTCGAAGATCCGCTGCCACTGGCTTCCGCCGTTCCACCTCACGCGCGCGGCTATGGTGGTATCGGTGATGCCGTTCATCAGGCCCGGGCGCAGGGCCACGTGGTCGTCCACGCCGTCCAGTCGGATAGCACGGTCGAAGACGCCGTCGTCGTAGCCCGGCCCGCCGGTCGCCGTGCCCGCAGCCGCTCCCGTGCGATCGGTGGCATCGTTGTCGAACTGATAGTGCGCGATGAGGTCCGGGGGGCCTGGGATGTTGATCTCTAGCTCCGTCTCCGTGGCGAGTCCGGCGGAGTCCGTGACGCGCACCATGAAGCGATTCAAGCCCGCGTCCGAGGCGTCCGGCACGCCGGAAAGGCGGCCATTTTCATCCACCGTGAGCCAGCGCGGCCCGGCGGCCTTCGCGAAGACCAGCGTGCCACCCGCATCCGCGTCGGTGGCGCTACCGGCGAGTGTTTGCTCGTAGGCCTGTCCGATTGCAGCCGCGGGCCGGGTGAGGGGATTCGCGGTGAACACCGGCGCACGCCCGTTTCGGAAGGCATTGATCTCCGCGGCTGCGAGCGCCCGGTTGAACACACGGAATTCCTCGATCCGGCCGTTGAAAAACGGATCCGCGGCGAACTGGCTGTCCCCGATGAAATTGGAGGCCGGACGGATATCGGATGGCTTCAGGGGCGAGGCGGCGGTTGCCACCTGCGTTCCGTTGACATGCAGGCGCATCTGGCCGCCGCCGAAAACCGCGGCCAGGTGAACCCACTGGCCGATGGCAAGAGTGGTGGCATCCGCGGTATGCTCCACACCGTCTTTCCGGATGGTGAAGGCCATGCGGTTGGACCCGTTCTTCGGAGAGAGGAAGAAATACTCCTGCGTGCCGTTTCCGAAATCGAACACACGCTGCCAGTTCCCGCCGCCATCCCAATTCACCCAAGCCGCCACGGTCAGCTCGTCCGTGTCGGCGATCCCAGCCGGGAGGCTCACGGCATCCTCCGTGCCGTCGAGATCGATCGCCTGCGCGCGCAAGCCGGGCGGGTAAGACGGTGTGCCGATGGCTGTGCCGTGGAGCCGGCCGACGGCGCTCTGCACATTACTGTCGAAAGCATAGCCCGCGACCATGCCCGCGGGCTCCTCCACCGTCACCCGCAGCACAGCGGTATCCGCCGCGCCCGTGGCGGTGCTGGCACGGATCAGGAAAGTATTCACGCCTAGATCCGCCTGGCCCGGTACGCCCGTCAGCGTGCCGTCCCCTGCCACGGCCAGCCAAGCCGGCCCGCCGACCTTCGAGAAAGTCAGAGCGCCGCCGCTGACTTCAGAGGCGATGCTGCCGGTGTAGGGGTGGCCCACCGTCGCGGCCGCCGCTGCCGTCAGTGGATCGGCGCTGAATTGCGGCAGGGTGCCGGCGGCAAGCGAGGCGATCTCCGCATCGCCCAAGGCGGTGGTGAGAAAGCGCACGTCATCGATGCGGCCGTTGAAAAGCGGATCCGCGAACTGGCTCTTGCCGAGGTAATTGAAGCGGGTGCCCAGTGCCGCCGGATCGATGTCCATCACGGCGCTGACCGCTACCAGGTTGCCATTCACGAACAGCTTCCCCGTAGTGCCTCCAATGGTTACGGCCACGTGGGTCCAGGCACCCACAGGCAGGGCGGTACTGTGATTGAGCTGCTGCTCGGCACCGCCGTTCTTGATCGCGAAGCGCAGGTTGCCGTTGCCGGATTTCGGGGTGAGGAAAAGGTGGCTGGAAGTGTCTTTCCCGAGATCCACGATGCGTTGCCAATTGGCCCCGCCTGCCCAATTGACCCATGCGGCGAAGGTGAAGTCAGTACTATCTCCCAGCCGTGAAGGAAGCTGGAGGTAGGAATCGGAGCCGTCCATGCTCACCGCTTGTCCCGACTTCCCGGTGATGAAGGTGGCTGCGCCCATCACCGCGGCATCGTGCCCGTTCCCGGAGATGTCCTGCACATGGCCGTCGAAGCTATAGTGAGCCGCGGCCGGTTGGCCGTTGTCCGGCATATCGTGGATGGTCGCGACGGGTGAGGGAGTGTCGCGATAGCGCTCGCCCGCGGGTAGCGGCCAGCCCCAATCTCCGTTCGGATCGTCCCAGACCATCCGGCGGTTGTCCTCCACCCAATTGAAAACCGAGTAACGCTCGACGAAGGGCGAGGCGTTCATGATATCGATGAACTGGCCGATCTTCACTGCATTCTCCTGCTGTGTCGGCAGGCAGCAGGTCCAGTTCGCGCCGTTGTTGAATTCCGTCACCCATACCGGCCTGCCGCGGCAGCGGTCGGAGATGCCCTTCAGCCAATCCCGCAACGCGGTATCGCTGTACTGCGCGCGGTAGAAGTGCACCGGCACATAGTCCACGCGGTAGCCGAGCGCATCCGCCTTGTCGATGAACTCGTAGAGCCATGCCAGCCCGCCATCGGAAACGGCGGGGGCGCCGAGGCGCAGGCCGGTGGCCATCAGCTCCGGCCAGGCGGCGATGGCAGCGTCCACGCTCATATTCGCCTGATCGGGACGGTCCGGCTCGTTGAAGCCGAGCAGGTGGGTCACGTTGCGCTTGTCGGTGGGAAGCCCCGGCCACCAGCGGGTCTGACGGATCGGCACGTACTCGCGGTCCAAGGTGGATTCCTCGCTGTTGTTCCAATTGTAGCGCCAGAGGGCCTGCATGTAGTTCCCCTCCGCGCCGGCCCAGCCTTTCTTCGACACCCAGCGCCAGGGAAAGACCCGGATGAAACGGATCTGGTTATCCAGCGCGGCAGGCAGGGTGCCGATATCAAGATCCCCGTCCTGCGCAATGTACACTTTGCTGGTGCCACCGCCGTTTTCCTGCTGCGCGACGGTGGCCATGTAGCCGCGCTTCAGGCGGAAGGAACCGATCGCATTCTTCAGCTCACCCAGTTCCGCGTCCCGATGGTAGGTATAGAGGCCGAGCTTCTTTGAAGGTCCCGTGTATGATTCCCCGTCGAAGACTTCCAGCGGGGCAAACTTGGGGCCATGCGGGATCACCACCGCGCCGAGTTCGTACTGCACCACCCTTACATTGGAATCCAGCACCGCGGCCGAGCCGTTTACACGGATGCGGGAGAGGAAATTTGCCGCCACCTGGGAAGGCACCACGGAATGCAGGAACAGCCACGCATCCGGGGAGTTCAAATGGACAGTGGAGCCGGTGAGGGGATCGCCCGGATCGGTCAGGTGAAGTTCCGCCCTGCCGCTCAGCGTGATAACGGTGTTCGTCAGGCTGGCGGCACGGTGGACATTGTTGGTCACGCCCAGCGTCTGGCCCGCGGCGGGCAAGGCGGAGAGGACGAACAACAGGAGAAGAACGCCGGGCAAACGGTGCAACATGGGCAGTATGCAGAAGCGGGAACAGCGGTCACCGGGGGACGGGCCGTAGCAGACCGCTAGGGCAGGCAGGGGAAACTAGGCGTGGAAAGGGGCTGCCGCTTGTATGTTTGCGGGGACGGCGGCTTCATCACAAGGAGCCGCAATTTCGCGGATCGGGCGGGAGAGGAAGCGCGTGGTGCCGGCCGGAAAAATCGGAAGGCCGGCCGGGGACGGAAGTCCGTCACCCGGCCGGTTGGCACCCGTTTTCCTGGAAATACGATCAGTCCAATACAACGCGATAGAACGCTTTGCCGACCGGGGGCGACGGATCGGTGAAGCTCGCGGTGCCGGCCGTGCCCGGGACGGTGCCGATCGGCTGCCACGATGCCGTGCCCAGCGTGGTGCTGCGCTCGATGGTGAAGCTGGTGCCGACGGCGCTCGGCCACTGGATCAGACCGCTGCTGCTGCGCGTGGCGGCGAAGCGGGAGCTGCCGCTGTTCGGGATCAGGCCGAGGCGGAACTCCGTCAGGTTATCCGTGCCGTCTTGGTCGAAGTCGCCGGTCTCCGTCTCGCCGAGGCCACCGAAGTACTGCATTTCCCAAGCATCGTCCAAGGCATCGCCGTCGCCTTCACCGGAGAAGAGGAACTGACCGGCGGTGCGCGCCACGGAGCTGATGCGCACTTCATCCACCACCCCGAGGAAGGCATCCGTGGAACCGCCGTTGGTCCGACCCTCGTTGCCGATAGTCAGATCGCAGGCGGTGGAAACAAGCAGGTCCGCGGTCATCTGCAACGAGGCGAGTTGGCTTGCCTGGGTGTTCGCGGGATCCAACTTCGTCCAATAGATCTTGAGGTTGTCAGCGGTGGCTTCCGTGCCGTTGTAGGCGACGGCGACGTGATACCAGCCGCCTTGG
>CBIHMP010000200.1:0-7337 GCA_966211015.1 uncultured Luteolibacter sp. | reverse complement strand
GGACCGACGCCTCCCCCTCCGTTTCCCGATTTACAAAACAATCCTTAACAAGGCTCTTCGCGCCCCGCCCCGTTCAAAAAAGCGGCATTTCGGGTAGTCCGGGCGGGAAAATTGCCCTCGGGGGTGCAAACCGCATCGCTCTCGCTTGATGAAATCGCGGAGCATGCCTAATTTCGGGGAATGGAGACGCTTGAAAGCCTGCGCGAGAAGTTCATGGATTCCCAACCGGCCCCCCTGCCGGCCGAAGCCTACGAAGCCAATGATCCTCGGTCCGGTCGCAGGCACCGCCAGACCCTGAGGGAAAGCCACGCCCTTCCGAAATGGGGGTGGTGGGTCGTCTGCGTGGCACTTTTGGTAGTTGGGGGAGCCGCCGCCTTCATCTATTTCGGGGAGGAAGCGATCGTGGCCTCCATGCCCGCGCTGTTCCTTTGGCTGGGATTTGCCGTGGTGGCCCTCGCGGCGCTGGTGGTTTATTTCCTGCCCTCGGTGATCGCGGTGAATTACCGCGTGCGCCGCTCGGGTGCCATTACCACCATGAATCTGATGATCGCCTTGGCCGGAATCGCATGGGCGCTGGCCACGGGCAACGTGCTGGCGGCCGTCGCGTTCGTGTTCACCGGCTGGACCATTGCCCTTGTTTGGTCGATCGCCGAGGCGGAAAGCCGTTGAGTCCGGCGTTCACAGACGTCCGGCCGCTTTGATATCCAGATAGGAATTCGCCAGGGCCACCGGGAATTGCTGCGCTGGAACATCCAGCGTGAGAATGCCGGAGCCCTGAAGCGTCGCCAGGACCTCCGCGCGCTCGGCATCGTATCGCTCGGCCGCGGCGAACCGGAGGGCATCTGAAAAGGTCTCGATCGGTTTCGTGCGCGCATCCTCCACCGTCCGTTCCCGGAGGCTCGCGAGCATTACCAGGTGTTTCGCCCGCAGCGTCCGCAGCGCGGGGATGATTTCGGAGGAGTCCTCGCCGCGGAGATTCGTCATGACCACCACCAGGGCCCTCCGCCTTTGCCGCACGAGCAGCCGCTCCGCTGCCGCACTGAAATCGCTAGGCTCCGGGGTGGTCCTGTAGTCGAAGAGATGGTTCAGCAGCACTGACATCGAGTGCGCGCCCTTCACCGGCGGCAGCCACCGGTTGGTCCCGCCGAAGGCCTGCACGCCCACCTGATCCCCCTGCCGCAGCGCCACGTAGGAAAGCAGGAGCATCGCGTTGAGGCAGTGGTCGAACTGTGGCAGTTCCCCGTCCATCGCCCGCATGCGGCGGCCGGTATCCGTGAGAAATATGACCACCTGGTTCCGCTGCTCCTGGAATTCCCGGCTGATGAGCGCCACGCGGCGGGAGGTCGCCTTCCAATCGATCTGCGAGAGGGGATCCCCTTCCCGATACTCCCGGAGCTGATGGAAGTCCCGGCTGCTCCCCGCAAAGGCTTTCCTCACGATGCCCATCTGGTCGGGGCGATGTTGCAGCGAAAGCAAAGCGAAACGCAGCACCGGCTCATAGTCCGGGTAGACCCGCACTTCCTCGGGCTCCCCTACCCGATATCTCCGGTGCCATAGACCCAGCAGCGAGGCCCGGCGGATGTGGATGCACCCGAAATGCGCGGTGCCCCGCTCGATGATCCGCACCGGGTGCATCAGCCTCGCCTTTCCCCCGGCCCCGATCGATCCCGTCCACGGCATCGTCTCCGCCTCGGCTCCCGCCGGGATGCCGTCGAAAAGCTCCACCACCGCCGCGAAACGCCCCGCATTCAGGAGATCCAGCCGGACCTCCGAGGCCTCTCCCACCGCGAAACGGCCGGGCAGGCGACGGACCGCCTCCAGTTTCTTCAGGCGTGAAAGGACCAAGGCATCCGCTGCTGCCGTCACCACCACGAGAGAACCTGCAATCCACCACGCCGGAATCATCGCGGGCGTGAATGCGGAAAGTAGCCCGGGCCAGCCCGCCGGCGCGAAGGCTGGCCACGCGGAGACGAGCAGCCCGAGAAGGGCCCACGCCACCACGATGCCTAGCATTCTTCCGGTCGGGCTCATGATCTATTGCCGCGGTGCCGGCACGGATTCGACGATCGCCTTCAACACCTCGTCCATCGATTGGCCGCCGATGGCCACTTCCGGAGCCAATTGCACGCGGTGCCGCAGCACCGGCAGCGAAGCCGCCTTAATGTCGTCGGGGATCACGAAATGACGGCCGTGCATCAGGGCGATCGCCTTGCCGATCCTCACCAGCGCAATCGCCCCGCGCGTTCCCGCGCCCAACCACACCGTCTTCGCCTGACGGGTCGCCTGCACGATGGCCACGGCGTAATCCACCACTTCCCGGACCACTTGCACGGCCGCCGTCGCAGCCTGCGCCTGGACCACATCCTCGGGCGTGGCCACCATCTGCAGCTCCTTGGTCACGGAATCTCCGGGAGCTTCCGCGGAGGTGCGCACCACGATCTCCGACTCGGATTCGGCCGACGGATAGTCGATGAGAATCTTCATCAGGAAGCGGTCGAGCTGCGCCTCCGGCAAAGGGTAGGTTCCCTCGTGCTCCACGGGGTTTTGCGTGGCCAGGGTCATGAAGGGCGGTGTCAGTTGAAGCGATTCACCGTCGATGGTCACTTGCTGTTCCTGCATCACCTCCAGCAGCGCCGCCTGGGTCTTTGCAGGGGCGCGATTGATTTCGTCCGCCAGGAGGAGATTGCAAAAGACCGGACCGCGCCGGAGCTGGAAGGTCTGGCTCTTCATGTCGAAGAGCCGGAAACCGGTAACATCGGATGGCATCAGATCCGGCGTGAATTGGATCCGGCCGAAGACGCCGCCGAAGGCCCGGGCCAGCGCGAGCACCAATTGCGTCTTGCCCAGGCCCGGCTTGCCCTCCAGGAGGACATGGCCTCCCGCCAGCAGTCCCGCGAGTACCTGGCTCACCACCTCCCGCTGGCCCAGCACGGCGTGTTCGACTTGCGCCCTGAGGCGCGCGACCATCCCGGAGGCATCCGGCGGCGGCGGGGCGTGATAGACGGATTCTTCTTCGATCATGTTAAAGAGAGGTGGATATGCTGTAGGTCCGCGAGCAGGCGGGTGAAACTGGCGGGATCAGCAGGGCGATCCTGCGTCATCGCGCGCGCGGCGCGGTCCCGGGTGATCGCGGCGCGCTGCGCGATCCACTCGAAAAGATCCTCTTGGCGCTGTCCGGCGGCGGCCAAGCGCTGCGCACGCTCCAGGATCGAGTCGCGCAGAGGCCGCAGCATCGCCGCCCCCTTGTCCAGCCTCCACTGGAAGTCACCCAGAGCTTCCAGATGATGATCGTAATCCCTCGCGTTCGACCTCGCTTCCTCGCGCCGCAGCGGGCCGAAGCGGGGCATGTTCTTCCACAGCCAGAAAACCACCACCGCCAGCAGCCCGATCACCGCCGCCCATGCGTGCCGCCATACCAGCGTCCAGAGCGAAATCGCCGCGTCCCTGACGATGACCACGCTTCCCTCGTAGGGCGAGGCATGGGCCAGCGCGAGAAGGAGCGCCGCATGATCGTGGTCGCCGATGTAGCGGTTCCGGAAAGGGCGCGCATCCGTCATCACGGTTACAAGGCCCTCGCCGTACTCGATTTGTCGGAACACACGCTTGGTCTGGTTTCGTCCTCGGATCGCGGCCGTGGACTCGGCGAAGACTTCGTAGCTCTCACCCGCGTAGCGGATGCGCTCCTTGCTCACCTTTTCGCCGTCCCCCGCGGTTAACTCCACCCCCGCGTTCTTCAACCACTTACCCAGGACTTCAGGCACCGCCTCGCCGTCATCGCCGGAGGACCCGTGGAAGGTGCTCCAGTCGTCGTGGTAAGATTCACCCCACTCCACCAGACAGAGGAGATGGCCGCCGTCGCGGACCCAGTCGCCTACCTCGCGCAGATAGGCTTCGGTTGAAATGACCTCCGCCGGGACGATCAGCATCGAGGCATCTGCGTCGAGGTCCGGCCAGCCGGGCTTGCTGATCACGTCGAAGCCATAGTGCTCGAGGAAGCGGCCGGCAGCCAGATAGGCATCGAGCTTCGCCCGCCCCTTGTAGCCGGTCTCCCGGCGGGTGGTGGTGTAGCCGCCGCAGCCCGCGAACAACAGGCACAGGAAAGCCGCCAGGAATCTCACGCCGGCCTCCTTTCACGGAAGGGCCAGGTCGCGCAGAGATCCTCCATCGTGCGGTCAGGCGGCGCGCTGCGCCCGTAGGCGAGCAAAACCCAGGCCTCCGTCAGGCCCGCGAAATAACCGGCTTCGGCAATCGCCTCCGCCTCGACACGGCGCAGGCAATCGCTCTCCGTATCCGACTCCGCAATCTCCACGCCGCGGCCGGTGATCAGCTTCGAGATCGAGCCGCGATAGAGAAGGCTCATCGCCTCCTGCCTGCGACCCACGCGCCAGAGCTCCATCGCCACCGCGGGGATGTCGGCAGGCAGGGACTCGGGTGCCACGTCCATGCCCATCACCACTTTTGCCTGGGGTGCCGCGCGGCGGATTCGTTTGGCAAAGCTGCCCGCCTTGAAAAGGTGCCGGTTCTTCCAGACCAACCAGATCACGGAGGCGATCGCGGCGCCTAGCAGGGTGTAGAACAGGATCTGCCCGAGCACCGGTAGCCACCCTCCCGGATACCCGTTCCAGCTCGAAGGCTTCCGGTGCTTCAGTTCCATCGAGTGCACCGTGAAATCCTCGTGCGCCTTCACCTCCGTGATCGTGTCCTTGGGCGTTGCCGCGGATACGCGGCCTGTCGGCGCCATCCAGCACAAGAGACCCGCGGCGAGGGCGAGCACCGTTCCCCTCAAGCGGTTGCCCATGCGCCGGAACGCCAGCTCCACATCCCATCCTTCGATCCAGGTCCGGTGGTTCACGTAGATCCCGAAACCCGCACCGGTGGAAAAGACATCCACCAGCGACATCGAAAAAAGCACGGCGACCGCCAGAATCCACCCGAACGACGGCGGCAGGTTCAGCCACGCGTCCTCGTCCATCGTCTCGGAAAGCACGCGCCATTCCTCCGCCTGGCCCGGGGGAAGGAACATCGCAGCCGTTCCCAGGATCGCCATGGCCAGCCACACCGTCAGCGCGCAGCGCCATAGCGCCAGTGCCACCACCGTCGCATCCCCGCGGCGCAGCAGCAGCCGCACGCGCTGGCCGTAGGCCTTCCCGCGCAGGCCCTCCAGATCCTCCACCGCCATCGTCAGCGGCCGCCACGGGGAGAGCCGTGCCCAGAACATCCGGAAGCCGAAGCGCCGGAAAATCGCCCGCGGCCACTCGCGCAGGACCGCTCTCCCATCCGGCAACTCGCCGAAAAGATGGCGGCTGATTACGAAGAGCACCATCCGGGAGGCCACCGGCACCCACCACCAGCAGGCCAGCACCACCAGCGCCGGGTATTTGTGCAGCGTCGCCAGGGCGAGCAGCAGCATGGGCGACATGCCCAGCCACCAGCACCCCAGAAGGCGCCAGAAATCCCGCCGGGCGAGCGCCAGGCCGAGGTCCACCGCTTCCCAATCGCTTCGCGGCCGGAGCTCCGCGGTCACATCCTCAAGCCGCACGCGACCCCCTTCCCATCAAAAGGAAATACGCGAGGTGCAGCGCCCAGCCAGCGATGCCGACCGTGTACTTCAGCTCCGCGGGGAGCCTCTGGGCCGACCAAAAGCCCTCCACCACGGCGGCCAGCGCCGTCATCGAGGCCGCACCGTAGATCAAGGGCAGCGCGCGTTTCCCGGCCTCCGCAATCGCCCGGCCGCGCGGAAGACGCCCCGGCTTCAAAATCCCCAGGCCCAGCCGCATTCCCGCCATGCCCGCCACCACCATCCCCAGCAGCTCGTACGAAGAGTGCCCCGCCACGAAGGTCCAGAAGGATTGGGGATTGCAGGCATAGTGAACGTAACCCGCCACCGCGCCGATGTAGATCCCGTTGAAGGCCAGGAAGAAGATCGTCCCAAGACAGGCGAGGATGCCGCCCGCGAAGATCTGGAAATCGATGCCGACGTTGTTCTGGATGTAATGGGAGAACATCATGAAGTTCGACCCGTACATCTCGCGGAAGGCGCTGATCTGCTCCTCCTCCCCGCCGTACATCTGCTCGATCCCCGTCATCCCCTGCGGTCCCAGCACGGCGCGGATCCAATCGATGTCCCACCAGGCGGAAGCCATCATCGCGAAGAAGGGCAGCCAGAAAATCGCGCTGCAGAGCCAGAATAGCCGCCACTCCGCGCGCACCGCCCGCGGAAATCCCGCCACCGCGAATTGCACCGCTGCTTCCCAGCCCCGCCGGCGGCTGCGGTAGAGCAGCTTGTACCCGCGGATCACCAGGCTGTTCAGGCGGTCGATCAGGTGCGTGGAATACATCCGGTGCCGTGCCAGCGCGAGATCCGCGCAGGCCTCGCGAAAGCGGCGCGGCAGCTCATCCACCCCCTGCTCCGGCTTGCCACGCTCCACGCTGGTGATCAGCCGGTCCAGCTCCACCCACTCCGCTGCACGGCGCTCTTCGAAGGATCCGGGGCTCATCGTTTCTCCTGCAACCAGTGGGCCATGGCCATGATGCGCGACACTCCGGAACCGCCGGTGCTGCCGCTCAGCTCGCTGGCGTGATCGGCGATCTCCGCCCTCCGTCCTTCGGACCACAGGCCCGCCCGCTCGCGGAATGCCACCACCGCGCGCACCTCCTCCGGCCGCAGCGCCACCGCCGGCCGAGCCACATCCATTGGCGGCGGTGCAGGCACGGACGGCTCCGGGATCACCTTGTCGTAAATCACCACGGTCCCCGCCGCCAGATCTCCCAAGCGCTGGAAGCGCCGCGTGGCCAGGCAGGTGGCGAGACCGAAGCCCATCGTCGGCAGCGGGAGACCGCCGAGCCAGGCGGCGGGAAGCATCGGCATCGCATCCGCCATCCGCAGGAAGTTCCTCACCAGCGCCTGCGAGAAGGTCGCCGGTGCTCCGGAAGTTTGCACCACGCGGAGCCCCATCATCTTCTTCCCGGGAGTCGCCCCCCACTTGCTCGCTTCGAAAAACACCGGGTACCACCACCAGGTAAAAAACCAGGCCAGCATCCCGAGACCGGTTGCCACCGTGAACCCGATACCGATTCCCGCGATCGTGAGGCAAATCCCCACCACGATCATACCCGCCACTTGGATCCCCCAGTCGATCCCGAGCGCGACCCCGCGCTGCAGGGGACCTGCGATCCGGAGACGTACTTCCACGCCTTCCGCCAGTTCGATGGCCTGCAGCGTGTCAATCCGTCCCGCGGTTTCCTCCATAACTCGGAAATCGTCATCAGCCTACCTGCTGCCGGGTAGGCGTAAAGCCCGTTCGAGCGCCGCCGTCGGCCCCTCCGGAGAAAAGGAG
>CBIHMP010000199.1:0-7417 GCA_966211015.1 uncultured Luteolibacter sp. | reverse complement strand
GGTTCTCGGCGTGCCCACCTTCGCAATGGAGTTGGTGGAGTTCGCCGAGAACCCTTGAGGTCTTGCCCGGCTGGTGACCGGAACGGCCCGCCCGCTGGAGCAGGCGGGCGATCCCTTTCGGCGAGCCGATTTGGATCACCTGATCGACGGGAGAAAAATCCACGCCGAGATCGAGCGAGGAGGTGCAGACCACGCAACGCAGGGAACCCTCCCGCAGGCCCTGTTCGACCTTTTCCCGTTCCGCGCGGTCCAGCGATCCGTGGTGCATGGCGATCCGGTCTTGCCAGTCGGGCCGCAGGGCGAGAAGTTCCTGGCACCAGATTTCCGTCTGGGAGCGGGTATTCGTGAAGATGAGGGTGGTATTCGCCTTCTCCACCTCCCGGAGCACCTGCGGAGCCAAGCGGGTGCCGATGTGGCCGGCCCAGGGAAAGCGGTCCATTTCCTTCGGGATCAGGGTCTCGATCTTGATCTCCTTTTTCAGGTCCGCGGAAACCGTGACCGCGTCGCCGGAGCGGTCGCCGAGGAGGACTTCGCGCGCTTCGTCGAGATTGCCCAGCGTGGCGGAAAGGCCCCAGATCCGGAGCTCCGGAAACCATGCCCGCAGCCGCGCGAGGCAGAGCTCCGCCTGGACGCCGCGTTTCGAGCCCAGCAGTTCGTGCCATTCGTCCACGATCACGGCTTTCAGCCCGGAGAGCTTCGCGCGGGTGTCCTCGTGGGTAAGCATCAGGGAGAGGCTCTCCGGCGTGGTCACCAGACCGAAGGGCAGGGTATTCCTCAGGCGCGCCCGTATCGCTTGGGATGTGTCGCCCGTGCGGGCTTCCACGTGGAGATGGGGAGCCAGCAGTTCCAGCGGCTCCCGGAGCGCCCGCAGGGTGTCCTGAGCCAGAGCGCGGAGAGGGGTGAGCCAGAGGATGCGGCAGGGCTCGGGAGAAGATGCGGCTTTTCCCCGGGCGAGGGTTTCCGCGACGGGTCCCAGCCAGACCGCCAGCGTCTTGCCGAGTCCCGTGGGTGCATGGAGCAGGCCGGATTTCCCCGCGGCGTAGGCGGCCCAGACCTCCTTTTGGAAAGGGAACGGTTTCCAGCCCCGCTGCTTGAAGAATGGCTGGAGGGGCGAAACCGGCATCGTCCTTGTAGAGGAAGCGCGGGGAAGCGGCGGAGGCAACGGGTTTTTAAAGGTGGCGGTTGCGAAAAAGCCCCGCCGGATTTCTCCGGCGGGGCCTTTTGGAATCGTTCGCCAGGGCGCGATCAGTAGCGGTAGTGGTCGGCCTTGTAGGGGCCTTCGACCGGGACGCTGATGTAGTCGGCCTGTTCCTTGGTGAGGGTGGTGAGCTTGGCTCCCACCTTGGCCAGATGGAGGCGCGCCACTTCCTCGTCCAGGTGCTTTGGCAGGACCTTCACTTCGCCGGCCTTGTAGGTGTCCTTGTTCTTCCAGAGGTCGATCTGGGCAAGGGTCTGGTTGGTGAAGCTGTTCGACATCACGAAGCTCGGGTGGCCGGTGGCACAGCCGAGGTTTACCAGGCGGCCTTCAGCCAGCATGTAGATGCTGTTGCCGGTGGGGAAGGTGTACTTGTCCACCTGCGGCTTGATGTTGGTCCGCTTCACGCCGGTGGCGGCGTTGAGCTTGTCGATCTGGATCTCGTTGTCGAAGTGGCCGATGTTACAGACGATCGCCTGGTCCTTCATCTTCTCCATGTGCTCCAGGCGGATGATGTCGTAGTTCCCGGTGGTGGTGACGTAGATGTCACCCCAGCCGAGGGTGTCCTCGACGGTCAGCACGCGGAAGCCTTCCATCGCGGCCTGCAAGGCGCAGATCGGATCGACCTCGGTCACGACGACCTGCGCGCCCTGGCCGCGGAGGGCTTGGGCACAACCCTTGCCCACATCGCCGTAGCCGCAAACCACGCCGACTTTGCCGGAGATCATCACGTCGGTGGCGCGCTTGATGCCATCGACCAACGATTCGCGGCAGCCGTAGAGGTTGTCGAATTTCGACTTGGTCACGGAGTCGTTCACGTTGATCGCGGGAACGAGCAGGGTGCCGGCCTTCGCCATTTGGTAGAGGCGGTGGACGCCGGTGGTGGTCTCTTCGGAGACACCCTTCCAGTCCTTCACGATGGTCGCGAAGATGCCCGGCTGTTCGGCTTGGATCTTCTTGAGGAGGTCCTTGATGACCTTCACCTCGTGGTTGTCGGAGGGGGTGTTCACCCAGTCCGAGCCGTTTTCCATTTCGTAGCCCTTGTGGATGAGCAGGGTGGCATCGCCGCCGTCATCGACGATCAGCTCCGGGCCGAGGCCGGCCGGGTTCACGATTGCCTGCCAGGTGCACCACCAGTATTCCTCCAGCGTCTCGCCCTTCCAGGCGAAGACGGGAATACCGGCGGCAGCGATCGCGGCGGCGGCGTGATCCTGGGTCGAAAAGATGTTGCAGGAAACCCAGCGGACTTCGGCGCCGAGTTCGACCAGCGTCTCGATGAGGACGGCGGTCTGGATGGTCATGTGCAGCGAGCCCATGATGCGCACGCCCTGAAGCGGCTTCTCAGGACCATACTTTGCACGGGTCGCCATCAGGCCGGGCATCTCATGCTCGGCGATTTCAATCTCCTTGCGGCCAAACTCGGCCAGGGAGATGTCGCGGACTTTGTAGTCGGTGAAGGTGGTGGACATGGTAATTGGTGGTGGATGTTCTGGAGTGTTGGAAGGGGAAGACAGAAGACGGTCAGACGTCAGACAGAAGACTAGAATCAGAAGAGCCAGCCGAAGACGGCACCGAGGAAACCTCCGCCTCCCAGGTGCTGCGTAGTCCTTGAATCATCGCGGAGATCTCCTTTGCTTCGTTGATTAGCGGGCGGGCTTGCTCCTCGCTGAAGACACCGGCGCGCAGGCCGATGTAAAGTTGAGTGCGGAGCTCGCCTGCAGAACCTTTTGCGATGGCGAGGAAACGCCTGAATTCACGGTCGCTTTCACGCTCCGCTCCCTCGGCGATGTTTGAAGGAACTGAGATGGCACAGCGCGCCATCTGGTCTCTCAAGGCATAGAGCTTGGTCGGATCGATCAGCTCCAGGACAGAGACTGCAAGACGGGAGGAGCGCTTCCACACTTCAAGTTCCTCGAAATTGTGCATGGCCCGCTTCCTCCCTTCTTATTCAAGTCTTCTGTCTGACGTCTTCCCGTCTTGAGTCTCTGTTTTGGATTACTTGATCGCCTTCTTGAGGGCCGCGACCTTATCGGTGCGCTCCCAGGTGAGGTCGGCGTCGTCCTTGCCGAAGTGGCCGTAGTTGGTGGATTTGCCGTAGATCGGGCGGAGCAGGTTGAGCTGCTTCACGATGTCGGCGGGCTTGAAAGAGAAGACCTTCAGGACGGCGGCGAGGATCTTGTCATCCGCAACCGTGCCGGTGCCGAAGGTATCGACGTGCACGCTCACCGGGAGCGGATGGCCGATGGCATAGGCGAATTGGATCTCGCACTTCTCGGCCAATCCGGCGGCCACGATGTTCTTCGCAACCCAGCGGCCCATGTAGGCGGCGGAGCGGTCCACCTTGCTTGGATCCTTGCCGGAGAAGGCACCGCCACCGTGGCGGCCCATGCCACCGTAGGTATCGACGATGATCTTGCGACCGGTGAGGCCGGAGTCGCCCTGGGGACCGCCGATCACGAAGTTGCCGGTCGGGTTGATCAGGTACTCGGTGTCCTTGGTAAGCATGTTCTTCGGCAGCACCTTCTTGATCACCTGCTCGATGCAGAATTTTTCGATCTCGGCGTGCTCCACACCGGCGGCGTGCTGGGTGGAAATGACCACGTTCACGATGCGGGTCGGCTTGCCATCCACATACTCCACGGAGACCTGCGACTTGGCGTCGGGGCGCAGCCACTTGGCCAGCTTGCCGGCCTTGCGGATGCGGGTCAGTTCGCGGCCGAGGCGGTGGGCGTACATCACCGGGGCGGGCATGAGCTCGGTGGTCTCGTTGCACGCGTAGCCGAACATGATGCCTTGGTCGCCCGCGCCTTGCTCGGCGGTCTTCTTGCCCTTGGCCTTCTTCGCATCGACGCCTTGCGCGATGTCAGGAGACTGGCCGGTCAGGTAGTTGTTGATGAAGAGCGTGTCGGCGTGGAAGATGTCGTCGCTGTTGGTGTAGCCGATCCCGCGCACGGCATCGCGGATGATTTGCTCGTAGTTCACCTTGGCCTTGGTGGTAATTTCACCGCCGACGACGACGATGTTCGACTTCACGAAGGTCTCGCAGGCGACGCGGCTTTTCGGGTCCTGAGCCAGCAGGGCGTCGAGGATCGCATCGGAGATCGTGTCCGCCACTTTGTCCGGATGGCCTTCGCCGACGGACTCGGAAGAGAAAATGTAGGTGCTCATGGGCTTGATCAATTTTCGTATCGTCAAATCGCGATGGGTTGATGTAACGGTATGTCCATGCCGTCAATGCTGAAATCCCTGAAGCTGCTCACCGATCCCACGCGGCTGAGGATCCTGCTGCTGCTGGAGACGGAGGCCCTGAGCGTGGCGGATCTGCAGGAACTGCTCGGCATGGGGCAGAGCCGCATCTCCACGCAGCTCTCCCAGCTCAAGGGTGGCGGTCTGGTGCGGGACGAACGCAGCGGGAAGCACAATTTCTACCGCTCCGAAATGGGGAAGGATCTCTGCAAGCTGGCGAAGGAGGCCGCCAAGGAGGTGCCGGAGGTGGAAAAGGACGCCGCGGCGCTCAGGCACCTCCAACGCAAGCGCCGGGACAAGACGCGTGCTTATTTCGACGAACTCGCGGGGCGCTTCGGCAAGGACTATGTGCCCGGGCGCTCGTGGAAAGGCCTCGCGGAAGCCCTGCTGAAGGTGACCAATCACGGCGTCGTCGCGGATCTCGGGGCAGGGGAGGGCACGCTGGCCCAAATGCTGGCGAGACAGGCCGACCGGGTGATCGCCGTGGATCTTTCGCCCAAGATGGTGGAATTCGGCCGCGAGCTGGCGTTGCGGCACGATCTCCAGAATCTGGAATACCGCCTCGGCGATATCGAAGAGCCGCCGCTGGATGACGCCAGCGTGGACCTGGCCTTCCTCAGCCAGGCGCTTCACCATGCAGGAAACCCGCAACACGCTTTGGCACAGGCTTTCCGGATCGTAAAGCCCGGTGGGTGTCTGGTGGTATTGGACTTGCTCCAGCATGCTTTCGAAGAAGCGCGCGAACTCTATGCCGATGTCTGGCTGGGATTCGGAGAAGGCGAACTGGCGGCGATGTTGGAAGCCGCGGGCTTCGAGGAGATCGAGACCGCTGTGGTGGACCGCGAGCCGGAACCGCCGAACTTCCAGACGCTCCTGGCGGTGGCGAGGAAGCCAGCTTGAAGGAGGGTAGGCGCGGTGGTGACACCGCGAGAGTGGCCCGTGGGTGACTTCGTTCTCCGGGGATCAAGCGGGCCGTCCCCATCGCGCTCTCACGAACGCGCCTACGTGTGAGGCTGGCGATCGGTTCGTCATTGCGGGAAGAGCCGGGGCCGTGTTGCTTCTGGCGTGCTCCGCCTGCTCTTCCTTGCTCTCTGCCTGCTGTCGGCTGCGTGTGCGCCGGAGAATCCCGGCGTTGCGGTCGCGATTCCCGGCAATCCCGAGCTGGCAGCCACGACCCAGACGGAGGTGGCATCCGCCCCTGCTCCCGCACCGGAGCGGCCTTCTGCTCCCGCAGAAGCGCCACGGGCCTTCCGTGGCGAGCTAGGCGGCATTACCCTTTCTGGCGTCGCCTTCGACAGCCGCAGCCACCGGTTGGTCATCGCCGATCAAGCGGGAGGCCCGGGTTCCACGTGGGCGGATGCCAAATCCGCCGCAGGAGCCTTCAATGGCCTTGCGGCAGTGAATGGCGGCTTCTTCACTCCGAAAGGCGCACCGCTCGGCCTGGTAATTTCGGGCGGGAAACGAAGCGGCTCGATCAACCGCGCCTCGTCTCTGGGAGCCGGTTTTTATGAAGGAGGCATCAGCCCATCGCTCTCCCGGCGGGAGGCTTGGACCGCCGGTATGGGGGATGCCCTGCAGAGCGGCCCCTTCCTGATTGAGAAAGGAAAAGCCGTGGGGGGCTTGAGCGATGCCTCCTCCACGGCGCGGACGATCATCGGCTGGGACGGCGGCGCGCGCTGGTTCCTGGCCCGCACGGGCACCTGTTCGTTGGCCTCCCTGGCAGCCGCACTTCAGGGCGCCTCGCCCGGAGGTGTGCGTGCCGTATCCGTCTTGAATCTCGATGGCGGCCGCTCTTCCGATCTCTGGATTTCCTCCCGCGTGGAAGGAGGTCCGGTATCCGAACGTCCTTTCTGGAACAAACCGGTCCGCAACTTCCTCGTTCTCGTCCCCCGTTCCTGATGCGATCTCTCCTGTTATGGTGTCTCCTGATGCTGTCCGCCCGTGGCGGCGAGCACCGGTATTTCCAGCTGCCCGTCGGGCCCGGCGGGCGGGCATCCACGGTTCACGCGTATGTGTTCAACTCCGGGCAGGAAACGATCCATGTGATCGACCAGGGAGGAATCGGGAAACAGTCACACGCGGATCTTGGTGCCGCGGCCGCCTTCGCGGGAGCAAATGCGGGGGCCAACGGCGGGTTTTTCGATCCCGAGGGGAACCCGCTCGGGATCTTCGTGGCGGACGGGAAGAAAGCAGGGACCCTCTCCGCGCCCGACAGCTTGACCAGCGGAGTGATCTGGACGGATGGACGGAAGATCGGCCTCACCCGGTCCAAGGCTTTCGATTTCGCGGCGGTAAAGGCCACGCAACTCCTGCAGGCGGGTCCTTTCCTGATTGAAAGCGGAGCGGTGGTCGGCGGTCTGGAGGCTTCCCGTTTTGCCCGGCGAACCATCATTCTGACGGACGGCGGGAAGCTGTGGGCCATCGCTTACGTGCCCGGTGCCACCCTTGCGGGGCTGGCCGAGGCGCTCGCCCGACCGGGGGCTTTCCCCCCGTTCCTCCCCCAAGCCGTTCTCAACCTCGACGGGGGCGGTTCCAGCGGCTTTTGGATCAAGCGCCCAAATGGCCATCCATTTTACCTCCGCGAAATATCAAAGGTCCGGAACTTCCTCGTGGTAGTCCCTAAAGATCAAGGATGAAAGGGAGTTGTCGCAATCCCTTTGGACAGAAATCGGGAGCAGTGTTAGTAAATTCCCTGTCGCTCACCAGAGACTTCCTGTTTTCATGAAATCCATCTGCTGCGTTTTCGCCGCATTCGCCTTCGCTTCGTGCGCCCAGGTAACCCACGTCAAAGAGGCGACCGCCGGGGGCTTTTCGAAGGTTTCGGGCGGAGTCGCCAAGCTCGGTGAAGCATCGAAAAGCTCCTTCGCCAAGCTCATGCCTTCCCGCATCCCGGTCGTGGAAGTCCGCGAGCAGGATCTGCGGGAACTGAAGAGCGGGCAGGATCAGGCCGTGGCTTTCCAAAAAGCCCGCCGCAAC
>CBIHMP010000198.1:0-7420 GCA_966211015.1 uncultured Luteolibacter sp. | reverse complement strand
AGGGCCAGCGCCGGCTGCAGGAATTCTGCAAGCAGCATGGCGAGGCAGTTGTCCAGCTCCGCTACGAGGATCTGGTGACGGAGCCGGGGAAGGAGCTGGCCCGGCTGGGGAGCTTCCTCGGAATCGAAAACCTGGCCGATGTGCTGGAGCACGAACTGGTGACCAGCACCGGCGGCACGCTGGGAGATCCCACGGGCGTGAAGCGATATACGAAGATCTCTCCCGCCGGACGGGATGCGTGGAAGAAGGAGATCTCGAACTGGTATCGCCGCGCCTGGGCGCGCACCTATGTCTCGGGAGAGCGCGCCGCAGCGATGAAGGAGCTGGGCTACGGATTGCCGGAGGAGCTTGCCCGCGGGGGATCTGCGGGGTTGGTAGAGGGTCTGCGTGATTGGATCGCCGCCCGCTGGCGGATCCGCCGCCGCCTGCGCCAGCCGACATGGCTGCCGCGCTTCGCGAAACGGTTCCGCAAGGAGCACGGCTACGAGGTCTCCTTCCGGTAACCGGAACAGGCCCGGCTATCGCGGCGTCTCCAATCTCGCCAGGATATCGTGCCTTACCCGCGGGGACGCCGTCATCATGGGGTGGAGGGGGCAGGAGACGGCGATATTCTCGGCGCGGGCCCACTCGGAGCTGCGCGAGGGGACGATCACGAGGTCCGCCGGGGTGCGGTAGGAAACGAGAGGCATCTTTCCGAGGCGGTTCTCGGTCGCGGCCAGGCGCTTCAGCCAGCGGCTGCCGCGGCGCATCTGCCGGGCACCCTCGCCGTAGAACAGGTGCGCCATCGCGGTCCCGTGGTGCGGGGTGGAGATCGAAAAGAAAGCGTCGCAGCGTTTCGCCCCGCCGAGTTCCTGGAGGTAATAGCGGCTCACGAGGCCGCCCATGCTGAAGCCGACCAGAGCGATGCGTTCCTTCGGCCCGAAGCGGGCGTCGATCTCGCGCTTGAGCTGCGCCGCCAGCACCGGCAAGCCGTCCCGGCCGTCGGCGGGCTTGAGCGAGGGCACGAGGCACTCGACGCCGCGCGCCTCCAGATCCCGGCGAAGAAAACCGAAGGCGCGCCACTCGGTCTGGAAGATACCGTGGACCATGACCATGCGCGTGACCGGGATCGGTGCGGTCTTCCCCCCGGCGCTTCCCGCGGCGAGGGAAACGGCGGCGAGCAAACAGGAGATCACCTTTCTCATGGCCGCGTAGCGAACAAGAAATGCCCCGCGGAGGCAAGCAGGGGAGAACCTCCACGGAAAAAGGCCGCGGGCGTCGTCCGCGGCCTTTTGCAATCCGGTCAGGGAGGAGCCCGCCTCAGGGAGCTTCCTGCTCCACCTTCAGGCGAATGAATTTCTTGGTATCCGCCCCGGTGATGGCGACCGAGGCCTTCACCAATTGGTCGCTGGAATTGTCTTCCAGGACCTCCTCGGTCACTCCCGAGGTGGACCAGATGTCTCCCAGGTCGTCGCTCCACTCCACGCCCGCGGTGGTCCCGCCGAGGTTCTTCGCGCGGCGGTAGGTGATGCTTAGCGCGGAAGCGGTGCGCTCGGTGGTGATCACCGCGCTGTCCGCGGACCCGGGGTTCAACCCGAGGTGGAACTCGATCAGGTTGTCCAGGCCGTCGTCATCGGCGTCCGCTTCAGGATCGGTGCTGGAAAGGCCGGGGTAGCCGGTGATCCAGGCGGCGTAACCGAGCTCGGTGCCGAGGGTGAGCGTGAAGCTCTGGCTGGTGACCTGGCCCTTGCTGTTGTAGCGCTCGATCACGATGTTGTAGGTGCCGGCCGCTCCCGCATCGGTGGTGCCGGAAAGAAGGCCGGTGGCACTATCCAGCAGCAAGCCCGGCGGGAGGGAGCTACCCTCTCCGAGCCGGAAAAGGGCGGGTGTGTTTTCCATGCCGCTCGCCACCGAAGCGATCCAGGCGGTGTTCACGACATTGTTGCCCTTGCCCGGCGTGACGCCGATGGTGGGGGGCTCGTTATCCGTGACGTTGAAGGCGACGCTGGCGGTCTGGTAGCCCGTGGCGGCTGCCTGGATGGTGATGGCTTTGTCGCCATCCGAGATCTCGTCGTCGAGGGCATCGATCGGGAAGCTGACGGTCTTTTGCCCGGAGGGAATCGTGGCGGAAGCCTGCACCGTCACGTCGCCGGGGCTGCTGGAGGTCAGGGTGAAGACGGTGTTCACCGTGGCATTGGCGGCCAGGGTGATCGTCCCGGTGGCGGCGGCGGCACCGGCGGTCTCGGCGAAGGTTGCATTGTTGGCCGTGAAGCCGAAGAACTTCGGCGTGGTGACATGGACGCCAAGGTCATAGGAGTTCTGGCTGATGTAGGTCCATCCGGAGGCCGTGGGATCGGTAAAGGAGTCGGTGATGTCGGTGTCCCCTACGAGGATGTCCGGCGCGCGCCGCAGGCTCCTGTTGCCGGCATGTGCCGCGCCGCCGAAGATCGTGCCTCCGTGATTGATGTCGCCGAAGCAATCCACCACCACGGTTCCTTTTCTCAGGACGATACTGTCCTTGCCGTCCCAGAGCATCTGGTCGCTGTTGACGATCTGTTGCGCGGCCTGTGCAGGGAAGGCGGCACCCTGTTTTCTGATGAGGAAGGTGCCGCCGGCCGGGATGGTCCCCGCAAGCTGGACTGTCAGCGAGATCGATCCGGCTGAGTTATTGTAGATCTCGATCTTGTAATCCTCAGCGGTTCCGGAGGGATTGAGCGTGACGCTTTGGGAAGAGGGGTTGAAAAGCTCCAGTCCCTTGTCATCCGGGTCGGTAGTACCGTTGATGTACTCGGAAATGATGAGATCGCCTTGGGCCTTCGGCACGATCCCGTCGCGAGCGACGTTGGCGTCCGTGACCAGCCAGTTCGCCACTTCGTTGGCGCTTTCGTCGCTACCGCCGGTGTGGTAGGCGGCCTGGCCCTTGGGGACGTTGCCGATGTTGATGAAGCCGCCGGTGGCGGTGCCGTAGCTCACCTCGGCCACCATCTGGTCGGCCGCATTGCGCAGGGAGAGGATATCCCCGCCCTCCGCGAGCGAAGGCCACCCGCTTCCGACCTGCGTGACCTGCGAGAAATGGCTTGCGGCGGTGCTGGCAATGATGATCGCCCCGTCGGCCGGGTTGGTATCATCAGGGTCGTCGTTCGGTGGCAGCTTGAGATCCCGCTCGAAGTTGCCCGTGCGGATCACGATGCGTTTGCCGGCGGGGATATTATCCCAGACCGCCGAGTCGGTGAAGGTCAGCCGCGTGCCGGTCGAATTCCTGAGGCTCCAGTTCCGGAAGCTGGTGTTGTTCTTGAGAACGACGAGTTCCACCCATTCGCAGCGGGGGGTTCCCACGGTGCCGGACCCTTGGCTGAACTCGTTGATCATGATGTCCCGGGTGATCGGGCTGCCGTTGTTCGCGAGGACCAGGCCGCTCTGATAGCTGTACTCGGTGCCGGGAGCCGCCAGGATTTGCGGCCGGGCGACAAGATTCACGGAGTTCGTAAGGAAGGCCGGGCCGTCGGTCTGGCCGTCGTTGGCGGTCACGCGGCAGCGCCAGAGCAGGCCGGCATTCGCAGGCGCGGCGGGCAAGGTGGCGGAGGTAAGGCCGGGCGCGTCCGCATAGCCGAGCGTGTCCGAACTGAATTGCCACTGGTAGGCATAGGTAGGCGTATCGCCGTCCGGATCATTGGAAACGATGCCGCCGACCGTCAGCGGGGTATCGGCGTAAGCGGGGCTCACGCCGATCGAGGCAGCGGTGATCGTGGTCGGACTGTTCTCCATGGTGACATTCACCGTGGCGGAGGTGGCGGTGGCGGGATTGGCATCCGTATCCGTCGCCCGCGCGGTGAAGGCATGGGTGCCGTCCGAGGGAGAGATCTGGAAGGAGTAGGGGGCCTCGGTATCCGTGCCGAGCACGACGTCCCCCTCCAGGAGTTCCACCATGGCGATGCCGCCGGGCTCGCCGCCCTGGGCCAGATCGGTGGCATTCACATCCACCGTGACGGTGCTTCCCGGAGTGAAAACCGCTCCGTTGGCAGGGGACGTGATTTGAACGACCGGCGGAGGATTCAAAGAGGCCACTGGAGCTCCGTGAACCGTGAGCGTGGCGGAAAGAAGGGTGCCGCCGGTTGTATTGCCCGTTCCGGAGCGATCGGAGACTTTCATGGTCCAGACGCCGGTGGAGTGTTCGCCCCGGTGGTGGGTGGACATGAAGGTCCAGTAGTAGTTGGCGTTCGTATCGCCGTGTGTTTCAGCCATGCGGCTGGTCATCCCGCTGGGCGAGGTGACGAGGATCTCCAGATTGCCGCGCGCGCTGTGGTTGATTTCCACTTCCAGCGTCACGTGTTCGGCCCGTACCGCTGTTTGATCGGAGAGATCGAAGGTGCGGACGAGACCCTGCACGTTGCGATCGGGGATGGCACCGTCCGTCGTGATGGCGCTGGCGGTGATCGCGGGGGCGAGGTTGTTCCAGGTCGCTGCGGCCGCCACGGCTGCGCCCGCATCGATCAGACCGGCGCCGTATTCGTGATGGAAATGGAAGCCCCCGCTATTGGTGCCCCAGCCGGGATCGCCCGGATTGATCTTCTTGGCGGTGGCCGCGAGGATCTCCTGCACGTCCCGGTAGCCCAAGTTCGGATTGCGCTGGAGCATCAGGGCGACAACGCCCGCCGCGGTGGGCGTGGCCGAGGAAGTGCCGCCGAAAGAGCTGGTGTAGTCACCTGCTGCCCCGCTGGTTTCATTGTAGCCTTGAGCGCCTTTCAGGTCGGTCGTCGTCTTGCCCAGGATCAGGCCGTTTGAAGGTGCGGTCACCAGATGGTTCGCGCCCGGCTCCGCATAGTAGGAGCGGCCCATCTGGCTATCCAAGGCCGTCACGCTGAGGGCATAGATGCTGTTCGCAAAGCCGTCCTTGTTGGAATTGTCGTTGTTCCCCGCACCATTGCCGCCGGCCCAGAGGAAGACGGTGCCTTTCCCGCCCCGGCCGGTAGCGGCGCTGTTTTGCAGGGCCGCCTGCGTCAGGGGGCCGGGACCGGCGAGGAAGGAGCCGGTGTCCGAAGGACCCCAGCTATTGGTTTTCACATGGATGGCTTGGGCCTCGTGGCTCACCGCCTGGGCGATCTCGAAATCGGAGACCGCTCCGGAGATCAGGCGCATGCCGACCAGGGTGGCTTCCGGAGCGCTGCCGGAGACGCCGAGGTTGTTGTTCCCGCGGGCGGCGACGTCGCCCGCGCAGGCCGTCCCGTGGCGGTCGGAGCTATCGTCCGGGTAGGGATTGGTGTCGTCACCGTTCCAGTCGTAATCGATGGTCGTATTGACGTTGGCGCTGAGATCGGGGTGGTCGGTTTGCAGGCCGTCGTCCACCACGCCCACCGTGACCCCGGCACCGCGCCAGGCATCTGCGGCGGCAGGATAGTTCCAGACTCCCTCCACGTTGATATCCGTGCCCGCGACGGCACCGAACTGGCCGTTGTATTTGAGGTGCCATTGGCTTCCCACCAGCGGGTCGTTCGGCATGGCCCGCTTGGCGAGTTGCATCGCCAGCAGCACTTCCACGGAGGAGAAATCCGGCAACTCGCGCCATTCCTCGAGACCGGCCAAGGCTTCCAGCGGGGATCCGGCCTTCAGCACGGCGAGGCGGGGAGCGTAGGAAGGAAGCTCTTCCGCCGGGATATCCAGCTTGGCGGCGGCGGTGGCCCGGTCGGTCCCCTCGGGAACCTCGATCTTCACCTGGGAAGTGACGAGACGCCGGTTCTCGGGAAGCTTCGGCTCGCCCTCCGGATAAACGACCGGCATGACGGTGCCTTCGTGGGCGAACTCCGCCACGCGGGCTTGGTAGGTCTCCGGCGTGGCCGGCGGATCGAGCCTGCGGGTTTGATCGTGGCCGTTCGCAAGGTGGATCGAGACTTCATCCAGCGCGATCACGTAGTTCCGCGAGCCCGTGCCGGAGTCCTCCAGCTTGTGGGAACGCGCAACGACGGCCGCGAGCCCTCCGGCGTCCGGGGAAACGGCCGGCGAAGAGTCTGCGGCGGTGGCAGCGGAAGCGGTCGCGGCAGGGAGGTGATCCGGTGCCCCTGCATCGGCAGGCGAGAGCTCCGCCGCGGTCCGGCCCGCCTGCTTTGCCAAGGGGGCGGTGCCTCCCGTGGCGGGAGCCGCTGGCGGGCTGGCTTTGCGCCCGGCGGTGCCTGACAGGCCGGGAATGTCGTCATGAAGGAGAACGGCGGTGAGCGCGGCGGTGGCCAGCAGCGCGGGCACAATCCACCTAGGAGCGCGGGAGGGTATCATGAATTATGGGTATGCAGGTTGGTAAGGCTCTCCATGACTTAAACCGCTTGGCGTGGCCATTAAAAAACAGACTGCCGATTGGAGCGGTGGATCAAAGCGCGCATCGCATTGAAAATCAATGTAATGCTCCTCCGTGAAAAGCGCGTGAAAATCGTGCGCCGGAGATATCGATCTAACATACCCGGATGCACCATGTCCCGGAGCGGCGGATATGCGGTTCCCGCAGGCAAAGAGCTTCCGTTATTTCGCGGAGCGGCGCTTCCGCTAACCGGGCGGCCATTTCATCGGACGGCCTGCCAGGATGTGGATATGCAGATGCGGGACGGCCTCGCCGCCGTCCGGACCATTGTTCACCACCAGACGGAAACCTCCCCGGTCCAGCCCGTGCTCTTTCGCGACACGCCGGGCCGTGAGGAACAAATGTCCGATCAGGGCCTGGTCTCCGTCTTCCGCCTCGGCGATGCGCGGGATCGGTTTGCGCGGGATCACCAGGAGATGCACCGGCGCTTGGGGCGCGATGTCCCGGAAGCACACGCACAATTCGTCCTCATACACGATATCGGCAGGGATTTCCCGGTCGCAGATCTTTTCAAAGAGGGTCTTGGGCATGACAGGGGAAATACGGATTCCGGCGTCCGCGCCTATCTTCCGGGATCAACCTTGAACCTCAGGGGGCGCCGGAAAGGACGGCGGTCGCGATCGAGATCGTTGAGGAAAGTGCGGAGGTCGGCGAGCATCGCATCGCAGCGGCCGTCCCATTTCTCCGCCCGGCAGAGCGTCTGGGCGGCCTCGCGCAGGCTGCTGAAGCGGATCTCTTCCGCGCCCGCCGCCTGGAGATCGGCCAGCTCCCCGCGCAGGAGCATGAAGAACGCGAGTTCGTAGCCGTCGCCGGCCTCCTTGGCCAGACGCACCAGGGAGATGGTGATCGGCGGAGCGAGGGGCTCGAGCTTTTCGGCGATCGTTTCGCAACCGATGCGCACCAGCATGTGCCGCATGCGGTCGTACAGTTCGCCCAAGGTCAGCAGGCGCAGCGGGCACTTCGTCTCGAGGTATTTCTCGATGCCCATGCGGATGTCGTCCACGAAGGGAAAATCCTCCCTTTCCGCGGCGGAAGCGGCGCGGCGCGTGGGCGTGCCCTTCTCGCTGCTGCTGGCGGGGGCCTGCTGGCGGAGCGGCT
>CBIHMP010000197.1:0-7488 GCA_966211015.1 uncultured Luteolibacter sp. | reverse complement strand
GATGAACAGGATGTGCGTGAGCTCGTGCCCAAGCACGTAGAGGTAAAGGAAGAGCGGCCGCAGCAGGCCGCTGAAGAACCAGCCCGTCATCAGCAGCACGCCGGTGGCGAAATACCAGAAGGCCGGCATTCGCCAGAAATTGATGTCCTGCGTGGCATCGCTGAATTGCGAGAAAAAGGTCCACGAGGTGACCCAGCAGAAGGGCAGCAGCAAGAGGCCCGTGAGCCAGCGCATCACCCGCGTGAGCAGACCGGCGGGAGGATCCTCGTAGCCGATGGCGGTGCCGGCGATCGCGGCGCGGATGTGCTTGAGATCGCGATGCCCCAGCCGGCGGTTCACCCGCTCGTGGGCGCGTGCATTTGCCTTGCGCAAGGCTTCGGAAAGCGACTGGCGGCGGCGGCGGTGATTGCCCCCGCTTGTCGTCGAGCTCAGCCGGATCTGCTTCTTTCGGGTCCTCGCCATGCGCGAGGCCGTAATTACTTCGGGTTTCTTAAGGAATCAAGTTCGATACGTGTTCAAACGATTTTCAATCGGGCGAGGTCCTGGGTATCCACCAAGCCGACCGCGCGGCCCTCGGAGTCCAGCACCACGACATCGTCCACCCGATGGGATCCGATCGTTTGCACCGCCTCAACCGCGAGGGAAGCGGCCTCCACGCTGATCGGCCTGCGGGTCATGAAGTCCGCCACGGGCTTTTCGCCGATGAAGGCGTCCCGCTGGTAGCAACGCGCGAAATCGCCGTGGGTGAAAATTCCCGCCAGCCGTCCGTCCGGCTCCACCACCACGCAGGCCCCGGAGCGGGCGGAGGACATGGCCCCCAAGGCATCCCGTACCGTGGCCGCCACGGGCACCGTGGCGAGCTGGTCCCCGGCGCGCATGATATCGGAAACACGGGTGAGAAGCGCCCTGCCCAACGCCCCGCCGGGATGGAAGCGCGCGAATTGCTCCTCCGTGAACCCCCGCGCCTCCAACAGGACCATCGCCAGCGCATCCCCCATCACCAGCATCGCGGTGGAAGAGGAGGTCGGTGCCAGATTGAGCGGACAGGCTTCGCGATCCACCGAAGTATCCAGCACGATATCGCTGTGCTCGCCCAAGGTGGAGGCGGGCTTACCGGTTAGGGCGATCAGAAAGACATCGAAGCGCTTCACGTGCGGCAGCAGATCGAGCAGCTCGGGGGTTTCCCCGGAGTAGGAGAGCAGCAGCACCGCGTCGCCATCGCAGACCATGCCAAGGTCGCCGTGAAGGGCGTTCTGGGAATTCAGCACCACGGCGGTCGCGCCGGTGGAATTGAAGGTGGCCGCAATCTTGTGGCCGATGTTCCCGGACTTCCCGATCCCGACCACTACGATCTTTCCCCGCCGGTCCAGCGTTTCGCGCAGCATCCCGATCGCGCGCACGAAGGCGTCATCAAGCCGGGCCGCCATCCCTTTCAAGGCACCGGTCTCGATTTCGATCACTTTCCGTGCGTTCGCGAGGAGATCCATGTGCAGAGGATGAAGGGGCGGAGCGGAGCGGGAAATCGAAATTTCCGCTCGGACGGCAAGCTCAGCTCGCCACGATGTTTACCAGCCGCCCGGGCACGACGATCACCTTGCGCACGGTTTTCCCGTCGATCTGCTCCTTCACCTTCGAGGTGCCGAGGGCGGCGGCTTCGATCGTCGCCTGGTCCGCGTCCTTCGCGACGGTGATCTTGTCGCGCAGCTTGCCGTTGATCTGGACGACAAGTTCCAGCTCGTCGGTGACCAAGGCGGCTTCGTCGTGACGCGGCCACGGGCTGTCGGCGAGCATGGTCGTGCCGCCCAGGCGAGCGTGGATTTCCTCGCTCAGGTGCGGGGCGAAGGGATTGAGCACGTGAAGCAGCATGCGGAACTCGTTCAAAGGGACGGCTTCCGCGGCGGTGAAGGCATTCGTGCACACCATCATTTGCGAGATGGCGGTGTTGAAGGACATCTTCGCGATGTCCTCGGTGACCTTCTTGATCGTCTCGTGGACCACCTTGAGCAGCGCTTTGTCGGTGCAGGGAAGGTCTTGGATCTTCGGAGACTTCACCCACTCCCCCGCCTGGTCTTCCTGGAAAGCGACACGCCAGACGCGGGCGAGGAAACGGGAAACGCCTTCCACGCCCTTCATGCTCCAAGGCTTCACCTGCTCCAGAGGCCCCATGAACATCTCATAGAGGCGCAACGAATCCGCGCCGTACTCGCGGACGACGTCGTCGGGATTTACCACGTTGCCGCGGGATTTCGACATCTTCTGCCCGTCCTCACCGAGGATGAGTCCCTGGTTCACGAGCTTCTGGAAGGGCTCGTTGGTCGAAACATGGCCGAGGTCATGGAGCACCTTGTGCCAGAAGCGCGCGTAGAGCAAATGAAGTACGGCGTGCTCCGTACCTCCGACATACAGATCGACCATGCCGGGCTTCGCCCCACCGCCACCCCAATAGGATTCCGCTTCCTTTGAAATGAAACGGTCGCCGTTCGCCGGATCGCAATAGCGCAGGTAGTACCAGCAGGAGCCTGCCCATTGCGGCATCGTGTTCGTCTCGCGGATCGCGCCATCCGGCAGCTCCACCCATTCGCGCGCCTTGCTCAGCAGCGGCTCCGGCGAACCGGTCGGCTTGTAGTCCTCCAGCGGCGGCGCGAGCAAGGGCAGCTCGGCATCCGGCACGGCGTAGTGCTGGCCGTCTTTCCACGTCAGCGGGAAAGGTTCGCCCCAGTAGCGCTGGCGGGAGAACAGCCAGTCGCGCAGCTTGAACTGCACGCGGCGTTTGCCTTTGCCACTCTCTTCCAGCCACGCGATGATCTTCGCCTTCGCTTCGGCGGTCGGCAGGCCGTCGAGGAACCCGGAATTCACCGCCGTGCCATCGCCCGGGGCGGCGGCCTCAAGGAGCGCCGGCGTCCCGCCGGTGGGCTTTTCGAAATGAATGAACTCGCCGGCATCCAGCTTCGCGTGTTCCGGATTTCGCGCGATATACTTCCTGATGTTTTCAAGGTGATCCGAATCCCTCACGATCCGATCCCAGTATTCACGCTGCCACACCACCCCGTCGCGGCCGAGAGCCTTGTTGATCTCCTTCGCGGTGAAACTTTTCCAGGAATGCAGGACCTCGGCCAGGTCCTCTTCCTCTTTGATCCGGAAGAGTACGTGGACGTGGTTCGGCATCACGACGAAGGCATCAAGCTCGTAACGCTCGCCGTCAAAGTGATGCAGCGCACCCGCGACGAGAGACGCCAGCGAGCCCTGTTTCAGAAGGCATTCACCTGAGCCCGCATCGAGCCACTCGTCCAGCTTCGCCGAGAACCGCCGGTGGTACTCGTCCTCCAGTTCGGGCGAAAGCGGAGCCGGGTGCTGTTGAAGCCAGAATTCCCGTTGCTGGTTCAACTCTGCGAGCTTCTCGGCCGGAATCGAATCCGCGAGGCGCCAGGTCACGAAATACATCCGTTCGTTCTGCTGCCAGTGCGGGAGTTTGCGCCGGTGTATCTCGAGCGGTTGGCCATCCTGAAGATACGGCGACACCGGCGGGACGCCGGCGCTCCTTGACGAGACCACTTGCACGATCGGCAGGTCGAACTTCTTCGCGAACTCGAAGTCCCGCTCGTCGTGCGCGGGCACGGCCATGATCGCGCCGGTGCCGTAGCCCATCATCACGTAGTCGGCGATCCACACCGGGATCTGCTCGCCGTTTACCGGATTCGTCGCGTACGCGCCGGTGAAGACGCCGGACTTGTCCTTGTTCAAATCGCCGCGTTCGAGATCGGACTTCGCGGCGCAGGCGGCGATGTAGGCATCGACCGCCTCCTTCTGCTCCGCGGTGGTGATTTCGGCCACGTACGGGTGTTCCGGTGCGAGCACCATGTAGGTGGCGCCGAACAAGGTATCCGGACGGGTGGTGAAAACGGTGACGGTGTGGCCATCGAGCTCGAAATCGACTTCCGCGCCTTCGCTGCGGCCGATCCAGTTCTTCTGCAGCAGCTTGATGCCTTCCGGCCACTCGAGCGGCTCCAGTTCATCGATCAACCGCTGGGCGTACTTCGTGATGCGCAGCATCCACTGGCGCAGCGGACGGCGCTCCACGGTGTGGCCCTTGCTACGCCATTCTTCCACTTCTTCGTTGGCCAGAACGGTGCCCAGATCCGGAGACCAGTTCACCGGCGCCTCGTGGACGAAGGCCAGGCGCACCGCGTCGATCTGCTCGCGGGTCCAGCCTTTCGCTTCCAGCTCGGCCACCGGCTTCGCCTTGCCCGCTTCCTCATCGAAATACGACGAATAAAGCTGCAGGAAAATCCATTGGGTCCAGCGGACATAGCCGGGATCCGTGGTGGCGATTTCACGGTTCCAGTCGTAGCCGAAGCCCAGCGACTTGAGCTGGCGCTTGAAGGTTGCGATGTTCGCCGTGGTGGTGATCGACGGGTGTTGGCCCGTCTTGATCGCGTACTGTTCGGCCGGCAGGCCGAAGGAGTCCCAGCCCATCGGATGGAGCACGTTGTAGCCCTGCCGGCGGTTGGCGCGGCCGATGATGTCGGTGGCGGTGTAGCCTTCCGGATGTCCCACATGCAGCCCGGAGCCAGAGGGGTACGGAAACATGTCCAGCACGTAGAACTTCGGCTTCGACGCGTCGAAATCGGCATCGCCCGGATTCGGAGTGCGGAAGGTTTCTTCCGCATCCCAGCGCGCCTGCCATGCGGGCTCGAAATCGTCGAAGGGGAACGGTTTGCGTTTGTCGGACATGATCGTGGGAAAAGGGAAGCTTCCGCGCGCCGGCTTCCGCAGGTACCGCGACGGGCCGCGGAACTTGGCGAAAGAGCCTGAGTTTGAAAAGGAAAACCCCGCCGCGGCGCTTGGCCGGGCGGGGTGGAAAAATCGCTTCCGGGCAGGGCCTTCGCCTACTTTTTCGCCGTCTTCGCGAGGAGCTCCTGGATGTGCTTCACGTAGGCTTCAGGACCGCCTTCGCGGTAGCCGATGTCCTCGCTCAGCTTCTTGCCCTCCCCATCCAGCAGCAGCACGGTCGGATAGCCTTCATTGAGGTAATCCTTCTTCAGCGCCGCGTTCTGCTTCTTCAATTCCGGGGAAAGCTCGGTCTTCCGCGGATAGTCCGCTTCCATCAGCACCAGGTTCGCGGCGGCATATTCCGTGAAGGCCTTCTGCGAGAAGACCTCCTTGTGCAGCTTGATGCACCAGCCGCACCAATCGGAGCCGGTAAGATTGATCAGGATCGGCTTGTTTTCGGCCTTCGCTTTCGCCTTGGCCTCCTCCCAGTTCGTCACCCAACCCTCGGTTCCTGCGAAGGCGAACGACGCGGTGGCCACGAGAACGGCGAGGGAGCGGAAAAGCGCTTTCATGGCAGTTATGAATGCAGGATCGACCGGATATTCCAAAGAAAAACCCCGCCCGCACGAAGTCCGGGCGGGGTCGGCAGCCATGAACGGCGCCGCTGTGGAAAAACGACTAGTCCAGTTCCTTCTTCGCCAGCGCCTCGTCGAGGTGTTTCAAAAAGAGGTCCGTCTTCGGGTACTCGGACGCGAAGAAGCGGTCGAATTCCTTCCCCGCGGAATCGAAGAGAATCACCGTTGGAAAGCCCTCGATGTTGTACTTCTCGGCATACGGATCGTTCTTTTCCTTCAATTCCTTATCCCCTTTCGGGAAATCCAGCTCCACCAGGATGAATTTCTTTCCGGCCGCATCGAGAAACTCCTTCTTGGAGAAAACGTTCTTGCGCATCGCGATGCAGGGCGGGCACCAGTCGGAGCCGGTGAACTCGACCAGCAAGGGCTTCTTTTCCTTCTTCGCCTGTTCAAAGGCCTTTTCCAGGTCCGTGGACCAGCCCTCGAGATCCTTCGAGAAGGCGGAGCTGACCATGGCGGCGGCGCCGAGCGTGAAGGCGGCGAGGTAGGTGACGGCTTTCATAACGTGGTTATAGGCGTAGCACATCTCCCGATTATTTCAAAATTCTTGGCCCCGCCGCGCGGGGCAGCTACCCCGGAGGCATGCCTCCGGAGCTTCCCGTGCTAGTCATCGCCACCCGCAACGCGCACAAGACCGGAGAGATCCGGGAAATGATCGGAGATCGCTACGAGGTCTTAGACGTCAATGACTTTCCCCATCTTCCCGCAGTTGAGGAAACCGGCACCACCTTCCTTGCCAACGCCAGGCTCAAGGCGCTGGCGATCAGCCGGGAGGTGACGGGATTGGTACTTTCCGACGACTCCGGCCTCGAAGTGGACGCCCTCGGCGGCGCGCCGGGAGTGTGGTCGAGCAGCTACGGCGGCGAGGAGGGGAACCACCCGAAGAACAACGCGCGCCTGATGGCGGAGATGGCTGGCAAAACGGACCGGGCCGCCCGGTTCCGCTGCACGATGGTGCTGGCCCGGGCCGGTCAGGTGCTCGCGGATTTCAGCGGGACCGTGGAGGGGCGGATCCTGGAGGCTCCCTATGGCGCGGGAGGGTTCGGTTACGATCCCCTTTTCGCCCCGGAAGGCCACGACCGCAGCTTCGCGGAACTCGGGCCCGAGGTGAAAAACGCTCTCAGCCACCGTGGCAGGGCGCTGGCACGGGTGATGGAGTGGTTGGGAAACCATCGCTGAATTTAGAGCGGCGGCACCCAAGCCGTTCTGCTAGACAGCGCTCCCATGGCGAGCCCCTTGGAAAAAACAGCATCCGGCTGCAGCGTTCGCCTCTTCGGAATTTTCTGGACGGCGTTCAGCTTGATCTTCGTAGCCGTCGGCCTCTGGCAGGCCGGCAAGGCGCTTTCCTCGCGCGGATGGGAGAAGGTGCCTTGCGTGATCGAGAAATTCGAAATCGTGCCGGATGCGGAGGACGCCGGAGAGTTCCGGGCCGATCTCTCCTACCGCTACGAGGTGGGTGGCGACTCCTTCACAGGAACCCGCCTGTGGAGCCACAAAGAGAGTAGCGATAGCTACGAAGACCTTTCCGAAATCCGGGAATCTCTCCTGCAAGGGCCCGAGGGCACCCTTCCCTCACCCGCGGGGGTGACCACGGAGTGCCGGGTGAATCCCTCGGACCCCGACGAATCCCGCTTGGCGGAGGGGAGCGGCGGCCAGCTTTCCTTCGGTCTCGCTTTCGCGGCATTCGGGGGATTGTTCGTGTTGATCGGGCTTGCCCTCATCTTCGGCAAGGCTGGCGGCGAGAAAGCTCCCACCTCGGCGGCGAAGGAACAGGCGAGCTCCTCTCCAGCCATCCTTTTCTTCCTGATCTTCGGCTTGGCGGGACTCGGGATTTTCTGCGGCTTGGTGATTCCGAAGGCGCTCGAGTGGGCCGACATGCGGGGATGGAAAGAAACCCCCGCGGAAATCATCCGCAGCCGGTTGGCCAGCCGCAGCGATAGCGACGGGACGGTTTACTCCATCGATCTCTTCTACCGCTACACTGTGAACGGGCGCGAGCACCGCTCGAACCGCTACGGCCTGATCGGCGCGAACGGCTGTGGCAAATCCAATCTTGTCGAAGCGCTGCGTTGGGTCATGGGGG
>CBIHMP010000196.1:0-7535 GCA_966211015.1 uncultured Luteolibacter sp. | reverse complement strand
GGCATCGGCTTTCTCCAAAGCTGCGGCGTCCGGCCACGCCGTGATCACCTCGGCCTCCACCTCCGCTCCTTCCTTCAGGGACTCGCAAAGGAGCTCGCTGCCCGCCAGGTGCTTGTGCTGCCCCCACGCATGGCTGTTTCCGCCCGCCAGGAAAAGTATCCGCGGGGGTGCTGCCATGCCCGGCAAGCTGGCGAAGATCAGGAAAAGAAGGACGTGAAAGGTGGAACGCATGGAAAGAAGCGGTAACGCCTGATAACGCGCGAAAGCGGCCGGAAATTGCGGCGCAATTCTCCACTCCGGCTATTCCGGATCCACATGCATCAATTCCAGCAGCTTCTCCGCACAGGCGCGTGCAAAGGCAGGATCGTTGATCTCCAGATCGAATTCCTCCACTGGCTTCTCGGAATGAGCACGGATGCCTGAAAAAAGGGCTTCGTCGGCGGCGGGATCGTGGAAGGGCTGGCCTGCCGCACTAATCACGCTGATCGCCCGCCGGGGGATCATGATCGCGGCCGGAGCGGTGCAGGTGTTGACCTTTTCCGCGATGATCCTGCCCAGGTCCGCGCACTCCGCCGGAGTGGCGCGCATCAGCGTCACCTGCGGATTGTGAACGTAAAAGGTGCGGCCAGCGAATTTCTCCGGGACGGAAGAGCGCTCGCCGAAATTCACCATGTCCAGGCATCCTGGTGCGGCGACAACAGGCACGCCGGCCTTCGCCGCGGCGTCCATCCGCTCCGGGCCGGCATTCAGGACGCCGCCGACCAACTCGTCCGCCCATTCGGTGGTGGTGAGGTCGAGCACGCCCGCCACCATGCCGCTCTCAATCAGAGCTTCCATCGAACGCCCGCCCGCACCGGTAGCGGCGAAGACGAGCACCTCGTAGCCCGCCTCTTCGAGAATCCGTTTCGCCTCCGTCACGCAGGCGGTGGTATTCCCGAACATGCTCGCGACCACGAGCGGCTTCGCGGCCTGCGTCTCGATCTCCGCTTCGACCATCCCGCAAATGGCACCCGCGGCGCGGGAAAAGATCACGCGCGACAGGCGGTTCAGACCCGCCACGTCCGCGATGCTCGGCATCATGACGATGTCCTTCGTGCCTAGGTAGTGGGCGGTGTTTCCGCTCGCCAGCGTGGAGACCATCAGCTTCGGAAAACCGAGCGGCAGGGCACGCATCGTCGCCGTGGCGATGGCCGTGCCGCCGCCGCCGCCCAAGGAGATGATGCCATCGATCCGCCCCTCGGCCGCGAGCTTCGCCACCAGGACCGGCGCGGCCTGCGACATTGCCACGACGCACTCGCCCCGGTCTTTTCTCGCGGCCAGCGCCGCGAAATCCACTCCCGCCGCGGCCGCCACTTCCTCCCGCGTGATATCCGGCGCCGTGACGGGCGGCCCGCCGCTACCGACATCGATCAAAAGCGTCGCATGACCGCGTCTGCGGATGAGGTTCGCGACGAAGGCGTGTTCTTCGCCCTTCGAATCGAGCGTGCCGAGGACCGCGATGACTTTCATGCAGGGATAGTCGCGGGAAAGCCCGGCCTCAGTGCTTGCGATTGACCGGGATCGATTTGAATTCCCGCGTGAGTTCCGTGAGCGACTGCTCCACCGCCATGCGCTCCAGGGAGGAAGCTCCCACGAAGCCCGAGGCATCGGTGTGCTCGTTGATGTAGGCGGCGTCCAGCGGAGTATTGATCGGGCCGCCATGGCTGAGGTAAATGATATCGTCCCGCACGCTGCGCCCGGCATCGATGATCTCCTGGGTGCGCTTCGCGGCCTCGGGCAGCGACATGGTGGCGTCCACCACCCCGATCGAGCCTCCGACGGTCGTTCCGACGTGGGCGATGATCACATCCGCTCCCGCCTCCGCCATGGCCTTCGCTTCCTCCGGGGCATCGACATAGACGATGCTGAAAACGTCCATCTTCCGGGCCAGCGCGACCATTTCGAATTCCTTCTTCACGCTCATCCCCGTCTCCTCGAGGACTTGGCGGAATTTGCCATCGACGATGCAGTGGGTGGGGAAGTTGTTCACGCCGCTGAAGCCCATGTCCTTCACCTTGCCCAGCCAGTGCCACATCCGGCGGCGGGGATCGGTGGCGTGCACCCCGCAGATCACCGGGATTTCCTCGACCACGGGAAGCACTTCGTATTCGCCGATCTCCATCGCCACGGCGTTCGCATCCCCGTAGGCCATCAGGCCGGCGGTGGAACCGTGGCCGGCCATGCGGAAGCGTCCGGAATTGTAAACGATGATGAGATCCGCGCCGCCCTTTTCGATGAACTTCGCGCTGATTCCCGTGCCAGCACCCGCCGCGATGATCGGCTGGCCTTTCGAAAGCGTGTCGTGCAGGCGCTCGAGCACCTCCGTGCGCGTGTAGGGATTTCCTGTTCCGGTCCAAGGGTTCGGCATGGCTGAGTCTATGACGGATCCTGCCGGAGCCGTCGAGCACGGGCGATTGGCGAAGACCCTACATCCGCCTATTCATCCCGCACATGGGCGCAGCCGCCGCCTGCCACTCCGCGCTTGAATTCCGGCGGGGTTCCCCCTTCCCTCATGGGGTGAAATCATGGCTGGCCGCTTGCTTCCTTCCGCTGTGCATGGCGGAAGCCGGGGAGATCGTGTTCGAGAAGGCGGCAAGCGGCCCGGAAAAGGCGTTCCCGATTGGCAACGGCCATCTCCGCGCACGGGTGAAGGGAAGGACCGGCAAGGAACCGATGGCCATCCTTTTGAAGGGCGGGAAGCAGCCGGCTACGGTGGAGGTGCCGGGAACGGCCTTCTGCGGCCCGGCTTGGTTCCATCTATCGCTCGACTGGCTGGCGAAGGAAGCCGCGGTGAGCGACTACAAGCGGACGCTGAGCCTTGAGGACGGCACGGTCGTCACCACCTTCAAGAGAGGCGGCGCAGGATTCACCTGGACCGTATTCGCCAGCGCCGCCGACGACCTCATCGTCACCCACCTGCGCGCGGACAAACCGGGAGCGCTCAACTTCAAGGTGCAACTCCCGACAGAACACGACGCGAAGTCACGGGTGGAGGACCGGCGCATCCTCATCCTGGACGGTCATCTGGAGGGGCAGAAATCGAAGCCCTTCGAAGCCCGCGTCTGGGTCTTCCCGATGGAGTCGGAGGTCACGCCGGGCGAGGGAGAAATCACCGTGCGGGGCGAGGGCGAGGCACTGATCCTCCTGGCTGCCGCGACCGGTCCGGAGGAGATCAAGGCGCTCGGGTTCGGAGGCGAGGAACACCCGGATCTATTCCAGGTCTGGAAGGGCCTGTTAGACCGGCACTTGGCGACTCACCGGAAAGCGATGGATGGCGCGGGCGAGACCACGGCGGAAATCCTCTCCCGCTATCTGAAGACCGCCATTACCCCGCCGGAACCCGTGGAGGAGTAGCGAAGGTGGCAGGCCTTTCTTCAAGGCTCACCTGCTCAGTTCTTCCTGGCACACGAGCTTGAAGCCCGCGCTGTTCAGGACCGTGACGGCGAAGTCGTAATCCTCCACGTGCAGGGCAAGCAAGGCGTGTCCTTGCGGCGAGGGCATCAGGGCGTAGGCGAAGTCGATATTCGTTTCCGCCACCATCAGCGTGTCGAGCACCGGCAAAAGCTCCGGGCCCGATTCGCGGAGCGAGATGACCAGCAGCTCGCAGCAGGTATGGGGTATCCCCTTCTCCACGAAAATCTGTTCCGTCGTTTCCGGATCCGTGACTACCAGCCGGGCGATCGTGGCGTCCCGTGAATCTTGTACGCTGAGACCGACGACCTCGATGGCGGCGGAGCGCAAGAGCTTCACCAGCGATGCGAGCGCCCCGGCACGGTTCGGCAGCAGCACGGAAAATTGCTTCACCGGATTTCCCGGCTCGATCGTCTTGGCAGGCATGTTCGGAAAAAACTCAGCCCCGCGGGCCGCGGAGCGGGACCGTTATTACTCCACCTTCCGTGCGATTCTCAATCACCATTTGATTCGGCCGCACATCCACCACCACATATTCCGTCCCGTCCGCCGCACGAAACCCCTGTCCGGCACGGGCGAGATAGCGCCGCCCGGCCCCGTCTTCAACCAGTGCCACCGGATCGTGAGCGGTGGAGGCCAGCCCGGCCACCAGTTCCCGCCGCCGCCCGGTGGAAGAATCCTGCACCTCGACCACCGAGACCTCCACCGGCCCTGCAGCACTGTCCTTGATGCCGCCCATCCGGCGTTCGACCCGCACGACTGTTAGAGCGGAACCGGGAATGGCCGCGCCCTCCGGCACTTCGCGGACCCCGCTGCCCGCGATGCGGATGACCGCGGTATCCCCCTGCACGGATTCGACCCGCAGCGGGAGTTCCTTCTGGCGATACGAGCGCATTTTCAGCGGAGAGATGGCCGCGGCCCGACCGGTGCCTGCCGTTGGAACAGCCGTTTCCGCCGCAGCGGCTTCCACGACGGCACCTTCTAACAGGGGCGGAGCGGCACCCGCTCCGCCGTGGTCCGTCTCCCCTGCCGATGTGCTTCCCGGCGATGGCGCTTCTTCCCCGCTTTCCATTCCCGCAGTCACTTCGGCGAGCATTCCGGCCGCCAGATCCGCGGGCTCCTCGATGCCGAATTCCTCTTTGGAGGGCTCCTCCGCAAGCCGCAGCGCGAGCTCCTCATGACCTGCCTCGCGGGCCATGTCCGCGGCGATGCGGCCGTCCCCGTCCATGGAGAAACGGTTCGCGCCCACTCCGAGAAGCATTTCCACCGCTTCGATATTCCCGTTCTCCGCGGCTAGCATCAACGGGGTACGGCCGTCATCCGTGCGGGCGTAAACCGAGGCGCCGTAGCCGGTCAGTTCATCGATCACCGCGGCCTTTCCTTCCAGGGAGGCCAGGAGGAGAGCCGTGTCCAGATTCTCCCGGTCATAGGCCGCCAGCTCCGCCACCATGTCCGCCCGCGCGCCGTGTACGGCGAGCATCAGCGGCCGGAAGCCCTTGGCGTCCTTCTTCAGGGGATCCGCCTCTTGGGAAAGGAGGTAGCGCACCATGGCGGGCGGCCCTTTCAGCACCGCGGACATCAGCGGCGTGCGATCTCCGGCACCCGTGATGTCCACCGGCACCTTGTGATCCAGCAGGAAGTCGGCGGACTTCTGCATCCCCGCCGACGCGGCGGCATGGAGTGCGGTATCTCCCGCGGCATTCCGCGTGTCCGGAGCGATCCCGCCTTTCACCAGGCTCGCCATCGCCTTGATGTCGTCGCTCTCCGCGGCGCGGAAGAAGCCTTCGGGCGTCAGTTCGTAGCCGCTCTCCTTCAGTTCCTGGCGGGCCGATTCCGTGCGGTCCTTGCAAGCAACCGCCAGCAGCAGAACCATTCCTGCTAGAAAAGCTATTCCGGGTTTCCCGCGCATGGCCGGGAGAGTAGTTCGGAATTCTTAAGCTTTCAATCCGGAACCTGCTGCCGGTTCCGCGGAGAGAAGGCGGCACTTCCGCCCCTCCACACGGAACTTCACCTCCAGCCCGCAGAGACCGGCACCGTGCACGCGCCCCTCCTCCTCCCGTCCGGCAGCCGGCCGCGGATCAAGGGAGAGCGCCTCCGCGATCACGCGGCGCGAACGCTCCGGCAGCAGATCGAAGACCGCCGCTTCCGCCGTGACGACTTCCAGCCTCTCCGGCTCCTCCGGAGCAAACCCGCCCCGCGCTCCCGCCGGGGCCTCGGCGTAAGGCAGGTAGGGCTTGATATCGAAAACAGGCGTCCCGTCCACCAGGTCGATGCCCCCGAGAAGAAGCACCGTCCCCTGCCCCTCGCGCTTTTCGAGGCCGTCCAGGCGCACCAAGGAGAGACCCAGCCCGTTCGGCCGAAAGGTCGAACGGCTCGCAAAGACTCCCACCCGCTCGTTTCCCCCGAGACGGGGCGGTCTCACCGTAGGACTCCATCCGGCTCCTGCCGTCAGATGAAAACCGAAAATCAGCCAGAGATGCGAGAATCCTTCGATCCCGCGCAGGGCCTCCGCCTGCCGGAACTCGGGCTCGAACACCAATTCGCCCCAAGCACTCGGGCAGAGGCCCGGTTGGCGCGGCACCCCGAATTTCCCGCCGAAACACGAGCGCACGATGCCAATGGGCCGGATCTCCATGCGCGGAGTTTCGATATCGGGCCAAGCATGCCAAGCCCGGCCCTGCCAGCATCACCCCAGGAAAATGTGCTGCGGTGTTTCCAAAGCAGGCTTCAAATGCATTTTTGCGGCGATGCGACTCCGCCTGCTCCTCCCGGCAACCTGCCTCCTCTTCATCGGCTGCGCTCCTCACGGAGATTTCCACATTGCGGGACCCGCAGCCAGCGTCCGGCGGATGGAGGCCGTCCAAATCGCCTACACTTACAGCCGCGTCACCTGGATGCCCGAGGAGCGTCATGCGCGTCACGGCAAGGACAAGGATGGCATCCTCGTCCACACCCCGGACACCTCCCTGAAGCGTCACGGTTTCTCCAACGGCTGGTGGCAGCCCGGCAAACAAGCACGCGGCGTGGCCTACCAGTGGGGCGGCTTCGACACGCCGCGGCAATTCCTGGAGTCCCTGGAAAAAGGCGAGGTCGCCGGTGACATCTCGACCGCGGATAAGCGGCAGCTCGGAGACGCCGGAACCAGCCGCTCCGCCTGCGGCATCGATTGCTCCGGCTTCGTCTCCCGCTGCTGGCGACTGGAGAGGCCCTGCTCGACCCGCGAGCTGCCATCCATTTCCACCAAACTGGGCTCCTGGGAGGAATTGAAAGCGGGCGATATCCTCCTCAACGACCGGCACGTCGTCCTCTTCGCCAAATGGGCGAAGCCCGGGAAATCCGTGCATGTTTATGAGGCCGGGCCTTTTCCCGTATGGCGGGTGAACGCCGCGGAAATCCCGGTGAAATATCTCAAGGAGCGGGGTTACGCGCCTTGGCGCTACCACGGGATCAGGGATTGACGGGCGCGCTCACCGCACCGGATCGGTGCGGCTGTGGAGCGGCTCCTCAAGCTTATAGCGGTCGGAAATCACCTCGCCGTCTTCCGTAACGGTCTCCCGCACCAAGCAGCCGCTGGAGGCTACGGCGAGGATCAGCAGGCAGGACATCAGCAGCTTTTTCATCCCGCGTATCCTGCCTCCGAACCTGGAGTGCCGCAATGGAAGGATACCGCGGCTCGGGCCTTTGGGTCGGAACTGCACCAAAAATGCTTTTGACACCGCACCCCGGCGGTCTTTCACTCCCCCGCACCTGAGATTCGTTCTCAATAACGAGCCCTATCGCGTCGTGAGCCCTTTCATCTATGCCCTCAATATCGGCACCTTCGCCGCGTGGCTGACGGTGTCGGGAGCGAGCACGGTCGCTTGCGTCATTCAGGTGAAGGATCGGCTGCCGGAGCTGGTCAGCCTGGGCGAACTCGAAAGCTTCGAGGTTTCTTCCGAAGTCAATCTGGGTGACTTGGCTCAAGGGTCCGCCCCGCCCGCCGATCCGGAGCAGGAGATCACGGAGGAAGAAAACGCGCCGCAGGAGCAGATCGCGGAGGCCGAACTCCCGGAAGTACCCGAAGAGCTTCCCGAGATCCCGGACAT
>CBIHMP010000195.1:0-7594 GCA_966211015.1 uncultured Luteolibacter sp. | reverse complement strand
GTCCTGGTGCGGGCGGCCGGCACGGTGGCCCAGCATTGCGACTTCTGCGGCTCTCCGGAGCTGCTGGACTACACGGACATCCAAAGTCCCATCTCTCCCGAATCGCTTCTCCCGGCGGTGGTTTCGCAAGAGAAAGCCTACCATTCCCTTAAGGCCTTCCTGGGCGCACGCTGGTTCGCGCCGAACGACCTGAAACGGCGCAATCTGGTGGACCGCATCCACCGCGTCTATCTCCCCTACTGGACCTTCGACGCCGCCGCGGAGTGCCCTTGGACCGCGGATAGCGGCACCTATTACTACGTTACCGTCCGGGACCGCGACGCCAACGGCAATACCGTGACGCGCCAGGAGCGGCGCATCCGTTGGAGGCCTGCCAGCGGCCATGTTTCCACCTGGTTCGACGACATCGTCGTTTCCGGCTCGAGAGGGCTGGATACCGAGCTGCTGGAGAAGCTGGAGCCTTTCCCGACCAAGGATCTGGTGCCTTACGAAACGCGCTACGTGTCGGGCTGGCAGGTGGAACACTACCAGGTGCCGCTGATGGATGCGGCGCGGAACGGCTTCGGCACCATGGAGGGCCTGCTACGCGAGGCCTGCGGCCGGGAGGTGCCTGGCGATACGTACCGGAACCTGAGGATTCACCCGGAATTCTCCGATAAGACCTTCAAGCACATCCTCGTGCCCATCTGGCTGCTGGCCTACCAGTACCGCGGAAAGACCTGGCAGGGGGCCGTGAATGCCGTCACGGGCGCGACTTACGCCCGCTTCCCGATCAGCGCGTGGAAGGTAGCCTTCGTCACCCTACTGGTAATCATTGTGATAGCAGTCATTGCGTTGCTAACGCAGCGCTAGAGCCATGGCAAAGGAGTCGATCCAGACCAAGTCGGTAAGCACCATGATCGAGGCGGCGGACGGCCTGAGGGTCCTGGTGGCAAGGTTCCGGGGGAGAGGCGTTCCGAAATCGCGCTATAACCTGTGGCTCCCAAGCCTGGGACCAAGCGAGGAGCTGCTCCATGGATTCCTGAACGGCAAAATCACTTGGCCGGATTTCTCGAAAGAATATCGGAAGGAACTGTGGGCGGACGGGCTGGTGGATGAGAAGAACCGGACCAGCAAAAATCATGGGCAGAAGGGTTTGCTCCGTTTGCTGCGATTCATATCGCGACAGCAGCAGGTCACCCTGCTGTGCCACTGCGGTGAAGCAGCAGAGCATTGCCACCGCCATCTGCTGCAGAAGATCCTCCTGAGCTCGAAGGTGACACTTTAGATGGACTCCATCCGACGAGGGAAGGCGGCACGCAGGCGGTCAAGCAGGAGGCTGCTTGCGGCGGGAGGGGGAAACTCTCAGCCTGAGGCATGAAGTGGCTGCTTCTTCCCCTGCTCCTTGCCGGCTGCTCCGCTATCCCCGTGGACGAGCCGAAGCTCCCTGCGCCTTTGCTGGCGGAACTCAAGAAGGAGTGGCCGGAGAACCGCACCATCAATCTCGTCTTCCACGGCCACAGCGTGCCCTCCGGCTATCATGAGACGCCGGAAGTGAGGCCCTTCGAGTCCTACCCGCTGATGGCGATGGAGAAGATCCAGAAGGCGAACCCGCACGCCGTGATCAACGCCATCGTCACGGCGACCGGCGGCGAAGACAGCGCGAAGGGGGCCGCGAGATTCGAGCGGGACGTCCTTTCCATGCGCCCGGACGTGATCTTCATCGACTATGCGTTGAACGACCGCCGGCTGTCGGAGGGCGAGGTCGAGCGGTCATGGCGCACCATGGCGCGCGCGGCCCGGGCGAGAGGCGTCCCGGTGGTTTTCGTCACGCCCACGGGAGCCGACAATGTCCGCATCGGTGCCCCGGACGAGCCGCTGGAGGTTCGCGCGGGGATCATCCGCAGGGTAGCGGCCGAGGAGACCGTGGCGGTCGCCGACGTGTGGGCGGCTTGGAAAGCGGAGCTGAAGCGGGGCGTGAGGCAGGACAAACTGCTCGCCACGGCGAACCACCCGAATCGCCGCGGCCACGGGATCGCCGCAAAGGTGATCGCCGGGATGTTCGGGGCCAGATAGATTCCAGCCGATGGGCGAGCGAGAAGACGGGCCGGAGGGCAAGCCGGAATGGTCTTTCGGGAAGGAAGGAGATTATGCGGTGGACCGGGCCCGGCTCATGCAGCGGATGGCTGCTCTGCTCGTGGTGGCGTTTTGGTGCGGCATACTGGTTTACCGGAGCGGGGCGGGATACGCGATGCAGGGACTTGCATTTTTCCTCGTGCCGCTGGCTTGCATCTGGTGGCCGGAGCGGATGTCGAAATTCCGCGGGCATCTGGATTGGCGGCAGCCGGTGGACCTGGACTCGCACCCGGGCTGCCTGATCTGGGCCGCATGGATCTGGCTCTTTTCGCCCTTGATCCCCGCGCTCGTGATCAAGCTGCTACAGTGAAGGGGGCGGCCTGCCGGAGCAGCCGCCCCTCCCGGTCAATGATCGCTTGCTTTTTCCGCGCCCAGGCCGGTGTGGGCGCGGACACTGAACTCCGCGAACTTCGCTTCGGATTCCGGTTCGCGCTTCCCGACCAGCGTGCCGAGGATCGCGGCCAGGAAGCCGAGGGGGATGCTGACGATTCCCGGATTCGTCAGCGGGAAGAGCGCCGGGGCCTGAATGAGGCGGCGCTTGGCCGCGGCGACCTCCGGCCCGTCCACCCCCATCACGCTGGGGCTGATGATGATGAGAAGGATGCTCCCCGCCAAGCCGACGAGCAGGCCGGCGACCGCTCCCGCGGTATTGAAACGCTTCCAAAACACCGAGAGCACGATCACCGGCAGATTCGCCGAGGCCGCCACCGCGAAGGCAAGACCGACGAGGAAGGCGACATTGATATTCTGGAAAACGATCGCGAGGCCGATGGAGATGGCCCCGACGAAGAAGGCGGCGATCCGGGCAATGCGGACCTCCTTGTGGGGTGCGACTTCCTTCCCGTGGTTGAGGACATTCGTGTAGAAGTCGTGCGCGAAGGACGTGCTGGCGCTGATGGTCAGGCCCGCGACGACGGCGAGGATGGTCGCGAATGCCACGGCGGAAATGAAGGCGAAGAAGACATCCCCGCCCAGGAAGTGGGCGAGTTCCGGGGCTGCCATGTTCTCGTTGGCGATATTGTGCGGCTTCAGCAGGGTGGCCGCGCCGAAGCCCAGGAAGGTGGTCAGCAGGTAGAAGACGCCGATGATGATCATGGCCCAGATCACGGAGACCCGCGCGGTCTTCGCATCCGGCACGGTGTAGAAGCGGACGAGCACGTGGGGCAGGCCCGCCGTGCCGAGCACCAGGGCGAGGCCCAGCGAGACGAGATCGAGCGGTCCCCAGCCTCCCGTCCCGGCAGTGGCGGCGGCCCCGAATTTCCAGCCGGGATCGAGGAAGTTCCGCGTGACCTCGTTCCCCTTGGCATCCTGATAGCTCAGGTTGGCGATGGCATCGAAGAACTTCGCGAAGCTGAAGTCGTAGTGCTTCATCACCAGGAAGCTGAGCACGAAGGTGGCAGCCATCAGCAGGATCGCCTTGATGATCTGCACCCAGGTGGTGCCGCGCATGCCGCCGAAGATCACGTAGATGATCATCAGCACGCCGACACCCGCGATGGCCCCGTTCGCCGAAATCCAGCCGTAATCCTTCAGCAGGGTGCTGACGAGGACGCCCGCGCCGATCATCTGCGCCACCATGTAGAAGGTGGACACGGTGAGGGTGCTGAGGGAAGCCGCCGCGCGCACGGGCCGCGCCTGCAGGCGGTAGGCCAGCAGGTCCGCCATGGTGTATTTCCCGGCATTTCGCAGCGGCTCCGCCACCACGAAAAGAACCGTGAGATAGGCCACGAGGAAGCCGACGGAGTACATGAAGCCGTCGTAGCCGAAAAAGGCGATCATCCCGGAAATGCCCAGGAAGGAAGCGGCGGACATGTAGTCCCCGGCGACGGCCAGGCCGTTCTGCCAGCCGGTGATCGAGCGCCCCGCGGCAAAATAAGCACTGGATCCGGTGTTTTTCCGGGCGCTCCAGACGGTGATGCCCAGCGTGGCGAGCACGAAGGCGAGAAACATCGCGATGGTCATGGCGGCGGCGGAATCAGTGGTTGACGTCGCGGATGACCTCGGCGGCCATGCGGTCGTAGGATGCAGCCTTCCGCATGTAGAGCCAGGCCATGCCCCAGGCCATGGCGAACTGGGAGAGGGCGAAGAGATAGGCTCCGTTCACCTTCCCGATCAGCGGTTTCTTCATGAGCTCCGGGTGCCAGCCGACCAGATAAAGGAGGGCGGAATAGTAAAGGAGGAAGAAAATGCAGCACGGGACGATGAAACGCTTTTTCGCATCGATCAAGGCTTGGAAGCCGGGCCTCCGGGCCAGCTCGTCCCAATCGGGTTTGCTAGGGTTTTGCATGGGTTTCCGCAGGCCTAGCAGCCGGGGGAGATCGTGTCAAAAACGCAAGGGGGTGATGCCACAGGGAAAATCCATTGGGCAAGGTGCCCGGGCTGTGGTTCCGTGGCGGAGCGCATGCGCTGCTTCTATTCCCAGGATCTGGAGCTGGAATTGCCGTCGGGGCACCCCTTCCCGATGGAGAAGTTCCGTATTTCCAAGGACATGCTGTTACAGGGAGGGGTTTTGAAGCCGGAGGAGATCGTGGAGGTGAAAGTGGCCGATTCCCACCTTCTGAAAACCGTTCACGACACCGGCTACATCGAACGCATTTATTCCGGACTCCTCGACCGGAAGGAACAGATCCAGCTCGGGCTGCCGGTGACGCCCCAGCTTTACCATCGCAGTGCCACGGAAGTGGAAGCGACCCGGCAGACCTGCCACGCCGCCCTGACAGAGGGAGTGGCGGTATGCCTCGCGGGCGGGACGCATCACGCCTTCCGTGAGCATGGCGAGGGCTACTGCGTTTTCAATGACGTCGCGATTGCGATACGCGACCTCCAAGGGCGGCAGCCGGGGATCAAAGTGATGGTGGTGGATACGGATGCCCACCAAGGCAACGGCACCGCCGCGATCCTCGGCGACGACCCCCGGGTCTTCACCTACTCCATCCACGTCGGGAAAAACTATCCGACCCGCAAGGTTCTCAGCTCGATGGACGTCGAAACGGTGCGCTACGTCGAGGGGGAGATGTATTTGAAGCAGCTCTTCAGCACTTTGGCGGCAGCCTTGGACACCTTCGCGCCCGATCTCGTGATATGGGTGGCTGGAGCGGATAATCACCGCAACGACCGCTTCGGGCAGATGCACCTCTCGGTAAAAGATCTCCAGCGGCGGGACGAGGTCCTCCTGCGCGCCTTCATCCGCAACCGCGTGCCCGTGGCGGTGCTTTACGGGGGCGGCTATAACCGGCAGCCGGAATTCACCGCCAAGATCCACCGCAACACCGTGGCAACGGCGAAGAAACTCGCGACGGAGTTCAGGGGGCTTTGATCTCGATGGGGCCGTTCCCGATCCTACATTCCATTGCGGGAACGAGGCTGCTCCGCCTAAATTCCCTGCCGTGAGCTGGACATTCGGATCGGTGGCGGTGGTCGGCGCGGGGGCGATCGGCCTTTACTATGGCGCGCGCTTGGCGGCGGCGGGAGAAGACGTGCGCTTCTTGCTCCGCTCCGACTTCGATACCGTGAAGCGGGAAGGGATTCGCATAGAGAGCGTGGCGGGAGATCTGCATTTGCCCGCGGTCGAAGCTTTCCGTTCGACTTCGGAAATCGGGCAAGTGGATCTGGTGATCCTGGCCTGGAAGACCACTTCCAATGAGCTGCTCGACGAGGTTTTGCCACCCCTGCTGCACGATAAGACCCAAGTGCTCACTCTTCAAAACGGGCTCGGCAACTGCGAACGCATCGCGGAGATCGCCGGGCCGGAGCGCGTGCTCGGTGCCCTTTGCTTCGTCTGCCTCAACCGCCTCTCGCCCGGCCTCGTAAGCCACACCGCCGGCGGGCGCATCAGCGTGGGTGAATTCATCAACGACGGGCGCGGACGCGCCGGCGAAATAGCCCGGCGTTTCTCTGCCGCGGGAATCCCCACGGAGGCGGCAGAGAGCCTGGTGGAGGCGCAATGGAAGAAGCTGGTCTGGAACATCCCCTTCAACGGCCTTGCGATCGCCGAAGGCGGGGTGACCACCGAGGATCTGCTGGCGACGCCGCGCATCGAAGACGAGATCCGCGCGCTGATGGCCGAAGTAATCTCGGCCGCCCGCGCCCAAGGCCTGCCATTGGAGGGTTCCCTGATTGACTTCAACGTCGAGCGCACGCGTCCCATGGGACCTTACCGGCCGTCGAGCATGATCGACTATGTGGAGGGCCGGGAGGTGGAATTCGACTCGATCTGGGGCGAGCCCTTGCGACGGGCGCAAAAAGCCGGCGTCGCCGTGCCTCACATGGAAAGGCTGGCGGAGAGAATCAAGGCGAGGCTGGAAGAGCGGCAGTCCGGCGCGCCGAAATAGTAACAGCACCCGGATCCCCGCTACTTCGCCAGGGCGACGAGGATCGCCTTCTGTGCGTGAAGGCGGTTCTCCGCTTCTTGGAAGATGACCTCGGCATGCTTCTCCAGGACCTCCTCCGTGATCTCCTTGCCACGGTAGGCGGGCAGGCAATGAAGCACGACGTGGCCCGCCGCCGCATGCGCGAGCAGTTTCGCGTTCACCTGAAAAGGCCCGAAGGCCTCCTCTTTGTCCTTCTGGTCTTCCTGGCCCATCGAAAGCCACACGTCGGTATTGATCACGTGGGCTCCGCTGGCGGCCGCCACGGGATCGGCCGTGACCGTGACGTTCGGCGCATCCAGCTTGGCGAGGAAATCCGAAGGCGGCTGATAGTCGGCGGGAGCGGCCACGGCGAGCTCGAAGCCGAGCTTCTTCGCTGCCCACATCCACGAGATCGTCATATTGGAAAAGCCGTCGCCGATGAAAGCGATCTTCTTCCCCTCCCAGCCGCCGAGCGTCTCTTTCACAGTCAGAAGATCGGCGAGGATCTGGCAGGGATGCTCTTCGTCGGTGAGGGCATTGATGGTGGGAATGCCGGAATACCCGGCGAAGTCCACCACGTCCTGCTGTGCGAAGGTCCGGATGATGCAGCCGTGTACCATGCGACCGAGCACCCGTGCGGTGTCCTTGATCGGCTCCCCGCGGCCAAGCTGGATGTCATTCTTGGAGAGGAACATGGGGAAGCCTCCGAGCTCCCGGATGCCCACTTCGAAGGAGACACGGGTGCGGGTGGAGGACTTCGTGAAAATCATCGCCCACGTTTGCCCCGCGAGCGGCTGTTCCGGATGGTCGCCGCGCCCGGCCTTCAGGGACACCGCGCTGTCCAGCAGCGAGGTGATCTGACCGGCGGTGAGTTCTTCGATGGAAAGGAGATGCTTCATGACGGAAGTGCGAAAGGTTAGGGTGGCCGGTGGTCCCGACGGATCAAAGGGAGGACAAAACGCTCTTGATGATGGCCAGGGCCGCGTTGACCTCGGCGCTGGAGACATTGAGAGGCGGCAGCAAGCGGAAGGTCTCGGGGCCGGCGGGAGGAACCAGAAGACCGGCCTCCAACAGCTTCCCGCAGACAAACGCCGCAGGCAGCTTGCCTTCGGGTACATGAATTCTAGACC
>CBIHMP010000194.1:0-7603 GCA_966211015.1 uncultured Luteolibacter sp. | reverse complement strand
GCCCCCAATTGCCCCGCTCCCACCAGATTCCAGCTCATGGGTGCGCCTTGCCCGGATTGCAGATAGGTTCTGAAGCACCCGCGCCCGAAGCCGCCGTAGCGTTCGAAGAGAAGCTGGGCCTCGGTTTCAAGCTCCGCCGGCTCGATCAAGCCTGTCACCAGCCCCACCGCCGGATCTTCCGCAAAAGCCTTTCCCAAAGCCTCCACCCAGTCGGGATCCACCATCACGTCATCGTCGGTGTAGGCAATCACCTCTCCCCTCGATTCCGAGATGGCCCGGTTGCGCGCGTGATCAAGGCCGGGGGTATCCTCGCGGATGTAGCGGCATCCCGGGAACTTCTCTTTCACCAGCCGCTCCGTGGCATCGGTGGCAGGGGCGTTGTCCACCACGATGATCTCCAGCGGGGGCACCCGTAACGCCAGGAGCGAGGTCAGGCACTTCTCCATGTCATCCGGACGATCCCTCGTGCAGACAGCCACGGAAATCGTTGGCAGGGATCCGGCGGCCGGTGCATCGGGACAATGATCCACCGCATCCACCGCTCCCCTGATTCCTTCTCCCGCCAGCGCCCTTCTGGCCATCTCCCGCCCCAGTCTCGTTTGAAGCTGCGACATGACCCGGAAGCCGATGTCGCTGGCTCGAACGACCCCGGATGCCACCGAAACCTGCAGGATACCCAAAGGCACGCCATGCCATCGCACGAGGACCCGCGCCGCACGATAGCCATCAGACACGATCCTGTCGCCCGGGCACGCGATATCATAGTCGATCGGGCAAATCGGGAGCAGCATGGGAGGGGGAGGAATCTGATGGACGGGCCGGGATGGCTACCGGTCGATCTTAGCGGACGGAGGATCTAGATGCAACTTCATCCGTGGTTCCGCTCCCTGTCCCCTTTCCTTCTGCGAAAGCCTTCCTGGAGCCCCCGTTTTCCTCCTTTGCGACTCCGCACGAGCTGCCTCGCCGGGAACCGGCAAGCAGGCGCATCAAGCTCTTCAGCCCCATACGGTGGAACCGCCGGTTGGCAATCAACTTAGGATCCGCGGCGATCGCCTTGACCATCGCCCGCAGGCATGCCGCGTGATCGTTGGCCGCACAACACTTCGAAACGAGGTAGCTGTAGAATATCCCGGCGGATTGCCGGAAGACCGCTCGCGCGATATCGGGATTACGCTCTTTCGCGCGTTGCATGGCCACTTCGTAGGATTTGGCCATGGAAGCGGCGTCCAAACTCATGCATCCCGGCACCTGCCGGTATCCCACCAAGGTCTGCCGGACCAAGCCCACCCGGAAGCTTTCAGCCAGACGCAGGCAGAGATCCCAGTCCTCGCAGCCTTGGACGCCTGCCTGCTCGCTCCTGCTCAGATACAGGCCCGATTTCTCAAGCGCCGAGGCGCGGAACATCGGCACGCTGGCGCTGCCGACAAAATTCCGGAGAATCAGGGATTCGCGCACCCATCCCTCGGTCTCGAACGGGAAGGACATCGCAATCACATTGCTTTCGAGGTCGATCTTCTCAGACCAACAATAGGAAAATCCCATGTCTTCCCCCCCGCTTTCCATACACTCCACCTGGCTTTCCAGCTTCAGGGGGTGCCAAATATCATCCGCGTCCAACGGAGCAATATATCTTCCTTTCGCCGCCGCGATCCCGGTATTCCGGGCCGCCCCCACACCGCCGTTCTCACGCCGGATCAACCGGACCCGGGGATCGCGGCGGATAAAGCTTTCCGCCACGGCGGCCGTGCCGTCAATGGAACCATCGTCCACCACCAGAATCTCGATGTCTTGCAAGCTCTGGGAACAAGCCGACAGAAGTGTTTTGCCGAGCCATCTTTCCGCGTTGTAAGCAGGCACCACCACGGATACGAGCGGACGGCTCGGAGCCAACGGAAGGGGGCAAAGCATGCAGTCATTATTACCTCACTGGAGATACATATTCAACAAAAGTTCTGCGTTGTCCGAAGCGCCTTGTTTCAAGGCGGGTGGTGTTGATTCCCTTTACCGTCCGCCGAAAAGCTCTTCCCGTAGAGGACCGAAAGCGCCGGACCGCTCTTCCGGGCCCCGCGAATAAGCAGGCTACCGGTCAAGGGAGGCGGATTCCGCGGCACCTTGTGAAATTTTTCACAAAGTGCGCTTGCGGCTTTTCCCCCGGTTTTTCATAGTCCGCGCGCCCGGGGTAGCCCCGCGGTACATCGTGCCCCATGAGCGACAACGCCGCCACCGCCGAAGCCAAGCTTCCCAAGGACCTCGCCGCTGAAAAGGGCTTGGTCAATGTGCAGATCGACGGCGTCTGGATGCAGGTGCCCCGCGGGATGCGGATGATCGAGGCCTGCAAGCTGGCGCAAAAAGAGGTGCCGCACTACTGCTACCACCCGAAGCTCACCGCGCCGGGGAATTGCCGCATGTGCCTGGTGCAGATGGGCATGCCGCCGCGCCCGGCGCCCGGCCAGGACCCGGTTTACGATGCCGAGGGCTACCTCTCGATCGGCTGGATGCCCCGCCCGGTGATCGCCTGCGCGAACACCGTCTCCGAAAACATGGGCATCCGGACCACCGGCGAGCTGGTGGAGAAGTGCCGGGAGGGAGTGATGGAGTTCCTTCTCATCAACCACCCGCTGGACTGCCCGATCTGTGATCAGGCCGGTGAGTGCCGGCTGCAGGAATTTTCCGTGGAGCACGGGCGCGGCGAGTCCCGCTTCGTGGACATGAAGGTGAAAAAGCCGAAGAACGTGGATATCGGGCCACGGATCCGGCTGGACGACGAACGCTGCATCATGTGCAGCCGTTGCATCCGTTTCATGGATGAGGTCGCCGGGGATCCGGTGCTTGGCTTCACCCAACGCGGCACCCACACCACCCTGACGGTCCATCCGGGCCGCAGGCTGGACTCGAACTATTCGCTGAATACCGTCGATATTTGCCCGGTCGGAGCACTGACTTCCAATGACTTCCGCTTTCAGATGCGGGTTTGGTTCCTCAAGGAAACCAAGAGCATCGACGTCAACTGCGGCACCGGTGCGAATATCACGATCTGGACCCGCGGGAACAAGATTCACCGCATCACCCCGCGCCAGAACGACGAGGTGAACTCTACTTGGATGCCGGATTCGCATCGCCTGAACTTCCACTATGTGGACGGCGACACGCGCCTTACCGAGCCGATGATGAAGGCCGGGGCCGCCCATCAGGCGGTGACTTGGGCCGATGCGATCGCCTCCACGGCCGCGGAATTGAAGGGTTTCCAGCCGCACGAGATCGCGATCATAGCGTCCGCCCGGATGACCAACGAAGAGCTTTTCCTGACCCGGGCGCTGGCGGGCGAGCTGGACACCGGGCTCCTGACCGTGGTGCCCCGATCCGGTGAATCGGACGGTCTCCTCATCTCCGCCGACCGCAATCCGAACAGCACCGGGGCCAAGCTTGTCTGGCAGGCCGCCGATCCGGCCGGAGCACTCTTTTCCATCCGCGAGGGTGTCCGTTCCGGAGCCATCAAGGCACTGTTGGTGCTTGGCGAGGATTTGACGGACGCCGGATTTACCGCCGAAGACCTCGCGAAACCCGACTTCATCGCGTCGATCCAGCTTCTTGCCGGTGCGATGGCTGAAGCGAGCCACGTGATCCTTCCGGGTGCGGCTTTCGCCGAGAAACGCGGCTCCATGGTCAATGTGGCCGGGCGTCTCCAACGCATGAATCGTGCGATCGAGCCGCCTGCCGAGGCCCGGGATGACTGGGAAATCCTCCGCGACCTGATCCTCGCCCTCCAAGGCGCTCCGCCGACCGCGGGCCCCTTCATGATCGAAGACATCTTCAAGGCGATGGCGGAAGCCACTCCCGAGTTCGGAGGCCTTTCGCTCTCGAAGATCGGCGATCTCGGCAAGGTAGTCACCGAAACCGGAGTCGCCATTCCCCTCTTGGAAAACGAGCGCGCCCGCAAAGCCGCCGGCCTGATCAACGGCTGATCCCCTTTCCCGCTTTTCATGGACCTCGCCGTCACACTCCTCGTCATCCTGGCCAAGGTCATCGGCCTGACCTTCATGGTCGTGCTGCCCCTGGTGCCGATCTCGGTTTACTTCGAGCGCCGCTTCTCCGCCATTATCCAGGACCGCGTGGGTCCGAACCGGGTGGGCGTGCCGCTGACGCTCTTCGGCGCGAAGAAGGACTTCTCGTTCTTCGGCTTGATCCAGCCGATGGCGGACGGCGTGAAACTCTTCCTGAAGGAGGACTTCACCCCCGTGCACGTGCGGAAGGCGTTTTACTGGCTGGCCCCGGCGCTGACGGTCGTACCTTCCCTGGTGACGGTGTGCGTGATCCCCTTCGGCTCGGACATCATCGTAAACGGCCAGGCGCACAAGCTCGTCATCGCGAACCTGGACGTGGGGCCGCTCTTCGTCTTCGCGGTCTCTTCGCTGGCGGTTTACGGCATCACGCTCGCCGGATGGTCCTCCAATTCCAAGTTCCCCTTCATCGGCGGCGTCCGCTCCACCGCCCAGATGATCTCCTATGAGATCGCCCTGGGTCTTTCGGTGGTGCCGGTGCTGCTCTCCTACGGGGACCTCAATCTCTCGAACATCGTGGAAGCGCAGGCCAGGAACGGCTGGCTCCTGCTGCCGCTGTGGGGCGACTCCGCCCCTTGGTCGAATGGCTGGAATTTCCAGGCGTGGCTCTTCTGGATCCCCGCGATGATCGCCTTCCTGATCTTCACGACCTCGGTCTTCGCGGAGACCAATCGCATGCCCTTTGACTTGCCGGAATGCGAGACGGAACTCGTGGGTGGCTATCACACCGAGTATTCCTCGATGAAATTCGCCATGTTTTTCATGGGCGAATATGCCGCCATGGTCATCGGCTCCTCGCTGGTGGTGACCCTGTTTCTCGGCGGCTGGTCGATCGGCTTCGGTGCGGACGAGTGGGTGAAGGGCTTGAGCATTGCCGGAGTCGGCATCGGCGGGCTGGTGCACATGGCCGTCTTCATGACGAAGGTGGTGGCCTTCATCCTCTTCTTCATTCTGGTGCGCTGGACCGTGCCGCGTTTCCGCTACGATCAGCTCATGCGCCTCGGCTGGGTGATCTTTTTCGAGGCCGCGCTGATCAATGTCTTCCTAGCTGCCCTGGTCATTGCCGCCCCCCAGTTCAGTGTCGTCATCACCACCGTCGGCTTGATCCTGCTTGCCGTGGTCACCGCGGCGCTCGTCTGGGTGTTGAAAGTCTCCGAAAAGAAGGCGACGCCCATCGCCATCTAGTAATTAGTGCTTAGTCATTAATCATTTCCCATCTCATGGCCGTCGTCAAAGTCACACGTCCGAAGCTCGCCGCCGGAGAGAAAATCTACCTGGGCGCGATCTTCAAAGGCTTCATCATCACGATGAAGCACGCCATCGACTCGCTGCGGGGAAAGACCCGCGGTGCCAAGGCCATGGAATCCTCGGGCCTCGGCGTCACGATGCAGTACCCCGAGCAAAAGTGGGACGAGCATCTGCCTGAACACTACCGCGGCGCACCGGCGCTGGTGACGGATGAGCAAGGCCGCGAACGCTGCGTTTCCTGCCAGCTCTGCGAATTCATCTGCCCGCCGAAGGCGATCCGGATCACCCCCAGCGAGATCCCCTCCGGAGATCCCTGGGAGAAGGTGGAGAAGCGTCCGCTGGAATTCGATATCGACATGATCCGCTGCATCTACTGCGGCATGTGCGAGGAAGTCTGCCCGGAGCAGGCGATCTTCCTACGCAAGGACTATGCGATCACCGGGCTGAAGCGCGCGGATATGGTCCACGACAAGGAGAAGCTCTACGAGATCGGCGGCGTGCGTGTCGGCCTCGTGAACAAGTGGAACGAGCTGAAGTAACCGATCTTCCCGCCTCTCGTGAAATCCATTTCCTCCGCCATCGTAGTTCTTGCCGGCATCCACGGGATGCTCGGATCGAAGGCCATCGCGGGGCTCCAGAATAGCAGCACCACCTTTATCACCTTCGTTGTGAGCCTGATCGTTCTCGTCCTTGGACTCGTGGGTTGGTGGACGAGCCTGAAACACGAACGCTGATTCCTTTCCCAATTTCCGCATGCCTCTCGCTATTTTTTGGTTCTTCGCGCTCGTGATGCTGCTCGGCGGTCTCGCGGTGTTATCCTTGCGGAATCCCGTGGCCTCCGCGCTTTCGATGGTCGCATCCTTCGTCGGCCTTGCGGGCCTCTTTATCGGACTGAATGCCTTCTTCGTCGGGATTATCCAGATTCTGGTCTATGCCGGTGCGATCATGGTGTTGTTCATCTTCATCATCATGCTTCTGGATTTGAAGATCGAGGAGAAGCGCGCGCTGAAGCTCGCCCCGCTGTTGGGCGGCATCGGCATCGTGCTCGCCTTCACCATCCAGCTCCTCGGCATCCTCTCGAAGTCGCCGGACCTCGAGTCCAAACCGCTGGACCTCGCCGCGGGTTCCGCTGCCTACGTGGAGAGCAGCCCGGGCATCTCCACCAAGCTGGCAGCCGGCCACCTTCCCGACGTGAACCTGATCGGCGACGTGCTTTTCAAGGGCTACAACCTGCCGCTGCAGATCGTCGGCGTCCTCCTTCTCGTCGCCACCATCGGCGTCGTCGTCCTTTCCAAGCGCCAGCCCACCTGAGCCATGGCTTCCCTCCACGACTACCTCCTTGTCTCCGGCCTCCTTTTTGCCATCGGCCTTGCCGGTGTGGTGCTGCGGCGGAATATCATCGTCGTCTTCATGTGCCTGGAGCTGATGCTCAGCGCGGCGAACCTGACACTGGTGGCCTTTTCCCGCTTCAAGGGAGTGAACGGCCTGCCGGACTACAACGGGCAGATGCTCGTCTTCTTCGTGATCACCGTGGCCGCCGCCGAGGTGGCCGTGGGTCTCGCCATCATCGTGGCGCTCTACCGGGCGCGGCAGACGATCAATACCGAGGATCTCACCAGCATGCGGGGGTGAGGCATCTTGAGACCGCAGATTACGCAGATTGACGCAGATTTCGATTTCATGGGATTGCCCGACGAAAAGCACCTTCACAAGGAATTGACCGAGCAAATCATCGGCTCGGCGATGCTTGTGCATCGTACGCTTGGCGCCGGGCTCAATGAGGAATGCTACGAAAACTCGCTGTGCCTTGAGTTCGCCGAACACAAAGTCGATTTCTCCCAACAGACCATCTACCCGGTTCTCTACAAAGGACGCGCCGTGGGACGTCTCATTCCCGATCTGATCGTGGATCGGAAAGTGATCGTTGAGAACAAGGTCGTCGATCAGATCAATGATGCCCATGTCGCCCAAGTGCTAACCTACCTCGCCGTTACCAGTCTTCAGGTCGGGCTCATTCTCAATTACAAGAACACGTCGCTTCAGGTCCGCCGTGTCGTCAAAACCCGTACCGCATGATCTCCAAAGAAATCTGCGCCAATCTGCGTAATCTGCGGCCCTCCACCCGACAAACCTTTCCCTGATGTCCAACCTCGCCTGGCTCCTCCTGTTCCTGCCCCTTTTCGCCGCGGCGGCGAACCAGCTCTATTTGAAGCGGAACGCTTTCATCGCCTCGATGGTATCCGTGATCTCGGTCGCGGCGACTTTCGGGATCTCGCTGCTGCTCCTGGGGGCAAAGG
>CBIHMP010000193.1:0-7661 GCA_966211015.1 uncultured Luteolibacter sp. | reverse complement strand
GCAGAAATACTTGTCGTCCCCTTCCACGCCGTGGCCCATGATGCGGCATCCGCAATGGCCGCAGATGGGAGCAAGCGTCTGGATGGCGCACTCGAAGGAATCGAAACTCAAGGTTTTCCCGTCCATGGTGACGTCGAAACACTTGTCGTAGGAATTTCCGCAACATTCGCAGGTTTTCATGGCGGTGCCTTCTTCGCAGGCCCCGTGCCATCGCCTCTGCGGGAACACATCGGAATGCACGGGCGGCATGGGATTTTTGCAACGTGCCGGGAGCCGCTCCCGGCGGGGTTCCGGTTGTTCTCCGGAATTTTCCACGATGGCCCGATAATTGTTATAAAGGAGTTATGAAAGCCATCGACCTTCCCCGCTTCAAGTCCACCTGCACGGAACTGATGGACATGGAACGCTCGGCATTTGAAACGTACACCCAGGCGATTGAATATTACCGCGAGGACCCCTTGCATTCGATGTTGATGGAGATCCGCTCGGCGCATGATGAGAATATCGATTGCCTTGCCGACCATCTGGGCCATTACCGCACGGATCCTGCTGGCAGCCCGGACCTTTTCTCCGGTGCGGTGGAGGTGACTTCGATGATCTTTGGAGAGGGAGCCGCGCTGATGGCCCTGGAGGCAGGCGAAGCCGAAGCGGCCCAGGCCTATCTGGATGCAGCCTCGGACCCGCGCCTGCCGCCCGCTTTCAAGGTAGATCTTCGCCGCAAGGTCATCCCGCGGGTGAAGGCGAATTTGCTGGAGCTGGAGACGGCACGCCTCGGCTGATCCGGCTTGTGGAATAAATGGAAATGAAAGCCCTATGATCGAAAGCGTCGTCTCTCCCGCGGAGCTAAGAGCGCGCCGCTTGATCTTCACCCATGACGGGATGCCCGGGTACCGGCGCAGGCGGAATGGAAAGGGCTTCAGTTACCTGCTGCCGGACGGTTCGCTCCTGCGCGACGCCTCCGAGCGGCAGCGGATTGTCTCCCTGGTGATCCCTCCTGCATACGAAGCGGTGTGGATATGCACCTTTCCCAACGGCCATCTCCAGGCCACGGGCATCGACAGCCGGGGACGGAAGCAATACCGGTATCATCCGGACTGGCACGCGCTGGCAGCGGATAAGAAATTCGAACTGTTGCCTGCCTTTGTCCGGGCTTTGCCTCGGATCCGCCGGAGGGTGCGGGCCGCGCTTTCCCGGTCCGCGCTGGATCGGGAGCGGATCATCGCCGGAGTGGTGGCGCTCCTCGATGCCACGGGATTCCGCATCGGGAGCCATCGGTATGTGAAGGAAAACAAGAGCTTCGGGCTCGCATCGTTACTGTCCCGCCACCTGTCGGAAGAAGAGGGCCAGTGGGTCATCCGGTTCAAAGGGAAATCCGGAAAGGAGCACCGGGCGGACGTGGCGGATGCGAAGATCGCCTCGTTGATCTCCGAGCTCCAGGAGCTCCCCGGCCAGCACTTGTTCCAACATGAGGACGAAAGCGGAGGGAGACGCGCGATCGAGACGACGGACGTGAACGCCTGGCTGAAGGAGGAAGGGGGCGGGGACTTCACTGCGAAGCAATTCCGCACATGGCGGGCCACTCTTCTCTGTGCGCGCGAGCTTGGGAAAGAGCCACCGCCCGACGCCAAATCATCCCGCAAGCGCGCGGAGACGGCGGCGATTCGCGCCACCGCCGCAGCGCTGAACCATACCCTCGCGACCTGTAGGAAATATTACATTCATCCCGCCATCCTGAGAGCATACCGCAGCGGCGAACTGCATCGTGTAATGGCCTCCCGGCCCCCGCGCATGCGTAAAGCCGACGATAGCCGCCTGCTGCGGGCGGACGAACGGAGGGTGCTGTTCCTTCTGGAGCGGTATCCGGTGTCAAAACCACGGGCAAAACGTGCGTGATGGCGTCTCGTGCCACAGCGGGCGGATGCTGCCTCGTCGTGGATCGCGCTGTCTTATTGAGGAATTTTTTAAGCCTTGCGGGCGCTGGAACGGGAAATGCGCTATAGTGGGCTAAACCTATCGACCCAATCATGACACCGATTGATCCAACCAATACCGTGCCTCCCGCGCCGCGCTCGTCCACCGCTCCACCTTACGTGGACGAAGATCCTAATATCGATCTGGTCCAGCGAGGCATCGACGTCGCCGAGGACGAAACCCGGGATGCCGTGGCCGACGCCTACGAGGCCGGTGCCCGCGAAAGCGGCGATTCTCCCGAGGCGATGGACGATATCGATTTCACCGAAGGCGAGGATTCCAGCTTGCCGGCGGAACTGACCGCCATTCATGAGGAGGTGCTTCTCCCGGTCGATGAGGAAGAGGAGGAGTAGCCTGGCGATGCGTCCATGGATCTCACCAAATACACCGTCGTGACTTCCGATGATCTCGGGAAGTTCGAGGATCGCGTGAACCAGTTGGTCGGCGAAGGATGGAAACTCCAGGGAGGAGTGGCGGCCGCGGCCTTGCCGGATACGGATGCGGGATTGACCCATGTGCAGTGGAGCCAGGCTCTCGTGCTGCCGGTGCGGGCCGCGGCCGGCGGAGTAGCGGCGGCTCATATGGAACCCTACCCGGCGGCCGAAGGCGGCGATCTTGAGCCGCCTCTGCTGGATCTCGAGCGTCCACCGCTGTGATAGCGGAAGCAGTTTTTGAAGACGAGGGGGGAAAGACCGGGCCGGTGCAAGTTGCAATTCCAAAAGGCTCGACCCTCGCGTTGCGTACGTCACCCTAACGGCTCTCCGGCTGTTCAGGGCCGGCATGTCGTTCGCAACGTGATGAATCAATTTCGGAATGGAAGGATCACGGACGCTCCCGCATCACCCCCGGGGCACCGGCGGGAAGAGCCCTCGTCCGTCGGCCGGTTTGCTCACATTGCTTTCAGAGGGCGCAGGGTCGCCTTGGAGGTCCCTTTCCCATGGCGGGAGAAGCCAAGCCCGAGGCCGCGGGCAGGGCTCTGCAGGGAGGAGGTCGCCCCCGGGCAAGAAACCCCCGAAGCCCGCCTCATCGAACAGGTCGTCGGCTCGATTTCGCTCGAACGGGAGCAATACCGCCTGACGCCTCTCGTCCGACGCATTCCCGCCTGCCTGAGGGCTTTGAGGACGGATTCCATCGAGGCCGCGATTTCCCTTCTGGATCGCCACCCGAAATTGATGCCGCGTGCGCTGGATGCCCTTCTCATCGGCACTACCGGCTTCTTTCGGGACGAAGCGGTTTTCAACGCGTTGGAGAATACGTTCGTTCCCGCTCTCGCGGCAGAGCGATGGCACCCGCGCGTATGGAGTGCCGCCTGCTCCGATGGATCGGAACTCTATTCGGCGGCCATGATGTTCGCTCTCTGCGGCGTTCGCGGCCGCGGGCGATTTCTGGGGACGGACTGCCGGGCGAGCGTCCTCGAGAAGGCCCGCCGGGGCCTTTGCTCCGACGCTGCCCTGAGCGGGCTTCGCGAGCCGTACCGGAGCATGTTCGTCGCTGCCGGGCGTGAAGGTCGGGAGATTTCGTCCGAATTGCGCAGCGGGATCGAATGGAAAGCCGGCGACGTTTTAAGGGACGAAGTTCAAGGGGAGTGGGACCTGATTTTTTGCCGGAACCTCGCCATCTACTTGCATCCGGAAGCCGCGGAATGCCTCTGGGCGAAACTCGCTTCCGCGCTCGCAACCGGCGGGATACTGGTCGTCGGTAAAGCCGAGAAGCCCCGGGTCTCCTGCTTGAGGAAAGCGGGACCCTCCATCTATCGAAAAATCCAGATCTCCTCCGCGAAGGGATGAATCCGCCGGCCCCGCGCATCAAACGGGAAAGCGCTTCCTTCTGGCTGGCGCTGATCCCGTGCGCGGTGTGTGTCGCGTTCTTGGCTTACATGCGCCTCGTGGTCTTCCAGGACCGCGTCTTTCCCCTATCGGCGGGCCTAGCCTTGCTGCTCTGCCTGTGGAACCGCGACCTCCGCCTTCTCTACGGGATGGCCGTGGCTTTGACCGCGGTGTCCGCGCTAAAGGTCTTCGTGGTGATGCCTGACGGCCAGCCCGTGCGGGACTCGCTTGCGGCGTTCTCGTCGCAGTTGATCAATATCTGGCTGGTGGCGATCGTCATTCACGGTCTCCTTGTGGCGCGGGAGCGGTTGATGCAAAAGCAGGCGGAACTCGAGCACCTCAATACCGAGCTGGAGGCAAACAACGAGGAACTGGCTGCGAGCAATGAGGAACTTTCCGCGCGCGAAGAGGAAATAAGCCGCCAGAATGAAGAGCTCCAGAGCCAGACAGAGGAGATGGAGCAGCAGTCGGAGGAGCTCCGGCAGCAGACGGAGGAAATGGAGCAACAGAGCGCCGAACTCCAGGAGCTCAACCAGGAACTGGTCCGGCGGGAGAAAGGGTTGGAGATCCTCTTGAACTCGGGTCGCTGGATCCGCAGCGAGATGTCGGAGGCCTTCGTGATGAGCGGCGTCTGTCAGGCGGGGATCCAGATCATGTCGGAGGAGGCGCAGGCGGCCGATGTCGCCGGGCCGGAAGGCGGGCGCTATGACGTATGGGGAGACGCGGGCTTCGGCTTGCAGGGCCGTTTGGACTCCGAACTCGCCTTTGATGACTCTTTCGCTGCCGTGGTGGTGGAGAGCGGCCGCACCGCCTGCATCGAGGACATCCAACTGCGGCCCGATATCAAGCTGCCGGTCCCGCGCGTCGGCCATCCCTTTCGATCCGCGTTAGCGACACCGATCTGGTACGAGGGAGAGATCGTTGCTGCGCTCTGTTTTTACAGCTCCATGCCGCGCCAGTGGACGGAGCACGATTTCAGCATCGCGGAGTGGCTGGCCTCCCAGGCGGCGCTTGCCTTGCAATCGATTCGTACCCAGCGCGAATTAGAGACCAAGCGGCGCGATGCGGAAGAGGCGGCGCAGCAGAAGAGCCGCTTTCTCGCCGCGATCTCCCATGATGTCCGGACTCCCGCGAATGCCATCTCCCTCCTTGCGGAGCTGATCAAGCGCTCCGCCTCCGACCCGCAGATGGCGGCCGATGTCCCGGGGCTCGCGACCAGCCTCTGGAGCAATGCCCGCCTGCTCGTGGATCTGGTCGGCGATGTCCTCGATCTCACCGCTTGGACTCCGGCAACGCGGAGCTACAGATTTCCGAATTCGCGCTTTCGGATCTGATCCGGGCAGAAGTGGGGCAGGCAAAGACGCTGCTGGCTTCCAAGAATGTAACGGTCGGGTGCGAACTCCCGGCTGAAGAGATCCGCTTGAGCACCGACCGGACGAAGCTCTCCCGGATTGTCTCCAACTTGCTGGGAAACGCGGTGAAATTCACCGATGAGGGAGAGGTGTGCGTGTCGTGCGAGAAGGTCGGGAATGCGGTGGAGATCCGGATCAAGGACACGGGCTGCGGCATTCCAGCCGATTCCCTGAAGCATGTCTTCGACGAGTTTTTCCAGCTGCGCAATCCCGAGCGGGACCGGGAAAAAGGAACCGGCCTCGGATTGGCCATTTGCCGCCGCCTGGCCTCATGTCTCGGTGCCTCCATTGCCGTTGAGAGCGTGGTAGGACAGGGCTCCGTCTTTATCCTTACCGTGCCGGACAGGCCCGCCGCCGGAGTGTTTGCTCCCGCGGAGGAGGCCGCGGAGCACCCGGTGAATGAGGACGGCCATGCCTTGGATGGCAGGCGCATCCTGCTGGTGGAGGATAACGATGTGGCCCGGGCCGCGGTCACCCGGCTGCTCGCCGCGGAGGGAGCCCTCGTATCGCCCGCCCCGACCGGCCGCGAGGCCCTCAGGCTGCTTGAAGAGCAGGAGCACGACATCGTGCTCCTCGATCTCAATCTTCCGGATATGGACGGCAGTGAAATCCTGCAACGGCTCCAGATCGCGCGGCCACCGTCCTTGGAACGGGTGCTCGTGGTCACCGGCGATGTCCGCCACGAGCGCGTGGAACAGGTGATGCTGCTGGGAGCGGATCGCTTGATCGCGAAGCCGCTCAGTTTGGCAAAGCTCCGCGAGTCATTGGCCTAGGCGCTTCCCCAGGCTCCGCCGAGAGGAGTTCGGCCACGACTTCCTTCAACAGGATCCGCAAATCCGCCGGGCTTACCGGCTTCGACACGCAGCGCCTGATGCCGGCCTCCTCACACATCCGTTTGGTATCCTCCCCGTCGTAGCCGGTCAGCGCAACCACCGCAGGACCGCCGTCCGGATGCGACTCCCGGATTTTCCTCGCCGCCTCGACCCCGTCGGTTCCGGGCATCGAGATGTCCATCAGGATCACATGGGGATCATATTCTCCGGCCGCGGTGATCGCCTGATCCCCATCGTACACGACATGCACGTCGTAGCCTTCCATTTTCAGGAAGAGACCCAGAATGTCCGCCGCATTCTTGCCATCGTCCGCAACGAGGATTCTGACGGCAGAAGCACTCCCGGGAGATCCGGGAAGAACATGGGAGTCGGGTTTGGAAGACATGGCGATCAGGGACTTTATCGCCCCCGGAACTCGGGAAGCAAGCGCTCTCCACCGTGCAAATGGCACAGGACACGTTGCAAATCGCGTTGAAAAATGAAGAGCTGAACTGTCGCGAGCTCGTCTCCGGATTGGAGGGAGGTGATTTGTGTAACTATCGAAAGTGGCTCGCCTCCTGCGTAGGCCGTATCTCCGATGGATCATCCCTTCCTTCCCCATTATTTCAGGAATTTCCGCCGCCTGTACAGCTGCGAGCTACAGTTGATGAGTTTCTTGCCCGAGCTGAAATCCAGCACCGGAAGCAAGCACTTGCGCGAGGAGATCGAGGATCTTGTCGGCTTTTGCCGCGAGAGGAGGAATATCTTGGAATTGCTGGCTCTTTCCCACGGCTTCTCCGCTGCGGGCGACGAATGTTCGGAGATGGCGACCCTCATCAGCACCGAGTGGAAGGCGCTTCAGAAAGGGTACGCGGCGGATTTCCAGAACGACTTCGTGTCGGATCTCTGCGAAGCGCTGCACCGGAAGCTGATCCAGGATTACTGTATCGCCCGCAGTTTGGCGGCAAAAGTGGACTTTGCCGATGATGTTAAGGGCTTCGATGTCGTGATCGACCGACTGATCGAAGCTTTTCCGGAGGTGTGGAGTCGTACCGGCAGGTCCTTCTCCGCAGTCGCCGCGTGAATCCGGCCCCGGAAAAAACCGGAACAATGGACGCGTCGAACATCGCAGGCCGCCAGCTCGCACGAGGAGATTGCCGTATCGGTGATTGGGTCAGGGCGGCGGACGTTCCCGAATGGATCAATGAGGGCGGCGCGCGGCGGTATCGGCCGGGAAGCGTGGTGATCTCCCCGGAGGCGGGAGTGATAGGAGGGGTCGTACCCGCGGAACACCCGGCGGAGTGGGTCTTCGAGCCGGTGGAAATCGGGGGTGAAACCGTCTGGCTGAGGGAGCGATGATCCCCTCTGAAACGGCCGTTCAAAAGCGGCGCGAATTGCATCCGGAGAAGGTGCTTTGCAATGGTCCGGGCGGTTGTCTGCCCGCTCGCGGAGGGAGCACAAGGCCCGGCGATCCGCGGAAAGGCATTCACCGGGCTATAAGGCACGTGATCCGCTGGTGGAATGTCCATGGACCGCAAGACAGGATCGCAGGGAGATGACGCAGGCTTCATGCAAGATGCAGGCGGGACGGGCACGGCCTTCGGGACGCTGGGGGGGGCGATAGCCGGAGGGATCGTAGG
>CBIHMP010000192.1:0-7662 GCA_966211015.1 uncultured Luteolibacter sp. | reverse complement strand
CGGATCAAGTTCATGGGGCGATACCTAACAGCGGTCCTGCTTTCTGGCAATGAACGCTCCGATGGAAAATTGCAGCGCCGTCTCAAGACGCTGAAAACCAATAACTCGATATTTCAAACCCGGCGTGCGGTAGTTTCATGTCAATTAGTTCTTTCCAAACCCTGATATTTACCCAATATTACAACGTGCCGAATCGCTCCGGCGGTCGGCACCCAGGCCAGGAAATGCTGCGTATCTCTTACGAAGGTTGAATCTCTGGGGGGAGATCGATCCGTCCGAACGCGGCAGGAACTGGGCTGACCCAGAAAGGACGCGAACCTAGACTCCGGGGGGAATCTTGTTCGCGTCCTTTCCTTTATCCCGGAGGGCGCTACATTTCTTGCCCCCGCGGGGATTTCCCCCTACATCGCGCGTCCCGATGTTCGAAGTCCTCTCGCGCGATCCTTCTTCCCGTGCCCGCCGCGGGCGGATGGCGCTGGCGCATGGAATGGTGGAAACCCCGATTTTCATGCCGGTGGGCACGCAGGGCTCGGTGAAGACGCTCCACCCGGACGAACTGGAGCTGCTGGGTTCCCAGATCATCCTCGGTAATACCTACCACCTGTGGCTGAGGCCGGGACATGAAGTGATCCGGGAGCTGGGCGGGCTTCACGAATTCGCGAGCTGGGACCGTCCGATCCTCACGGACTCCGGCGGTTTCCAAGTATGGTCCCTCGCGAAGCTGCGGAAAATCACCGATGAGGGCGTGCGTTTCCAGAACCACATCGATGGCTCGCGGATGCTGCTCACGCCGGAACTCAGCATGGAGATCCAAGCTGCCCTGGGATCGGACATTGCGATGCTGTTCGACGAATGCCCCCCCTACCCCTGCGAGCGTGAATATGCCGAGAAGTCATTGGAACTCACCACCCGATGGGCGAAACGCTGCAAGGATTGGGTAGAGAAAAACCGCCCGGTCAGCGGAACGGGCGTTCAGCGCCACTTCGGCATTGTGCAAGGCTCCGTCTGGGCGGATCTGAGGGAGAAATCCGCGCGTGAACTGGTGGACCTCGGCTTCGATGGCTACGCGATCGGCGGCGTCTCGGTCGGGGAGCCGGAGGAGGAGATGATGCGCGCCGTCGAGCACAGCGTCCCCTTCCTGCCGGAGGACAAGCCGCGCTACGCCATGGGCCTGGGCACCCCGCCGCAAATCCTCGAAATGATCGCGCGCGGGGTGGACATGTTCGACTGCGTGATGCCGACCCGCGTGGCGCGCCACGGACAGGCGTTCACCTTGGACGGCCCTATCCACATCAAGAACCTCGCCTACGAGCGCGATCCGCGCCCGCTGTGCGAAAGCTCCCACCCGCATGTGGCACGCTTTTCCCGGGCCTATATCCGCCACCTCTTCCGGGCCGGGGAAATCCTCGCTTTGCGGTTGCTTTCCTTTCACAATCTGCATTTCTTCCTCCGCCTCACCGCCAATGCGCGGCAGGCGATCACTGAAGGTAACTTCTTGGAATTCAAGGAGTCCTTTATACGACGATATACCCAAGCGAAATCCGAATGATGCCATCTTTCCTCACGCTGCTCGCTCAAGCCGACAAAAAGCCCGGCGGCCTTTTAGGCGAGCCATGGATCATGATGGTCATCATGGTGGTGATGTTTTATTTCCTCCTGATCCGCCCGCAGCAGCGCCAGCGCAAGGAATTGGAAAAGAGGATCTCCGCCCTGCAGAAAGGCGATGAGGTGGTCACCACCGCCGGGATCCACGCCATCGTCCACAACGTCAAGGAGAAGACCGTCGTGCTGAAAGTCGCCGAAGGGGTGATGATGGAATTCGACAAGCCTTCCGTGGCCACCGTTTTGAAAAAGGACGCCTCCCCTTCCGCCCCGTCCAAGTAACCGCGCTTCTTCCGCGCCCCACCCTTTTCCGCCATGCTCCCGCCTACCGTCCTAGCGGCTTCGGTCCTGAAGGACCCCCTGACCCTCTTCCTCGCGGGGCTTTCGCTCCTCGTCCTTTTCCTCTGGTACTTCGCGACCGACTACGAGGCCCGCAAGCGGAACATCGGCACCGTGCTGCTGGTGGGCATCTGCGCCCTTTGCGCACTGGCGATCTATCCGCCGAAGGACAACCTCAAGGGCGGCATCGACCTCGTGGGCGGCTCTTCCTTCACCCTGCTGGTAAAGCCGAAGATCGACGAAGTCACCCTCCAGCCGATCCCGCTGACCAAGGACGATCTCAAGCAAGCCCGCGCCACCATTGAAAAGCGGGTCAACGCCTACGGCAACATCGACATGCTGGCCGTCGAGCAGGGCACCGACAAGATCCTGCTCCAGATGCCGGGCATGGCTCCCGAGGAGTCCGCGGCGATCAAGGAGCTGCTCCAGAAGGTCGCCCGCTTGGAATTGAAGGAAGTGAATCTCGAAGGCGGCGTTCCCGGCAGCGACGGACGCCCCTTGGCCGAGCGCATTCACACCGGGGACGAACCCCGCGTGCCGGGTTTCAAGGTTTACGAGCAGAAGTACAAGAACGAGGACGGCACGGAACTCAGCACCTACCTCCTGCTGAACAACCGCTCCGCCCTTACGGGGAAGGACGTGCAACAAGCTTGGCCGGATTCGATGGCCGGCGGCCACAGCGTCTCGATCAATCTTACCAACGCGGGCGCGGACAAGATGATCGCGCTGACGAAGGACATGACCCCCAACCGCGACCGCATTGCCGTGGTGCTGGACGGCGAGGTGATCACCGCGCCGGTGGTGCAGTCGGTGCCCCTCGGCAAGCGCTTCCAGATCGAAGGCCAGGATAGCCAGGAGGAAGCCCGTTCGCTGGCCAACGCCATGATGAACCCGCTGGAAAACCCGCTGGAAATCATCGAGGAGCGGACGATCTCCCCCACCCTCGGCGCGGCCGTAGTGAAGCAGGGCATGTGGTCCGGCATCATGGGCCTCTGCATTACCGCCGTCTTCGTTCTCATCTACTACCGCACTGCCGGTCTGGTCGCGCTTTTCGGCCTGCTGGTGAATGGCCTGCTGATTTTCGGCGGCATGGCGATGTTCAACTTCACCTTCACCCTCGCCGGTATCGCTGGGATGATTCTTTCCATCGGCATGGCCGTGGATGCGAACGTGCTCATCTACGAACGCCTGCGCGAGGAAATCGCCGCCGGCAAGTCGCTGAAGACCGCCATCAACGCCGCCTACGAAAAGGCTTTCACCGCCATCTTCGACTCGAACCTCACCTCGCTCATCACCGCGGTGATCCTCTACTGGATGGGCAGTTCCTCGATCAAGGGCTTCGCGATCACGCTTACCATCGGCATCCTGGCCTCGATGTTCTCGGCGATCCTGGTCACCCGGGTGCTCTTCCGCTGGTGCAATGACCTGAACCTGCTGAAGAAGCTCAGCTTCCTGGATCTGATCAAGGCATCCAAGATCGACTTCCTTTCCAAGAGCAAGCTCGCCTACGTCATCTCCGGTCTCCTTGTGGCGGCGAGCGTCGGAGCCGTCGCCATGCGCGGCGAGAACAGCATGGGTATCGATTTCACCGGCGGATCGCTGGTCGAGTTCCAGCTTGGGGAGGAAAAGAGCCTCTCCCAACCGGAGGTGGAAAAAGCCTTGGCCGGGATCCAGGTTTCCAAGCGGCCGATCGTGCAGGTCGAGAAATCCATCACCGGGGAGCTCGTCACCATCCGCTGCGCCACCGGGGACGCCGATAAGATAGCCGCTCATCTCCGCGGTTCGTTCGACATTCTCGGCGAGAAGGAGACCGAGGATGGCAAGGATCGCTACGTGATCGAGCAGAGCACCCAGGGCGTCTCCGCCACGCTGGGGAAGGACTTCCTGATCGACTCCGCTATTGCCCTTGCCCTCGGCCTGCTCGGCATCCTGACTTACATTACCATCCGTTTCGAGTTCTCCTTCGCCCTTGGCGGCTTCATCGCGCTGCTGCACGACGTCGTTCTCTCCGCGGGACTCGTGATCCTCATCGGCGGCGAGCTGTCGCTGATCCACGTGGGGGCGCTGCTCACCATCGCCGGCTACTCGATCAACGACACCATCGTCATCTTCGACCGTATCCGCGAGTCGCTGAAATCCGGCGAGGGTGACGTGAAGGAGCTGATGAACGAGGCGATCAACGCCACGCTTTCCCGCACCATCCTGACATCCCTGACCACGATCGTGACCGTGGGGATCATCGCGATTTTCGGCGGTTCGGCGCTGAAGGACTTCTCGGTGATGATTCTGATCGGTCTGGTCATCGGCACCTACTCCTCCGTCTTCATCGCTTCCCCGGTGGTGCTCTGGTGGAGCCAGCGGAAGGGTGGCAGCCTGCGCAAGGAAGTGCTCCACACCTCCCTCGCCGAATCGGATATCCAGGCGATCCGCTGATTGGGATCCGCGGCGGTCGTGAGATCGCCGCGATTCTACGCCGCCCGGCCTCTTCGGGGAGCGCGCTCCGTCCGGGACGCATCACGCGCCGGCTGCCCCGTGCCGTCATCCTGCGATCCTGAAACCGCCTTGCCGCCCGGAGCGGGATTCTCCATCCTCGCGGCATGAAGCGCCTGCTGCCCGCCCTCGTCCTGATTTCCTCCTGTCTGGCGGAGGACGACTCCGTTCTGGAAATGCCGATCGGGATCGAAGTCGTCACGGGCTACCGCACGGAGTACATCCACCGCGGCTTCAAGCTGGCGGCGGATTTCATCGACGTGCAGGCGGAGGCGGAGATCGCGCTCTCCGACCAGTGGGTGCTCAATCTCGGCGGCTATTACGGCACCGCCACGGGCGATGGAGACTTCTCGGAAGGCGCCGCCTTCCTTGACCTTCGCTACGATACCGAACGATGGACCGCCGGCTTCGCGGCCACGTGGCGCGACTTCCAAGACTCCTTCTTTGAGGATGGCTTCGATCTCAACCCCTCCTTCACCTGGCACCTGAACGACGATTGGGACCTCGGTGCGGGACTCGCCTACGATACCGGGGATGGGGGCTGGTACGGGAATCTCGAGGCCGCCTGGTCACATCCCACGGGCGAGGATTCCTTCCTGTCCGCGAGTGCAGGCACCAGCTTTACCGAGGACTACTACGGCAGCAGCGGCTGGCACGATGTCTATGCCCGGCTGAGCTGGACTTACGCCTTCAATCAGCATGTGGCGGTGAGCCCCTTCGCCGGAACCTCGATCCCCATGGAGAGCAGCCCGGAAAGCGACCGCCTGTTTGCGGGCTTGTGGTTCGAGGTAAGCTTCTGAAAAGAAAGAGCCGCTGACAGAAATCCCGAAGAAACGGAAGGCTTCAAGCATCCGGCTTCTCCGGCACCTCCGCCTTTTTCCTTTTCTCGGGTGCGGGGAAGTCGGCGGCATCCAGCTTGAGATCCTTGTTCTTGTCCATGCCCTCGAAGCGGTCTTCCTGCTCGTCCTCACCCTTGTCCGCCACCCACGGCACCGCACGGAATTCCTCGAAGCTCAGGGCTCCGTCGCCGTCCTTGTCATGGTTTTTCACCATTTCCATCGGGTTCGGCCAGCGCGGTCCCTTGCCTTCCGGGCCTCCCTTGCCATCGCGGCGGCCGTCCCGCGGGGGGTGATCCTTCGGAGTTAGCGCACCGTCCCCATCCCGGTCCATGCGGGCGAAAAGGCCGCGCTGCCGTTCTTCGGGCAAGCGCTCCACGAAGCCGAGCTTCTGAAACTCGGCGAAAACGATCCGCCCGTCCTTGTCAAAATCCACCTGCTCCAGCGGCGGCATGCCCCGCGGCGGACCCTTCGGCATCTCGGAGGCCCCGATTCTGCCGTCATTGTTCTTGTCGATGCGCTTGAAAATTTCACCGCGTTTTTCCGGGGGCAAACGGCCGGGACGCTCCATCGCGGAGAATTCCGCCAGCGAGAGGAAGCCGTCGCCATCGGTGTCCGCCTTTTTCCACATCTCCGCCATCGCGCGGCGCATTTCCTTCCCGCGCTCGCCCTTCTGTTTTCTGCCTTTCCCCTCCGGCGCAGCCGGGGCCGGCGCCTTCCCATCGACAGGAGCTTCCACCGCCAAGGCGGCACCCGCCGAGAAAAGGACGATCCAGGAGTATCGGAGAGCTTTCATGAATCCGGTGGAGAGGATAGTCGCGCAGCCCCGCGGCCCGCGAGATGGAAAACTCCCGGAGTGCGCGGAAGTTGCGACACCACCGGGTTTTTTGCTCCTCACAACCCGCCGATCAGGCTCATCTTCCCCTCACTTCACCCGCGCATGCATATACGCGACATCCTCGCCAAGCGACGCCCTTCCTTCTCGTTCGAATTCTTCCCGCCGAAAACCGCGGCGGGAGCGGAGGATTTGTACCGGACCATCGTGGACCTGGAGGCATTCGATCCCTCCTTCGTATCCGTCACCTACGGAGCCGGCGGCGGCACGCGGGAGCTGACCCACGATCTGGTGGTCCGGATCAAGGAAACCACCGGCATCCCGCCGGTACCTCACCTCACCTGCGTGGGACATTCGGAGACGGATATCTCCGAAATCCTGCGCCGCTATGCGGATACGGGCGTCAGCAACATCCTGGCCCTGCGCGGCGATCCGCCGCGGGATTGGCCCGGCTATGACTGGTCGGACTGCGATTTCCGCCATGCCGCCGATCTCGTCGCCTTTATCCGCCGCTTCAACGAGTCCGGCGCCCATCCTGATCCCCGCGGGTTCGGGATCGGCGTGGCCGGCTTTCCGGAAGGCCACCCGGACACCCCGAACCGCCTGCGGGAGCTGGATCACTTGAAGGCGAAGGTGGACGCGGGAGCCGACTACATCTGCACGCAGCTCTTTTTCGACAACCATGACTTCTTCGACTTCCGCGACCGCTGCCGCCACCACGGCATCGGGGTGCCGATCATTGCGGGCATCATGCCGGTGACCTCGCTCTCCGGGATGAGCCGGATGGCCGAGCTGGCCGCCGGTGCCCGCTTCCCGGCCAAGCTGCTGCGCGCGCTGGACCGCGCGAACGGCGATCCGGCGGCAGTCGAGAAAGTGGGCATCCATTATGCCGCCCAGCAATGCGCCGAGCTGCTGGACCACGGGGTGGACGGCATCCACTTCTACACGCTGAACAAGAGCAAAGCCACGCGGGAGATCTACTCCAGCCTCGGGCTCGTCACGGCGGGTTGATCACCGCCTGGTGCCGATTTCCAGAATCTCTTCGGCTTGGCGCCGGGTGATTTCGTGGATCGTACCTTGGATCGGGACATCGAGGGGGATGCGCCCGTTGTCCGGATCCGCCGGGAAGGTGTTCCGGAGCACCTCGGCGCGATCGAAGGCATCGCCGGGGATGGTGATGCGGAAGCCGCCTTCATACCGCAGCATCTGTGCCTCCCGGGAGAGCGCCTCCTGATTGAGCTGCTGATCGATCTTTTCCTGCGCACGGCGGCCGAAGATCGCCATGTCCCGCCCTTCCGCTGCGGTTCTGCCGGTCGCGGCTTTCTTGAGGGAAATGTCGTCCTTCGCTTTCGACGGATCGATCTCCGGGTCGGCACTGAAGACCGGCGTGAAGGAGCCGGTCGGATTGGCTCCCACAGCACCCGCCATCTCTTTTTCGTCCGGCGGCCGCACCTTCAGCCGGCCTTGCAAGGTCATCAGCTCATCGGCTTTCACGTCCACGCGCGAAAGCTCCAGGACGCCAGCGTAGGTCTTCATGTGGAAGCTGCCGCGGTTCAGGTC
>CBIHMP010000191.1:0-7698 GCA_966211015.1 uncultured Luteolibacter sp. | reverse complement strand
ATTCCGCCCGCAGCTTGTGCACCAGTTCGGTCGCGACGCGGCGCTTGGTCGGCCCCAGCGCGTCGGTGTTCCATTCGGCGGCGTCGCGATCTTCCACCGCCACGAAGGTCGGCTCGCCCCCCATGGTGAGGGCGACATCCCCCGCTTGCAGACGCTCGTCCACTTTCTCTCCGAGCGCATCGATCGCGGCCCACTCGGTATCGGAATAGGGGCGGGTGACGCGGGGGTCTTCGTGGACGCGGGTGACTTCGTTTGCCCAGATGAACTCCGTCTTGCAGTCGTCCACCGCCCCCACCACCGGGGCGGCGCTGGCCGGCTCCGGCGTGCAGGAGAGCGGGATGTGGCCCTCTCCGGCGAACAGGCCGGATGTCGGGTCGAGGCCGATCCACCCGGCGCCGGGCACATAGACCTCCGCCCAGGCGTGGAGATCGGTGAAGTCCTCCTTTGGGCCGGAGGGTCCGTCGAGCGACTCCTGATCCGGCTTCAACTGCACGAGGTAGCCGGAAACGAAGCGCGCCGCGAGCCCGAGATGGCGCAGCCCCTGCACCAGCAGGTAGGCGGAGTCCCGGCAGGAGCCGGTGCCGCGCTCGAAGGTCTGCTCGCAGCTCTGCACCCCCGGCTCCAGGCGGATCACGTAGCCGACCGCCTGATGCGCCCTGAAATTCACGTCCACGAGGAAATCGATCGTGCGGCGTTTCTCGCGCGGGACGGTGGCCAGCCATTCCATCAGGCGCGGACCGCTCTCGCGGATTTTCAGGTAGGGCGAGAGCTCGTGCTTGAGATGGGCGGGATAGGCGAAGGGAAATTCCTCGGCATACTCCTCCAGAAAGAAGTCGAAGGGATTGATCACGGTCATGTCCGCGACCAAATCCACCACGATGCGCAAATTGCGGGTTTTCTCCGGGAAGACGATCCGGGCGTTCCAATTCCCGAAAGGATCCTGCTGCCAGTTGATGAAGTGATTCGCCGGCTCGATGCCCAGGGAGTAAGAATGGATCGGCGTACGGGTATGCACGCAGGGCCGCAGCCGGACGACATGGGGGGATAAATTGACCTCGCGGTCGTACCGATACTCTGTGACGTGATGGAGGCCGACGCGGATTGCCATGAGGTAACGCCCATGAAGCGCCAGCCATGCCAAGTGATGCAAGGACCGAAGCTCGGCGCTGGCATCTGGGCCGCGAACTTCCGGGCTTTTCACCGCCCGCCTGAGAGAAAGCGGATCTTTCACCCGTTTCCCCGACAAGATCCGCCGCGGCGCTCGCTTTTGGACGGGAATCCGCTTTCATCTACACGTCGCTCACCATGAACCGGTCCAATCCTTTCAAGCGCCTCTTTTTCTGGCTCTCCGGCGCGGGCACCGAAACCTTGGAGCAGTGCCCGACCTGGGAGCAGCGCAAATACGTAGCCTTCGGCGCCACGGTGCTGGTGCCCTGCGCCTTCGCCTTCATCGCCTGCGCCTACGCGCTTTCCACGCTGACGGACAATCCCCGGGTGATCTACCCGGTGGCGGCCGTGTGGGCGTTCATCATCCTCACCATCGACCGCGCCTTGCTGGCGGGCTACCGGCCGTTCCTGTCCTGGTGGCGGAAGCTTTCGCAATTCTCGCTCCGCCTGGTGGTGGCGGTCCTGATGGGGCTGACCATCGCCCACCCGCTGGTGCTGCTCCTTTTCCGGGACACGATCCAGACGGTGGTGGAGGAGGAGCGGGCGATGGAGATCGGCCAGGAGCGCGGAAAATTCGCCGTGGCGAAGGAAAACGTCCGAACGGAAATCACCAAGCTGGAGGAGTCGATCGCCGCGCAGCGGGAGAAGTGGAACGAGACCTTTCAGGCGCGATTCATCATCCAGGAGCGGGAAGACGCCGACGCGGCGATCCCGGGCCTGACGGCGGAACAGCAGACCGAGCTGAAAGCGGCGACCAACGAGGCGACGAAGCCTTTCCGCGACCGGCTGGACATTATCAACAAGCAGTCCGACGAACTTTCGCCACAATACGCGAAGCTCCAGACCGAGCTGGGCTTCTGGCAGGCGGAGTTCGAGCGCGAGCTAAACGGCCAGCGGTCCGGGATCCGCGGGGAAGGCCCGCGCGCGCGCTCGATCCGCTCCGACCAGCTCGAACCGCGGCGCGAGGAGTCGAAGCGCCTGGGGGCCCTTCTCGAGCATCTGAGCGTGGAGAAGGCGACCCTGCAAACCCAGGTGCGGGAGGCGGAGAAAGGGGCCATCGCCGCCTTCGAGAGCCGCCTCGCCGAGATCGAGGCCGCAAACAAGGCCGAGGCCAGCCGGGTGGCCGCCCTGAAGCGCCAGGTGGAAGAAAATCAGGCGGATTCTTTCGTGACGCAGCAGAACGCCCTGCGGGACACCATCAAGCAGCAGATCGACACGCGCCTGATGGAACTCGAGCGCGCCCAGAACGAGCTGGCGGCCGTCGCCAGCGAGGAGCGCAAACGCCTCGATTCGATCCAGGCGGAGCCCCGGAAGGACATCCTCACCCAGACGCTGGCCCTCCACGGGCTTTTCAGGGCAGGAAGCGAGGGCGGGCAGTTCGCGCTGGCGACTTATCTGGTCCTGACACTGCTTTTCATGCTGGTGGATACCATCCCGCTGATCGTGAAATTCTTCACCAAGCCGGGCCCCTACGATACCTTGCTGGACCGGGACGAGATCGCCTACGACGGCGAGCACCGTGCCTTCCGCACCAGCCACCGCCGCTACATGGAGACGCTGGCGGCCGGCAACCTGATGGCGGTGACGCGCAACAAACGGCTGGACAACGCACTGGTGGATGGCGTGGTGCACTCCCGCGCCGCCCAAGATTTCCTCGATTCCCTGATCCAGATGGAAAAGTCCTTCGCCGAAAAGATCCGCATGGAGCAGGAAGAAGCACGCCACGCGGGTCCCGAAAAACTGGCGGCGCTGGAGGCAATCAAGAAGCGCTTCTACGAGGACATGCAGCACCGGATGGAGGCCTTCTTCGCCGGGCAACATGCCTGACGCGGGGCCCTTTCACTTGCCGCGATCTCCGGAAGGAAGGGCCACGGGGGCGTCCAAAGGGAGCGGGATGACCTTTTTCGGAAAGCCCTCCTTGTCCCACTCCAGTTTCTGCACCCGGGAGCTGCGACCCCGGTAGGTAAATTCCTTGGTCGTCTTCCCGTGGTAGGCGATCCAGTCCTCCTTCCCGTCCGGCGACTTGAAAAAGCTGTGATGCCCGGGCCCGAAGACCCCGGCGGCGTCATTCCGCTCAAGGAGCGGCTCCGGCTCCTGGGTCCAGGAAGCCGGCTTCATCGGGTCCTTTTTCTCGTCCATCCACACGTAGCCGACCTTGTAGTCCGGCTTTCCCGTGTCGCAGGCGGAATAGGTCAGGAACAAGCGCCGGCCGTGCTTCAGGATGCAGGGGCCCTCCCGCACCTCCTCGCAGCCGAAGCCGGAGGCGGGGATCATCACGCGTTCGCCTTGCAGGGTAAAGGGGTCCTTCATCCGGGAAATGAAAAGCCGGTGCCCGGGATGGCCGGCCCAGACAAAATACGTCCGGCCGCGGTTCTCGAAGACCGTGCCGTCGATCGCGTAGAACTCGTCCTTCGGATCCGTAAGGATCTGTACCGGCTCCCCATACGGGCCGAGAATGCTGTCCGTCTTGCTCTCCACCACGAACATCCTGTGCCGGACGTCTTCCCCGTCGGTCTTCGTGAAATAGCAGTACCATTTCGGGCCTCTTCGCCCCTTCAATTGGTGGAACTCCGCCGCCCACACGTCTTTGCCTTTTCCCCAGATCACCCGGGGCTCTGCCTCTTTCAGCCCGGCGATGGAGGGGGAGCTCCACAGCATTACCCGGTCGCCCCGGGTGGTGGAGAGGTGATAGCGGCCCTCGGTGAAGCCGAGCCAAGGGTCCGCGGAGGGGTTGACGGGATTCCGGAAAGTTTCCTCGGCATGGATTGCGAGGGGTAGAACCAGTCCGGCCATCAGCGTCGTCGTGCACTTCATGCGGCGGAGCATACGGCCATCCGGCCGCGGTTTTTCCCACTCGTCCATGTCAGCATTTGCCCGCAGGCTGCGCGCGTGAACGCGTACACCTCGCTCGAAGCCCGGCTGCACGATGCTTTCTGGGCGGAAGAGGGCGAACCCGCAGAGCTAGCCTTGCTCGATCAAACCCTGCGGGAATACCCCGGGAGGTCGCTGGAGGTCGGCTGCGGGTCCGGACGCCTCTTGCTCCCGCTGCTGCGAAAGGGCCACGAGGTGGAAGGCCTGGAACTTTCCCCGGAGATGCTGGCCCTGTGCTGTCAAGCGGCAGCGGGGCTCTCGCCCGCGCCCATCCTCCACGAGGGCGACATGACCTCCTTCGATCCCGGCCACACCTACGCGTCCCTGCTGGTCCCGGCCTTCACGCTGCAGCTGGCCACCGACCCGGCGGCGGCGCTGGCCCGCTTCAACCGGCTGCTCGGTCCCGCCGGAATCATCTACCTCAGCGTCTTCATCCCGATGGCGGAGCTCCACCGCGAATTGCCGGAGGGGGAATGGTACGACGATCACGGCACGACGCTGCCGGACGGCCGGTCCGCGACCGTGCAGACCCGCCACCGGCTGGACCGGAAGGCCCGGATCCTGGAACGCGAGCACCGCTACCGGCTGCTCGCCGCGGACGGATCGCCGGAAGCGGAACACGAGTCGAAACAGGTGATCCGCTGGTTTACCGCGCGGCAATTCCGAGGCATGCTCGCGAGGGCAGGCTTCGAACCGCTCCACGCTATCGCCGATTTCGACCCGGAGGCACCGGTGGACGAGGACACCCAGATCATCACCGTGGTGGCGCGGAAAACGGCGTGACGGGGTCTTGCGGTGGCGCGGGATTCGCCCATCCTAGCGGCATGCGCTTTCCGCACGGTCACCTCGCCTACTGCACGAATATCCATCCCGCCGAGGATTGGGAGAGCACCTTCCGCGCGATCTCCACCCATACGATGCGCGTGCGCGAACTGGTGGCGGACAAGGAGGCCTTCGCGATCGGCTTGCGGCTCTCGGCCAAGGCTGCTTCCGAACTGCTCTACGGGGACGCGCTGGCACGTTTCAAGGACTGGCTGATTTCGGAAAACGCCTACGTTTTCACGATCAACGGATTCCCCTACGGCGATTTCCACGGGACGACGGTGAAACGGAATGTCTTCCGCCCGGATTGGACGGACCCGGCCCGGCTGGAGTACACGAAGGAGCTTTTCACCATCATCTCCGAGCTGGTGCCGAAGGACATCGAGGGCTCGGTGTCCACGCTGCCCGGGTCGTTCAAGGAATTCGAGGCGGATGAAACGGTGATCATTTCCCAACTCGTCGAGCTCGCCGGGTTCGTGGATGCCCTCAGCGACGTGTCCGACCGCGATCTTCACCTCGGCCTTGAGCCGGAGCCACGGGGGCATTTCGAGAACACGGAGGAGACCCTGCGTTTCTTCGACCGCCTGCTGGATGCGGCGCCGGACCACGAACAGATCAAACGGCGCATCGGCATCAACTACGACTGCTGCCACTTCGCCCTCCAGTACGAGGAGGCAAGGAATTCCCTGAAGGCTCTCCGCGGCGAGGGGCTACGCATTTCAAAGATCCACCTTTCCGCGGCCCTCGCGCTGGACCCGCGGGTGCCGGAGGCGGTGGAAGCCGTGAGCGCCTTTGACGAACCGACCTACCTGCACCAGGTGTTGGCCCGCCACCCGGACGGGAGGATCGAGCGCTTCACCGATCTGCCGGACGGGCTCGCTTCGCTGGACACGGCAGACGGACGCGATGCGGAGCAATGGCGCGTGCATTTTCACATCCCGCTCGACGCCGAACCGGCCGCACCTCTGGCGACAACACGCGAGAATGCGCGCGAGGCGCTGAAAGTGGCGGAGGAAATCCCGGGGCTCTGCCAGCATTGGGAGATCGAAACCTACACCTGGGGCGTGCTCCCCGCGGGCATGCAGCGTCCGGTGGAGGAACAAATCGCGGCGGAATACCGGTGGGTGCTCGGCTCATGAGTAGCCCGGGAAAGATCCGGGCCCTGCTTGCCACGCTCCGCATCGCGAACGCGCCGAGCGTGGTGAGCAATGTGTTTTTGGGGTATATGGTGGGGTGGGATGTAACCCAAGGCGGATGGGACGCCAGCGACACCTCCCGCATCCATTGGAATTCCGGCTTACTTATAAGCCTTTCCTCCCTTTTACTGTACTTCTCAGGCAATCTGGCCAACGACTGGTTTGACCGGAAATGGGACAAAACCCGCAGGCCTGAGCGCGCATTACCCTCGGGGCTTTTTCGCGCAAGGAGCTACTTCGCGGCATCAGTAATCCTCGCCATCGCAGGAGTAATCTCAGCCTTTCTGGTGAAGCCCGCGTGCGCGATCTGCGCATTGGCAATCCTAACATTAATCTGGATTTACACCCTGATTCACAAACGTTCGATTTGGTCCGTAGTTCCGATGGGCCTCTGCCGCTCGGGTCTATACGTGATCGGATTCCTTGCCACATGGCCGGGCTTGGAAGCATTGGAAAATACGGGGTATGATTCTGGTTCGGTGGCTCTTCACGACTTCGCGCTGATTGGCACCTTGGCTGCCGGGCTTTTCTCCTACATCGCCGGCCTGTCGCTCTCGGCGCGCTACGAGGGAATGGAGGACGGCCCTGAAGGACCTCGCGTCATCTCAAAGGCCCTGATTCTGTTGTCTTTTCCCGCGATGTCATGCTGGTTCATGCACGACCACCCCTATGCCGGCCTCATCGGGATGATTCCTTTAGCGGTCTGGCTTTCGTTTTGTTTCAGCCGATTTTCAAAACCAATTCCGTGCTACGTCTCGGCACTTCTTGCGGGAATTCCACTCGTCGATTTCATCGCGGCATGTGCGATTGCTTTGGGGCTGGCTTGGATGCCTTGGGTGAAGCCGTATCCAAACTTCGATGGGCTCCCCCATCTTGCTTTGATCATGATCGTGCCTCTGGCGGCCTTCGCTACAGGCCGCGCTCTTCAAAAACTCGCGCCCGCAACCTAACTCGGGCTCCCGCGTTCTCACGAACGCCCCTACGTTCGGCAGCCGCGGCTTAGAAACCCTCCCGCCACACCTCGCAGGCATGGGCCGCGAAGCCTGCGCCAAAGGCGGTGAGCCACCAACGGCGGTCGCCATTCGCGGTGGCGAGGGCACGATCGAGAGCGAAGAGCACCGAAGGACTGCTCATGTTCCCGTGATCGCGCAGGACCTCGCGCGTCTCCGCAAGACCATGGGGAAGCACGGCTTCCAGCGCCTCGATGACATCCCGTCCTCCGGAATGCGCGAGAACCCGGTCGGGCTCGGCGTGGCGCTTCGCGTAAAGTTCCGCGACGGCCTCCGCGGCGAGCCCGGGGACGGCCTTGTCGAGCTGGTTGCGCAGCTTGCCTCCGGCATTCACGAAGCGGATCTTCTCCCGCTGTTCCGGGCGATGAACGGTGGTGAAATGTCCCGCCTGCCATTTGCCTTCGCCGGGAGAGCCCGACCAGACCGCGGCCGCAGCGCCATCGCCGAAGAGACAGAGGGAAATCAGCACGCCGGGGTCATCGTCGGCGAAGAAGGCCGCGGAGCAGACCTCCACCGCCACTGTCGCTACTTTGGCACCCGGATGGGCGGCGAGGAAACCCGCGGCGGAGCGCAGCATGGGAATCGCCGCGCCGCAGCCGAGGCCCACGAGATCCTGCAAGTACGCCGTTTCC
>CBIHMP010000190.1:0-7709 GCA_966211015.1 uncultured Luteolibacter sp. | reverse complement strand
GCCCTCGCCGGCGCGGCGCTGGGCGTGCATCAAATCTCCCAGGATCAAGCCCGCGGCCGCGCCGAGCAATGCAGGAGCTGCAAGCGCCGTGGCTTCCGTCCAATCCCGTTCACCGTCATCGTCGGGGTTCATGAAAGAAGTGCTAACATTCCTTCGGGCGGCAGACAATCCCGGAAACGCTCTCGGGAAAAACGCCACCGATTCGCCCTTCCCCCGGCCCGCCCAAGCGTTAGATTCTCCCCCGACATGCCAGATACCACTTCCATTTACGCGCTTATCCTTGCCGGAGGGTCCGGTACGAGGTTTTGGCCGCTCAGCCGCAATGCGCGCCCGAAGCAACTGCTCAATCTTTTCGGCGATGTCACGCTGCTGGAGCAGACCATCGCCCGCCTCGACGGCCTGGTGCCGGTGGAAAACATCCTCATCCTCACCAACGCCCAGCAGGAGGCCGCCGTCCGGGAGGTCGCTTCCATGCTTCCGGCGGAGAACATTTTCGCCGAGCCCGCGAAGCGCGATACCGCCCCGGCCGTGGCGCTGGGCATCGGTCTGGTCGCGGCGCGCGATCCGGACGCGGTGATGATCGTGCTTCCGGCGGACCAGCTCATCGCGGACACGGCCGCCTTCCAATCGGTGATGCGGGATGCGATCGCGGCCGCGGAGAAATCGGACGGGCTCGTCACCATCGGCATCAAGCCGACATGGCCCTGCCCCTCCTACGGCTACATCGAGCGCGGTCCCCGCGCTTCGATCCCGGGCCTGAATTGCGAGCAGGTCCCGGCGGAGGTGAAGCGATTCCGCGAAAAGCCGAGTACCGAGCTGGCCGAGCAGTTCCTCGCCCAGGGCGGCTTTTGCTGGAATGCGGGCATGTTCGTCTGGTCGCTTCCGAATGTGATCCGGGAGCTGAGCACCCATCAACCGGAGCTCGCCTCTTTCATCTCCGAATTGCGCCGCTCTTCGGACATCGCCGCCACGGTCGCCGCGCAGTTCCCGAAACTCACGCCGATCTCCATCGACTACGGCCTCATGGAAAAAGCCCGGCGCGTTCTCAATATCGAGGCCACCTTCGATTGGGACGACGTCGGCTCCTGGCTCTCGGTCGCGAATTATCTCGAAAAGGTAGGCAGCGACAACCGGGTGAACACGCCGGTGTCGGAAATCGATTCGGAGAACAATATCGTCTTCAACACCCGGAAGGGATTCCACATCGCGCTCCTCGGGGTGGATGACCTGATCATCGTGCAAACGGAGGACGCCTTGCTCATCGCCAACCGGCACCAGGCGGATGCGATCAAGAAGCTCTCCGACAAGTTGCCGCCGGGGCTGCTTTAATGTCGATGGGGGTGATGATGCGAGCGCCGTTTAGGTGACGCGTCAGCATTTCACCGTCTTCCGCTTCTTCCCGATCGTTCCCTTCTCCTGCATCTTCCGGATGTAGTCCGGAGAGGAGAAGACTTCGCAGCTATTGTTGCCCAGGTCGGCGCTGACCGGACCGATTTCCTCGCCAATTTTGAGCGCCAATTCGGTGAGCGGCGCCACGTAGCCGCCTACCGAGATGATGAAATTGTTCATCCCGTATCGGACGGCGTCCGGGGCGGTGCGGATCTCTTTCTTCACCCGCTGCAGGAGGCCCTTCAGCTCTTCCAGGTCGAGTTTCGTATCGTCTTTCAACGCGACCAGGCTGCACAGCGTTGACCAGCCGGCGGCGGCGACGAGCGGCTTGGCGGAATCGATCCACTCGAGCGCGAGCTCATGCCCGTGCGGGCTGCCTGCCGCCACCCAGGCGACCGTTGCGCCGGGCAGGGCTCCGGCGTAAGCCTGCTCCACCCAGCGGTTCAGGTCGGCCTTGCTCATCTTCGGATCGTCCGCGATCAGGCCGGCCAGGTACATCGCGTCGTAGTTGCCGGTTTCATAGAGGTCGAGCGCGAGCGGGTGGTCCTTCTTGATCCGCTTCACGATCTTCTTCAGGTCCCCGATCTTCACGCCGAAGAAGGGCTCCCTCACGCCATGGTTTCTCATCATCATCCGCTTGTAGCTCTCGCTGCCCAGCGCTTTCAATTCATCGAGGATGTCGTGCGCGCTCATGATCTCGGGTAAGGTTCGATCGTGAATCTGCATCATCCCCCCGAAAAAGGGGAGGCGATTTCCTGTCCCCGCTCGAAACCTTTTCCATCCGCACACGTTCTACCTGCCGATGATCCGTCTCTCTGCCCTGCTCGCCTTTGTCTCCCTCGCCAGCGCCCGGGAAACCGTCGAGCCGCCGAGGGACCCCGCTTATAAGCTGGTTTGGGCGGACGAATTTGAAGGCGACGGGCCGGTGGATGAAACGAAGTGGCGCTTCGAAGAAGGCTTCGAGCGCAATCAGGAACTCCAGTGGTATCGGAAGGAAAACGCTTTCCGGAAGAACGGCCTGCTGGTCATCGAGGCCCGCCGGGAAAAGGTGCCGAATCCCCGTTTCGAGGAGGGATCGCGTGACTGGAAGAAGCAGCGCAAGGAGGCCGAATACACCTCCGCCTCGATCACCACCATGGGCAAGCACGATTGGAAATTCGGGCGCTTCGAAGTCCGGGCCCGCTTTGCCCCTCTGAACGGCCTATGGCCCGCCATCTGGACCACCGGGCGGGGCCGCTGGCCGCACGGCGGGGAGATCGATATCCTCGAATACTACAGCGGGCGCATCTATGCCAACTTCTGCTGGGCCGGGAGGCGCGGGCGCGATGTCTGGAACACCGGCTCCCACTCCATCGGCCGCTTCGATACCGACGGGAAATGGAAGGATGGCTTCCACCTCTGGGTGCTGGAATGGGATGAGGAGAAGATGACGATCTGGCTCGATGGCGAGGTGCTGAACACCCAGCTCCAGAAACATGTGAAGAATCAGGATGGCCCCGCCCTCAACCCTTTCCTGGGGCCCCATGCATTCCGTCTGAACCTCGCGATCGGCGGCTGGCAGGGGGGCGATCCTTCGGGGACCGGATTTCCACAGCAATACGAGGTGGATTACGTGCGGATCTATCAGAAAGGCGGGTGAGTTCGCGTGACGGGCCTCCGCTTCGATTTCATCGACCGCGGGCTCTCCCCGCCCTTATCTTCTGGCCGTGGACCGCGACGAACGTCACCCCGCACTCGGCATCGACCACGGTGAAGCCCGCATCGGCGTGGCGGCGACCGATCCCCTCGGCATTCTCGCCCATCCGGTGGAAACGATCGACGTGCGGAAGGCCGATCCCATCGAGCGGCTTGCCGTCTTGGCGTCGCTCCGGCAGATCCGGACCTTGGTGCTGGGCTTGCCTGTTAGAATCGATGGCACGGAAGGAACGGCCGCGGAAAAGGTGCGCCGCTTCGGGGCGAAACTCGCCGCACGGGTTCCGGAAGTGCCGCTGGTATACGTGGACGAGGCTTACACGACGATGGACGCGGCCGCGAAATTGCGCGAGGCGGGACGCAAGGCAAAGCAGCAGAAAGCGGTGATCGATCAGGCGGCCGCGGTGGCGATTTTGGAGAACTGGATGGCTTCGGATTGATGCGTCCGGTCGAGAAGCGGCGCTTTCCTCACAAGGTGACGCGATCATCACAAAATCAGGGGGTGAAACCTTGGGCGCAATCGGCAGCAGGGACTGCCAATTGCGCCTAATGCGGGGCTTTTGTGCCGATTCTCCAGCACCCCCGCCGATTGGCCGTGACGGTGGTATTTCGGGTGCTGGATTTGCCCCGCAAGTGACGCCCCGGCCTGGTGCAGGCACCCGTCGCCAGACCGGGGAAGCGCTTGCCCACTCACCTCATGAAACCGACCAGAGATTTATCCCGATCCCCGCGGCCTCCTGCCGCTTCCCACCTGCCATGCGGTGCCTTGGCGACCATGGCGGTCCTCGCCGTAGCCGGCGCCGCGTACGCTGCCGATGTCACGCTGACCGCGTCGAATGCCTTCGGCGTTAGTTCCTTCGAGGCTGCCACCGCGTGGTCGGACGGTGCCGCTCCCGGCACCGGCAATGCCTACTTCGTCCCGGCCGGCCTGACTCTCCGGACGCCCGCGGATAGCCCTGCCGATCACACTTTCGCCGGGGATTCCCTCACGCTTACCGGTGCGTCCCTAGCTTACAAAGGCGGCACCAACGTCAATACCATCACGATCAACAACTTCACTCTGGACGCATCCATGGTGAATAACGCGAGCAACAGCTCGACTGCCTTTATCCTGGGGGGCAGCCTGCTGGTGGCTGGCACGGGGAACTCCACGATCTATTCCAATAACGCGACGATCACCGTCGCCGCTCCCATCTCCGGAAATAGCGGCAAGCTGGTTCTCCAGACGAACAATGTCACCGGTCGCCAAGTCATCCTGACGGGAGCGAATACCTATACCGGCGAGATCGAGGTGACGGGGGCCAGCGGTGCCGTGCTGACATCCACGGGCAAGCTGGCCTTCGCGCTGAACGGCACCACGCTCGCCTACAACACCATCACGGGTGCCTCTCCCTTCGAGTTCAGCGGTGCCTTCGCCATTGATCTCACCGGTGCCGGCACCCAGATCGGGGACAGCTATCAACTGGTGAATAGCGGCACGCTCGCGGAGAACTTCACCGCCACCTTCACCGTCGAGGGCTGGACGAAGACCGCCGACACGTGGACTTCGCCGGACGGCAACTATCAGTTCATCCCTTCGACGGGGATTCTGGTCCGGATCGAGACGGACTCCGATCTCGACGGGCTGCCGGACACTTGGGAGGAGGAAAACTTCGGCAATATCGCGGCCTACACGGGCGACGATGATCCGGATGGGGATTTCTCCTCCAACATCGGCGAGTATAACGCCGACACCGATCCCGAGTTGGCGACCTCCTTTCCGGATATCGACCTCGACAGCCTCTCGGACGGTTGGGAGGACTTTTACTTCGAGAGCCTCGCCCAAGGTTCGCTCGATGACCCGGACGGCGACTACAGCACGAACCAGGAAGAATTCGCGGCGCTGACCGATCCCGGGACCCGTGCCAGTGCTCCCGATGAGGATTCCGACCAGATCGGGGATGGTTGGGAGATTCATTTCTTCAGCGCCATCGCCGCCTGCGATCCGGAGGAGGATAGCGACGGGGACCTCTTCACCCACAAGCAGGAGTACGATTCCGCCACCATCCCGACCAATCAGATCTCGTCACCCGATTTCGATCTGCCCCTCGACGGCCTGCCGGACGGTTGGGAAGTGAAATACTTCCGCGTGGGCGAGGAACCGCTGGAACAGGCGATCCTCCACACCGACGGCACGATCGACTCCGACAGCGACGGCGCCAACGACGTGATGGAATACCATGCGGGCACCGACCCGACCGACGATACCTCCGTCGCTCCGGTGGGTACCGCGGCTTACTGGCGCTTCGAGGAAGCGGCTGCCGGACTCGTCGCCAATCCGGAAGTAGCCGGTGCGGTGCAAGACGTGACGGGCAAGGGCAACGGCCTGATGACCTACCGGGACTACACCGCTCCCAGCTACACGGCGCAAACTCCGGACGGCAACGTAACCAACACGGGCGCGATGAACGGCAGCTCGCTCTTCTTCACCGAAGTGGACGGTAACCGCTACACCTCGGATAATATCTATACCTCCGGCACCGCCCCGATCAATACCGCCGTCTTCAGTGCCCTGACCGTGGAAGCTTCCTTCCGCACCACCCGCACGGATCGCAGCCAAGGCATCATCGGCAAGAGCGGCAATCCCAGCGGCATGGAGGCTCCCTACCAGGCACCCTTCACGCTGAAGGTGAACGCTTCGAACCTCCTCGTGGCGGGATTGGTCGATGGAACCTCCCAAGCCCGGGAGGTCGTGGGTACGCGCGCCATCGCCGCCGGGGAGTGGTATTCCGTGGCGGTCACCGCGAGCCCGACCACCCTGTCCCTATGGCTGAAGGCACCGGGCGATGAAGATTACGTGCTCGAGGGCTCGCTGCCGATCGACGGGGCGTGGTACCCTACCGAGTTCAACCGGGTATGGGTGGTCGGCCAGACAGAGTATGATCCGGCCGAGGCCGGTGGTTTCGGTGGATACAACAGTTTCACCGGGAACCTCGATGAGATCCGCATCAGTTCGCGGGTGCTTCCGAAGGGTGAATTCCTCGCCAATGTGGCATCGGATTCCGGCGATCCGGATTCGGATGGCGATGGCATGGATGACGCCTGGGAAGAGCAATACTTCAATGGCTCCCTCGATGAAGGGGCGGCCGGCGATTACGATAGCGACGGAACTTCGAACCTGGTGGAATTCATGCTCGGGCTGTTGCCGGACGATGGCTCCTCGCGCTTCGCCGGGGCTTGGAGCGGCTCCACCATCACCTGGCCGGCAACGGCAGGCACCACTTTCACGGTGCAGCGGAGCACGACCATGCTGGACGAGCTGTCCTGGGGGGATGTCGCTACCGTCGTTGCCACGGGAACAACCGGCACGTGGACGGATCCGGCGCCTCCCGCGGGCAAGGCTTTCTACCGCGTGGTGCTAGCCACCCCGTAAGGAATTCGTGGTCAGGGTTCGAGCGGGCATCCGGAAAAACCGGGTGCCCGCTTCTTTTTGCGGAGTGCCTCTCCGGTTCGCGCCGGGCACGAAAAAGCGGCGGTCCATGACCGCCGCCCCATCGAACGCGAACTCGATGTAAATCGTTCCGCCTACTTCTTCTTCGCGGCGTCCAGCTTTTCGCGCACCTTGTCGGAAAGCTCCGTGTAGAGCGCCTCGTCGGCCTTCAGCGCTTCCTTTGCGGCGTCGCGGCCCTGGGCGAGCTGGGTGCCGTTGTAAGCAAACCAGGAGCCCCGCTTCTGGATCAGGTCCATTTCAAGCGCGAGGTCGAGCAGCGAGCCCACCGAGGAGATTCCCTCGTTGTACATGATGTCGAATTCGCACTCCGCGAAGGGTGGCGCGACCTTGTTCTTCACCACCTTGATCTTCGTGCGGCTGCCTTGCACGCTGCCGTCGGTGGCCTTGATCTGGCCGATGCGGCGGATGTCCACCCGTACGGAGGCGAAGAATTTCAGCGCACGACCGCCGGGAGTCGTCTCCGGATTTCCGAACATCACGCCGATCTTCTCGCGGATCTGGTTGGTGAAAATGCAGACGGTCCGCGCCTTGGAAATGAAGCTCGTGAGCTTCCGCATCGCGGCACTCATCAGACGGGCTTGGGCACCCACGGTGGAATCCCCGATCTCGCCATCCAGCTCCTGCTTCGTGACCAGCGCGGCCACGGAATCGAGCACGATCACATCGATGGCGTTCGAGCGCACCAGTGCTTCGCAGATCTGGAGGGCTTCCTCGCCCGAGGAAGGCTGGGAGACGAGCAAGTCATCGAGATTCACCCCGAGCATGCGGGCATACTGCGGGTCGAGCGCGTGCTCCACGTCGATGAAAGCCGCCAGGCCGCCTTTCTTCTGAGCTTGGGCGATAGCAGTGAGGGTCAGGGTGGTCTTGCCGGAGGATTCCGGGCCGAACACTTCGATGATGCGCCCGCGTGGGAAACCCCCGACGCCGAGCGCGCGGTCGATCAGCAGGTTTCCCGTCGGGATGACATCCACATCCACCCGGTGGCCGTCTCCCATCCGCATGATCGCCGCTTCCCCGAACTCCTTCTGGATACTGGAAATGGCCAGGTCGAGATTGCGTTTGCGGGCGTCGGCGAGTTTGTCGGAGGGATCTTCGGTGGTCTTGGCCATGGCAGTCGTGAGTTGGCCGACTCTCTCAG
>CBIHMP010000189.1:0-7722 GCA_966211015.1 uncultured Luteolibacter sp. | reverse complement strand
GCCACAACGAAGTTGATCGCCATGGTCTGCCGCACGGAACCGCCGAGGTATTCGTCGGTTTCGCCCACCTGATCGTTGAAGTGGTAGCGCGGGGCGAAGATGAAGTTGCTGTCGCTGGCCACCTCGCTGACGGCGCGGATGAAGAAAGCGGCCTGCTGTCCGCTGGTCAACGCGACCGATTCGGCGGTGAAGTCGAGCCGCATCCAGTAGCCGGGGCCGGTATTGGTGTCGGTGCTCGAGCCGGAGAGCCCGTTGGGGCTGGGCGTGAAGTCGGCGAGGTTGATCGTGAATGCCGCGCCGGCCGACGTGGCGTCAGCGATGATCTCGGTGCTGCCGCCGCCGGAGTAGGCGTTGTCGATGAACACCTGAAAGGTGCCCATGCCACCGGCATTGTAGGCCATGTGGAGGTATTCCAGAGTGCCGGTAGTCGCGGTGGTAAACGACTGGCCGTGGGAGTCCGACGGGCCGTCGAAGCTATATCGGTTGTCGAGGGTGCCGAGGTGGCCGGTGGTGTAAACCGCCGGCGCGGTAGTACCCATGTCGGCTAGGGTCACGGCCGCTTCCGCCGTGCCAAGAGCGGCCAAGAGGGAGGCGAGGATGATGGGAGTTCTGTTCATTGGTTTTTTGTTTTCGGGGGAGTGCTCAGGGCGCGGTTTCGACGCGGAAGAAATCGCGACCGGGGTTCAAGGCGGCGGCCGGGACGGTGAAAGTACCAACGCCATCGTAAGTGGCGGCCGTTTCCTCGGCGAAGGGAGCGGCTAGGTTGTTCGACGACGTGAGGATGAAACCGGCGCCGCCGGGGCTGAAGGTGACCTTCAGGGCGCCACTGTCGAAGAACACCGCGGTGATCACCGGATTGGTCGGCGCAATGCCGGTACCGGGATCGATCGGCGCGGTCGAAACGAAGAGATTGTCGAGCCGCAGCTCGAAGCCGTTCGTGCTGTCCTGCTGAATGCCCGCACCGAAGTAGAGGGTGCCTGCCGGAGCCTGGTTGCGGGTCGGCACGGCGGGATTGACCTCGAAGATCACCTCGTCGCCGTTCGAGCGGTCGAAGACCTGAATGGTGTAGGTGTTGTTCGGGATGTCGTGGATGAACTGCACCGTGTAGGTGCTTCCCGCGACATGGGTGCCGGCCGGGGCGGCACCGGCTTGGAAGGTTCCACCGTTGAAGTACCCGATCGAGCCGTCCGGCGAGAAGCGGATGCCGCAGTGGGTGTTGGCGCTCGTCTGGACGCCGAGCGCATTGCTCGAAATCACGTTGAAGCCCTGGCCGTCGAGAGTGCCGGTGTAGCGGACGTCGACGGAGTAGTAAGCCACGCTGTTGGGATTGGTGAAGCTGACCATCGCTCCCGCGTTGTTGGTATTCGCGGTGACGCGGCCGCTTTCGGCGGAGCCGGTGAGCAGCGGGCTGGAGGCATCCGGCGTCACGCCGCCGCCGCTCTGAGCGTAGGGCAGATGGGTGAAGTCCGAGCCGGCCCTCACGTCGGTGCTGGCTGGGACGCTGCCCGCGATTTTTGGATCGGAGCCGTTGAGGATTTCGACGAGGTCTTCGAACGTATCCCCGTCGGTATCGGCGCTTGCCGGATCCGTCCCCAGCGCCACCTCCCTGCCATCGGAAAGGCCGTCGAAATCGGTATCGGCGAGGTTGGGATCGGAATAGGCCGGCAGCACGCCCGGACCGGCGAAGCTTCCCAAGTCGAAGTTTTCCTGACCGTCCAGCAGGCCGTCTCCGTCGGAGTCGGGATCGGCCGGATCGGTGCCGGTGAGGCCCGCTTCGCTCCAGAATCCCAGATCATCCTCCACGGTGTCCGGATAGCCGTCGTCGTCGGTATCCAGCTTGTCGGCCCGCGTTTGCACACCATTGGTGTAGAAGCCCAGATACTCGTCGAGGTTGGAGAAGGCGCTGACACCGAGCAGCGAATTGCCCGTGTCGCCGTCGAGGTTGCCGGGGGCATCGTCGAAGTTCGGATTGAGACCGCTGTTGAGTTTGTTAGAGACCTCGTAGAGGTCGTCCATTCCGTCGCTGTCGCTATCGTTGCCGTTGGGATTGGTCGCGCCGAAGCCGTGGACGACACTCGCGGCGTCGGTGCCCGCGGTCTCCTGGCCGTCGGCTAGCCCGTCGTCGTCAGAGTCGGCTTCCTTGGGATCGGTCGCGCCGAAGCCGTGGATTACGCCGCTAGCGTTCCTACCGGTGATCTCGTTGCCGTCAGTCAAGCCGTCACCGTCACCGTCTGGATTCGTCGGATCGGTGCTGTTGGTGAACTCGGCGAGATCGCTCAGCCCGTCGCCATCGAAGTCGCCGGTCCCCGCGCCGGGACCCGGGCCCGTGAGGGTGCCGTTGAGATCGCCGAGGCCGGTGACGGCAGGAAAGCCGAGTTCCCAACCGTCCGCCAAGCCGTCGGAGTCGGTGTCGGAGGAGCTGACGGTCACCGCGAAGCCGAAATCGCTGTTGGCCGGCGGGGCGAAATTGGTCCCCGCGATGGCATTGCCATCGGCATAGGAATTGGTCGTTTGCTTGTAGTGCGGAGCGAAGATGAAGTTGCTGTCGCTTGCGACCTCGCTCACGGCGGCGAGGACGAAGGCAGCCTGCTGCCCGGAGGTGAGCAGGATGCCCTCGTTGGAAAGATCGAGCTGGACCCAATGGACGGGGCTGCCGTTCACGTCGGCGCTGGTACCTGTCAGGCCGTTCGGGGCGGCCACGAAGTCAGCGAGGTTGATCGTGAAAAGTTTACCCGCCGCGGTCGCGTCGTTGACCACCTCCGCGTTGCCACCCCCGGCATACGCGGTGTCCACATACAGGCGGAAGGAACCCATGCCGCCGGCATTGTAGGCGAGGTAGAGGAGTTCCATCGCGCCTGACGACAGCGGCGTGAAGGACTGGCCGTGAGAATCGGTCGGCGTCGTGGCCGGAGAGACCGGCCCGTCGAAGCTGTAGCGGTTATCGAAAGGCCCGGTGTAGCCGGTGTCGAAAACAGTGGGAGCCGTGGTGCCGAGGTCGCTGAGGGTGACCTGGGCGTGGGCGGCAAGGGAGAGGCCGAGGGGAAGCGTCGCGCCGCGGAGCAGACGTACGAATACGGTCATGGGTTTGGTCTTGGGGATTCCTCGGAAGGGTCGGCCTGGAGAGCTTGGTTCTCAGGCGCAAACGAGCGGTCCTTCCACGGACTATTTCCGCGCGGCGGCTCCGCGGTTGCGGAAAAGCGGAGATTTTTCCTGAACCGACATTTTTCCCGTCATCGCGGAAATCGGGTGCAACTTTTGATGCGCGAGATGGAAATACCCATGGGCAATCATTTCCCCGACCACCGACAGAACTCTGATGAGAGATACCAAAGCACAGTTCGTGGAAGCGCTGACCGCGTGCCAGGAGGCACTGCGCGGCTACTGCTACGCGAAGGTCGGTGCGTGGGCCGATGCCGAGGACGTGCTGCAGGCGACCAACATCAAGCTGTGGGAAAAGGAGGAGGAATGGGACCGCGCGCGCCCGTTCCTGCCGTGGGCGCTCGGCGTGGCGCACTTCACTGTGATGTCGCATTTCCGCGACCGCCAGCGCGACCGTCTGGTCTTCGAGGAAGACGTGATGCAGGCCATGGAAATCCACCTGCGCGACGCCGCCGAACGCACATCCGACCTGGTGCTCGCGCTGCGGCACTGCCTCGGCGGCATGGCCGAGGAACCCCGCGAGATCCTGCGCGCCCACTACGTCGGCGGGTGGAGCCTGGAGGAAGTCTCGCGCTCCACCGGCCGCAGCGTCAGCGGTGTGAAATCGCTGCTGCTGCGGTTGCGCCGCTCGCTTGCCCAATGCGTGAACCGTGAACTGCTACAATAATACGCCGATGAACGACGACTCCATGGAACTCGAAGATCGCGTGCGCGAACTCGTCCTCGGCGGCGAAACCAGCCGGCGCGAACTGAACGACTTGCTCCGGGCCAACGTTGCCGCGCGACCCATCGCGGCCCGGCTGTTGGTCGAAGACGCGGCGCTCATTTCCGCGCTGCGAATCGACACCGTCGCGAAATGGGCGGAGAACCTTCCTCCGCGAACCATCGACGATATCACCGGCAATCCGCGCATCTCCAGGCCCCGCCGTGCCATGACGATCATTCTCGCCGCGGCGGCTTGCGTGGCGGTCTCCGCGGTGATCTTTGTGAAAACCCGGCAGGCACCGGAGTCTTACGCGGCGCCCGTGGCGACGACGGGAGAAATGATTGGCGTCATCACCCGGCTCGATGCCGAAGGGCAGGACCCGCCGGCGAGCACGCTGCTGGAAAAAGGAGCTTTCGAGCTCAGCTCCGGGCGCGCCCGCATCGACCTCGACAACGGCGTGGTCCTTTCCGTCACCGGCCCGGCGCGGCTCGCCATCGGACTCAACCATTGTCGGCTGTGGGAGGGCCAAGTCGGCGTCGATGTGCCCGAGGACCTCGACACTTATGTGGTCGAGACCGACAACGGCCGCTTCGTCGATCTCGGCACCGCCTTCAGCGTCTCCGTGCAGCCGGGAAAGCGCACCGACATGGCGGTCCAAGAGGGTCTTGTTAGGGCCGAGCAGATCTCCTACGAGGGCGATATCCTGTCAACGCAACTGGTGAAGGAATCGGAAGGCGTGGTTCTCGATGAGAGCGCCCGCCAGATCCAGACCGTGCCTGCGGGTGGTCTTGGCCACGAAGTGCCGATCCCGCCCTCCAATGCCGCGCTCATCGTCCCGCAAGCTTACCGAAATGCCGTCCTTTCCTCCGCGCCGTTGATTGCTTGGGACTTCGAAAGCCAGCTCGACGACGCTACTTTCCCCAATCGTGCCGGTTCCTCCTTTCCCGCGAAGGTCCACGGTCGGATCCGCCCGAGCGACAACCACGGCGGCAATCGCTTCCTCGTGCTAGGCGAAAGCGAGGAAGGCGGCTGGATCGAATCTCCCGAGCCGTGGAGAAAGGACGACGCCGCTCCCTTCACCATCGAGCTCTGGGCGCGGCCCGACCGCATTCATTGGGGGCACCTCGTCAACCTGCGGGTTGATGATCCCATCGATCGCGTGACCGGGCACGCACCGATAGGACCGCTGTCGTACTTCTCGCTCGAGATTACCCATACCCGGGCATTCCAGGCCCTGCCGCCCGAGCCCTCGGTGCGCACCACCTTCCGCTCGCCAGCCACCGAGCATCCAACTCTTTCCACGCCCGGCGGCGTCAATGCGAACCTCGTTTCCCCGGAGCGCTACTTGCCCGGAAAGTGGCATCACATCGTGGCGCGGGTCGACCGGGGCGAGTTCGTGCTCTTCATCGATGGCAAGCCTGTAAGCCGCCACGCGATCACCGTGCCTCACTTCGGGGATGTCGATCTTGGCCTGCGGGTGGGTGCCCTGCGCCCCCAGAGAGGCATTCACCGGCAATTCGTCGGGGCCCTCGACGAGGTCGCGATCTACGGGCGGGCCTTGAGCGACGATGAAGTCGCCGACCATTTCCGGGCCATGGGAGGAGAACCGTGAGCCGCATATCGCCTCCCTCGCGAGCGCGCCGCATCTTCCGCGTTACCGATTCAGCGGCTCCGCATTTGTGGCATGCCACTGCGCCGCTGCATCTGGAGCCGTCCGCGACCATTGCTCCATGAAGCAGGCGGTCGCATCGCGCCGCAGCGTTCCTGCTGGCAAAGTATCAACCCAATCAGCAGCGGCGACCGGATCGCGGACGGCCCACCGCTGGACCACGCCGACTACGACGTCCGCCTGCGGCCGACCAGGTGGCAGTTCGTCCGCCGCCAGAGTCGCGGCGGCAACCGTTGAAGCATACGCCATTGTCGCTGACGCAGCAATTCGTCCCCTTCAACACTGCTTGGCAGAAGCCTCCCCTCCTACCCTACTTGTGGAAGGCTATCATTTGGGCGCGATTTTTAATATGTAGTCCGCAATCCCTCTCAGTTGTTCCTCTCCGAGGTGCCCGAAGGCGGGCATCGGTGGATAGTCTGGCCGCTTCTTGCCCGGAGCTTTTGCCCACGCGACAATTCCCGCGGGGTTGTTTTTGTAGATTTCAGCAATCTCTTTCAGCGAAGGACCGACCAACCGTTGATCCGGAGCATGGCATGCCGCACAAGTCGCAAAGAGCTGCTCGGAAATCTCAGCTTCTGCTTCCGGCTCTTCCGGATTGGCGGCATTCCATTGGTCGAGCGCGGCCTTGAATTCGACGGAGCGCTCCCGGATCTGGCTTTGGTGCGCGGCGAGGGCAGCTTCACGGTAAGCATGACGTCCGCTGCCCATTCCCATGACTACCAATGAGAAGAAAAACACGATTGGGACAAAGCCGCTCGCCAGCCTCCGCTCGGAGCCCTTGAGCTTCTTGTATAGTACTACCCAGAGGCAAATGCCCAGAGCCGCTGAAGGCAGGATGATTTTATAGAGCAGCGGAGTCACCCCGACTCCGGGTAAGGTGAAAAGCAGGATCGGTCCGGCGAAAAACTGAAGTCCGGTCGCCCAGGTTGCGATCCGGTAGAACAGGCGTCTGAGTTCCTCACGCGTGAAATCCGGCAGCTTTTCCACGACGGCGGATCTCCAGAACCATCCGGCTCCGGCGAGACCCGCCAGCGCGATTGAAGCCAAGAGGAAGTGCAGGTAGCGGGGAAACACGTTTCCAATCCGGAGACTTGAGAAAAAGCCTTTCACCTTCTCCCATTCACTCGGGAAGAGCATCAGGTTGACGTTCGCGAGAAACACGAAGGGGATCGCGAGGAACATGACGGAGGAAGTGAGGACCAGCGCCCAGTGGAGCTTTTTCCAATGCCCGGTTTCCCAGCGGTGCCACGTGTATTTGTGGAGGTAGGCGAGCAGGAACGCCGCGGTGATCAGCGGAATGATCAGCAGCCATGCATGGCCGGTCAGCGTGTTAGCCCCGTACCATTGGACGGTGTAGACGAGGTTGATGCAGAGCAATGGACCGATGCCCATCACCACCGCGAGGCTCTTGTTGACGGTGACCGTCTTGGCGATCTCCAACGCCAGCAAATCATACTTTTTCCGCTTGAAGCCCAGACCTTCGAACAGTGCCACCAGCAGGGAGCCACCTACGGTCAGGTTCACGAACAGGATATGAATGAGGAAAAAGAGAACCAGGAGCGTCTTCAGCAACCCCTCGGGCAGCGGAAGCGGCAATGGCAGATCCCGTGGGACAGGTATGTTGGCAAGGAACAGGAGATTCATGGCCAGAAAGATTAATGGGAGGTTGTGGTGGAGGTTTCGGATGGCTCCGGCAGGCGTATGCCCTCCGTTTGCGCTCCATTGAGCGCTTTGCCGGTCTTCCTGATTTCAAGGATGTAGGCGACGAGCGCTTCTTTTTCGGCTTTGTTCCCCGGGAACGGCGGCATGAAAGTGCTCGTCTTGTGCATGGTTCCAAGGAATGAAACCATGCCCCCGGAGCTCCAGTCACCGGGACCATACATGGCAGAGAACTTGTCGAGAACGCCGTTGATTCCCGTGGTGCTATGGCACCGTGAGCAGGAGATCATGAAAACATCCTGTCCGGCTTCGACACGGTTTCCGGGAGTAACGCTACGATGCTTAACGTAGGTCGCATGAGTCAGAATCCCCTCGCTTTGGAGGAACCTCAGCTCGTCCTTCCGCACGATGACCCAGGCAGGCCTGCTCACGTTTCTTCCGGTCTATCTCGCCTACGAGCTCGGCTATTCGACGCTGATGGTCGGCGTGTGTCTCACGGTGATCCAGCTCGCAGGCTTCATCGCAGGGC
>CBIHMP010000188.1:0-7724 GCA_966211015.1 uncultured Luteolibacter sp. | reverse complement strand
ACCTCGAGCTGCCCGGCTTCCTGCGCGATATCCCGCAGGTCCGGCCGCTCCATCGGGTGGCGGAGCAGCACGGAATGAGCGACGCGGGCCACCGGCCCGGGCGCCCGGGCCGCCTCGTGCATCGCCTCCACGTAGGCTTTCCGCCGGACGTGGTTCGAGAGCCCCACCAGCAAGTCGCCCACGTTGATCCGGGCGCGATGGAAGAAAAACAAGCGCTCCACGACGAAAACGGCACCGAAAAACGCGAGCACCGCCTGGAGCCACAGGATCGGGCCCCCGTTCTCAAGAAGTCCCGATGGGTCGAGGAAATCGGTCGGCATGGCGGCGAGCTATAAACTCTCCCGGACCATCTGGCCAGTCCGATGAAAGAAATGGGCGGAAGGAGATGCGCTTCGTTTGGCCAGCGGAGGGACCACGGCTTTCCGGAGGCGGACACCCGTTGGAAGATTACTTCAAGGGAAACCCCTCAAAGCAGTCCGCCGCTTGGATACAATAAGCCACCCGGCAGAGAGAAGGAGCAGCGCGGAGGCAATCAGCGTGGGCACGAGCGGAAAGGGCCGCTCTGCTGGAACTTCGGCCTTGGCGGGGGGCTCATTCTTCTGCTCCCGGATCGGCGGCGGGGCGGACGTGACTCGCGACTCCTCCACCGGCGGTCTCCCGGTCTCTTTCGGCTTGGTCAGGTAATGCACGGTGCTATCTCCTTTGAACTGAAAACCCCGGGTTCCTGCTTTCACCTGAGCATACCAGAGTTTCCATGTCTCCACATCGTCATGGGAATAAATCATGGGCTCCTTGGGCACCGGCGGCTTTTCAAGCATCTGACCCAATGCAACCGCCGCCATAATGTTGTTCGCCGGAGAATCGACGTAATCTTGCCCTGGCTCCAACGGTGGCGGCCGGTCTTCATCGTCGTTCAAAAATTCACCTAGCACGCGCACTATTCCCGGATGAGGAATATGGCGCATGGTGGCAAAATATATATCGCGATAAAGATCATAATCACCTTTCCTGCCCCTCTCGCGCATAGATAATTTAATCTCCTTTATCTTATTTTCAAAAAATACGTCGATCTCTACAGTGCTGGTTAGCTCCTCGCGAGCCATGTCATAGATCATTTTTTGATCCTCGGACATATTTTCTCCATATCGACCCAAAGTTCTTAGAGAACTCGAAAATTTTTCGATTTTCTTCTCCTTTTCGAGTGATCGCCACATTTGCATCTCCTGGCGCTTTCTTTCCAGCCATGTATCGGGATCCTCCTTTGTTTCAGCCCCCAATGCGAATGATAAAACAACCACTCCAATGATCATCGATTGAATATTCATCGTCCTATCTTTGGTCGGGAAAGTTCTGCATCCACACCTCCGCGGCATCCCATTCACCTTTAACTATCAGCGCACCCGGATCGGACCTGCGAATATTTAAACCACCAATCATCAGGCGATCCTCATGATTGGTTCCGGGCAGAGGAGCCGGGCCGCCTCCCTGATCTGGATGTCCCATCCCCATAATAACGTGTCCGATTTCGTGTGCATAAGTGTGTTTCAGCTCAGCCACCGGATCAGCAGCTAAATTCCAATCGCCATCGATAAACACCGCGTTGGAATTCTCGCCCCGGCGGCTTGATCCCAACGCTACTGTCGTAAAGAGAAGCTCTCCATCATATGGAACGACACCAATGATCGTCGCCCCTCCGAGGAGATACACGTTAATATCGCTTCCCGGGTCTCGGAAATGGGAATGGATGATATTCTCTTCGTAAGAGAGAACGCCTCCGGCAATTTCAAGCCTCCAATCTCCAGGTCCGAAGCGATTGGAACCGGGTACTCCATAGTGAGCAGGGGTTCCCTTATCCCATTCCAAATCATGGTATTCGCCTTGATCAGAAGGGTTCATCGTTACGGTAAAAGTGGCATTGATCTGAGGCCCGTAAATCGAGTCTAGATGATTCTTGATCTGAACTCCCGTGAGCCTGTCGTCGGGCCAATTCCGGCTGACAAGGTTTCCCTGCGCATCCTTAATGATCGAGGCAATCTTGTGCACGGTCACCCGAATATCGCGCTTTTTCATCACCTTGATGCCGACGGGATAGGTCCGCGAGGTCACGGTGCCGAGCTTGACCGTCACGTCGTGGTCCCCGCTCGTCGCGCCTGCCGGGGCGGAGACGGTGATCTGGCTTGAGTCCGCACTTATCGTCGCTGGCGCGATCCCGGCAGCGGCGGTAGACAGGTGCAGCGGGCAGGTGGCACAGGCGGTGGAGCGGATGCGGACCGTATTCTCCCCGCCCGCGGGAGCCATGATCCAGTGCTTGTCCGCCACGCCGGTGCCGGGGCCGGGGCCGGTGTTTTTCACGGTCACGGAGATGGAATCGACACCGGTTTCCTTTACCACGTCTTCCAGATAAAACGGCACCCCCAAGGCATGGGTCCTCACGGTGCCGGTCCCCGAATCATCGTCGCAGCTCGCGAGGATATTCCCCAAGGAACTGATGTCGCCCAAATCGACGATCGGCACCTGCCAGTTGCCGGGGAGGCCTGGGGCGGCTTGTGCCAGCGGCAGGGAAAAGCCATTGGACCAGATCAGTGGCTTATTCGTGCTGCTCATGATCGCCCATCCTTGGTCGCTCATGTCTCTGGCACCTTTCAGGACTTCGGATTCGCTCCACTGGCTGTTCATCAGAGAAAGCGGGTCCAAAATGCCGTTCCCGAAGGCGAAATATCTTTTTCCGGGACCCTCCACCATGCGCGGCCGGTAAGCCTCCGCCGCGATTTCCGCGCCACCCGTCTTGAGGATCGTATTCCCACCGTTCTGATAGTCCCGGCCCCAGAATGTGCCCGTATCCCTCAAATTCGTCGCCCAAGGCGGGGCGACCGCGTGTGAAGGGGCGGAGCCAACTGTCGCGGGGAGCGTCCACCTCTCGTTGACACCGGCTCCCACCTGATATTGGCGCGGAGCCTGAGTCTCGCCCGGATCATCCCAAGTAAGCGGGACGGACAGTGCGAAGAAATTTCCAGCGGCGTCCAGCAGGGTCCCCGCGTCGAGCAGGCCGTAGAGCATGTCGTACCCGGCCTGAGCGTAAACCTTTCCTGCCGGGGTCGATACTTCAACAACACTCGGCGATCCGTTCCAGCCTGGCCAATGGACGATCACCGGGCATTCCGGGTTGCCGTCCTCATCGAAATCCGCCCGGGCCGTTCCAATAATCTGACCAGCCGAGTTCATCCCCTTCGCCTTGGCGAGGGCGATGGAGCCTTGCGAGTTCAAGGTGTGGTAAGAGCCCCCCACCCACACGCCCTCCTGAAATAGCACGGCACCCGTGTCCGTGACATGGATGGCGCGTCCTTCCGGGGTCATAGGGGACGGTGCTCCGGCGAGCTCGAAGAGGGCGTATTTCGGGGACGGCCCGCGCCTCCAGTCGATTTCCGGATGGTCCTGATCAACATCGTCTTGGTCCACCAATCCGTCCTTATCGGTGTCCCTCTGCTCGGCATCGTTGACGCCGTCTTCGTCCGCATCGGCCTTGAAGGGATCTCCCAGTTCTTGATCTGGATGCGCCGGATCCGCCGCGGTTTCGAATTCCGACCAATCCGGGGTGCCGTCGTGATCGGTGTCCACGCTCCAGTCAGCGCGAATCCGCCAAAACCGTTTGGAATCCGACGATTCGGCGGGCGCCGGCGTATTTCTGGCGAGCGCCGCGGCATTTGCCACTGCGAGATTCATGTCGTCGAAATGATCTTGCAGCACGGTGAACATAACGGCGTCTTTCGCACCCAAGGGCGGGTTCTCAGCCGGAGGGGCCGTAGTATTGCCCGGATGCCAGATGAAGAACTCATGATCGTCATACCGTTCGGCAAAGAGAGGGATCGCCTGCCAATCCTGATGCATTTCCGCCTCCAGGAAGACCGAGACTGCCGTGCCATCGTCGAGCGACGGCCAGGATACGACGGTTCCTCCCTCCGCGCCTGAAGAGCGCTGCATCCTCAGGGCGGCGAAAGCAACCGGAGGACCGATCGGCGCAGGGGGATCCCCCGGACCGGGCGGTGGCGGTGGAACCGCTTCCCGAACAGGAATCGCGAATTCGTATCCCATCCCGTAGGTCTCCGACTCGGTGGACCACTCCGCAAGATCGTCCGAAACCTCGACCCGATAGTCCACACCCGGAATTGTTTCAAAGATAAGACACTTTTGAATGGAACCATCGGTTGCGGGGATTTCTTCCAATCGGTATTCCGGTAAAAGATCACGAGCCAGTGCGAGTGCCGCAAAAGGTAACAGCAGCATTCCCGCAATTATGGGAAGGGTATGGCAATTTTTCATCGGGAAGGCAACGGAATAGGAGCTTCCGCAGAGGAGGCTTTTGTAAACTTACAATCTCCTATCACCAGAGAAAGGTTTCGCCTACAAGCTGGATGCGGCATATCGCGCAAAATTCACGCTTCATTGTAGTGCGAGGAGGCGTCGATTTTCCGTTCTAAGTTTCCCGCTATTTCCGCGGCTAGCGTGTCACTCGGAGGGGAACTACCTCTTCGCCATCTGCCGGCGGAAAAGGGGCACGAACTCGGCGTCGATCCAGGCGAAAGCGGCGTCCAAGCCCTGCTCGCGGTAAATGCGCCCGATCTTCGCTTCGACCGCGGTCGGCGCGCCGAAAGCGCTCAGGAAATCGTTCGAGGTCAGGCGGGTGAACCATTCACCGTCCATCGAGCCGCGCTCGCGCAGCACCCAGGTGCGGGCAAAGAGGGCCAGCACGGCATCCCCGATCCACGCCAATTCGCGTTCGATCCGGATTTCTTCGATCTTGTTCATCTCCCCGGCAGCCTGCCGTCAGGGGGTCGGACGGGCCAGCTTTTCCATCCGCTGGCGCTCGAGTTGCTCGCGCAGGCGGGATTCGGAGTCGGCGCTCCAGTAGCCGGGCTGCAGCTCCATGAAAACGCTGGTGTAGGGCAGGGCCGTGGTGGTGCGGATAACCAGCACCTCGAAGCTCTTGGTGGTGTCCTCCATCAGCGTCATCAGGGACTGCTGCTCCAGCTCCGTGGTTTCATGGGCATGGAGGGCACCGCGCAATTTCGAGCGGAAATCCTCGATGCCCGGCGCGTAGTCGTTTTCCACCGCCCGCATTTCCCGGGAAACGTAGATGCGAGGAGTCACGTGCTCCGTCTGCTCCAAGGTCCGCAGCACCTCGTCCACCACCGCCGGGATTTCCTCGGTGGCGTTGATTTGCCGGACCCCGGGGCGGCTATGGGCCGGGAAAGAGGCTTCGGCGATGACAATCCAATTCCGGTAGCCGAGCTGGGAGGTCTGCGCGGCAAGGGCTCCCCGCCAGTTGTTACCCTGCTGGAAAAAGGCGCAGCCGGACAAGAGGAGCGGGGCAAGAAACAAGCATCCGCGGAACCAGGAAAACATCGGAGCGAGTAAACGCCGGAGCCCGGGCACTGTCAATCGGGGGCGCGGCGGGCTGCCGCGCTCCCGATCCGGGGAAGCAACTCTACATCAATTGGGCACCCGCATCCGCGAGTTCCGAACGCTCGCCCCGGCTGAGCGAAACGTGGGCGACGAAGGGAAGGCCCCTGAGGCGGTTCCGCGTGTAAACGAGGCCGTTGCTGCGGCTGTCCACGTAGGGATTGTCGATCTGTGCCGGATCCCCCACCAGAACAAGCTTCGAGCCCCGGGACATACGCGTGACCACCGTTTTCGCCTCCTGCGGGGTGAGCTGCTGGGCTTCATCGAGGACGAAGAAACGGTTCGGGATCGAGCGGCCGCGGATGTAACAAAGGGCCTCTACCTCGATGATCCCCTGCTCCATCAGGTGCTCCCAAGGCTTCTTCGCCGGGCCGCCTGTCTCGCCACCCTCCTTCTTCGGCTGTTTCCGACGGGGACCGAGGGGCGTTGCCGGGCGCATCAGGAGGTCCAGGGCATCATGGATCGGCTGAAGCCACGGACGCATCTTCTCGTCCAGCGTGCCGGGCAGGAATCCGAGCTGGTCGCCCATGGCCACCACGGGGCGGCTGACCGTGAGCCCATTGTAGCGGCGGTTGAACATCTCATGCAGGCCGGCTGCCACCGCGATCAGGGTTTTGCCGGTGCCCGCCTGACCGAAGCAGGTGACCAGGGAAATGTCGGGATTGAGCAGCGCGTCGATCAGGCAGCGCTGGCCCAGATTCATCGGCTTCAGCGCCGTGCCGTCCTGGATTTTCAGGGCCTCCGGGATCTGCAAGCGCACCAGCCTGCCGTCCGCGGTCATGCGGGCCGGCATGGTCTGCTTCTCACCGGCTTCCAGGAGGACGTACTGGTTCACCACCACGTCCGGATAGCGCTCCTGGTTGATGGCGAGTTCGCCCGAACTCGCGAAGCGCTGCAGATCGCAGGGTTCGACATCGATACGGCGGACGTCGTAGCTGGAGACTTCGCGGGGATCGACCTTGTCGTTGAGATAGTCCTGGCAATCGATGCCCACCGAGCGGGCCTTGAGCTGCATGTTGAGATCCTTGGTCACCAGCACCACCGGCGCTTCATTGTGACTCATCAGCAGCAGCGTGCAGGCGAGGATGCGGTGGTCCACGCGCTCCTTGTCCGGGAAAATGCGGTGGAAGCGCGTGAGGATATCGGAGTTCTTCGCGCACAGGGCGGGATCGTAGATCACGAGCCGGATGCTGCCGCCCCCGTCCGTGGGCACGCCGCTCGTCACCTTGCGGGCGCAGGAAAACATTTCGGTGAGCATCCGGTGTACCTTGCGGGCATTGGCACCGCGTTCGGACTGCTCGGTCTTGAAGCGGTCGAGTTCGGCGAGCACGTCCACGGGCAGACAGATGTGGTTGTCCGTGAAGCGGGTCAGGCACGCGGGGTCGTGCAGCAGAACGTTCGTATCCAGGACGAAGTTCTTCACCGCTTGGTTTGGCGCCCGCAGACCGAAATCCGACGGTTGCGCCTTTTTCCCCGATCCGTTCGCCTTTCGCCCGACTCCTCCACCGTGTTGGATTTCTTCGAAAAGGCGGGCTTGGACGTCCTCGGCACGGTGGATCATGGTTTATGGAGGTGAGGTTAGGGAACCTGGCGGATAAAGGGGGACGAAGAACCGGTCCGCCACCGGGCTCCGCCAAACCGCCACGCGGCGGCAAATGGAAGGGTCTTTTATCAAGACAACTGAACTATTGCCTGCCTCCGGAGAATGGCAATCCTCAAATGCCTTGGTCGGCGGCGATTCGCGACAGCACCGTCCGCAGCGGCTTTCCCAAGGGACTCCGCGGAATTTCTTCCAAAAGCGTCACCCGGGCGATGCGGCGGAATCCCGGGCACCGCGCGTGATAGGCGGCCACGATCTCTTCCAACACCGCGGCATCGGCCGCGCGATGATGGATCAGCACGAGTTTGTGTTCCGAACGGGCATCGCCCACGGGCACGACCACCGCATCTCCGGGCCCGATCCGGCCCTCCGAAAGGGCCAGGATCTCGGCTTCGACGGCGAGCGGATCGACAAGTTCGCCGAGGATCTTTACCCGCGCATCCGCCCTTCCCGTCACCCTGAGCTGCGCGCCTTCGATGATCCCGCTGTCGGAGGTCGCGAACCAATCACCACTACGTTCCTCGTACTTCCACCGGTCTTCCCCGCGTTCGAGGGTGCCGCTGAAAAGGGCCGGTCCCCGGAGCTCGATCCGGCCGGAGTCTTCCGTCCGTGCTTCCAAGCATGACAGGAGGTCCATCGGCTCCTGGACGTACGTCTCATCTAGTAG
>CBIHMP010000187.1:0-7817 GCA_966211015.1 uncultured Luteolibacter sp. | reverse complement strand
GCGCAAGTTCGTTGGCGTAGATGGTTACCAGCACTTTCGCGCCGGTGGCATCGGAGCTTTCCCGCAAGCCGTTGAGCGTGCTGGCAAGCTGGGGGAGGTTCTTCTCCTCGGGCGTGTCCATCGGCTCGTCGTTCAGGTAAACCTGCCCGTCGTCCTCCACCACGATGGAAATCTCATCGGGAAGGCTCACCGCGTCGCTCGTCTCCACGCTGCCGGGGAGCTGGGTGACGTGGGAATTCTCCACCTGGATATCGCCCGCCTGGACGATGAAGAAGAGGAGAATGACGAAAACCACGTCGATCATCGGCGCGATCTGGAAGCCCAGGTTCACTTCCGAGGAGTGTTTCCGCTTGTGACTGCGTTTCTTTTTCACGGTCGTGTCACTTGTTGGAGGAAGCGAAGGCGATGTCGGAAATGCCCGCCTCGCCGATCAGGGTCATCACGCGCTGGATTTCCCCGGCAGGCACCGCGGCATCGCCCCGGACCACCACCCGGAGCTTCTCGTCCCGCTTCTTGCTCTCCTGCAGGATCGGCATGACCTCCTGCCAATCGTTGTAAACCATGTCGTCCAGAACCAGCACGCCCTTGTTCGTCGCTGCGTCGTAGCGGACGTTCACCGCCATCTCGTGCTTGGCCATCTCCGGCTCCCGCTTTTTCGCGTTCGGCGAAACGGGCAGCGTGAGGTTCTTATCGACCTTGAGCACCTCGGCGGAGGTAATCATGACGAAGAACACGAGCAGCACGAGCAGCACGTCGATCATCGGAGCGATCTGGAACTCCGGTTCCCCGTCTCCTCCTCCACCTCCACCGGCCATGAGATCAGTTAATTAGGGTTGTTTTGTAAAAAGGGTGGCGCTGGCCTCAGCCTTCCGGGGCGTCGATCCAGTTCGGCAGGGCGGCGTAGGTCTCTTCCTGGCCCACGTCCGTGTTCTGGAGATACTCGTAGGGCGCGTTGCGGAACAGGCGCTCGGAGGTTTCCTGGAGGTGATGGATGCCTCCCTGCAGCTTGTTGCGCAGGAAGTAGAAAGCCATGAACGCCGGGATCGCGACGAGCAGACCGGTCGCCGTGGCGACAAGCACCTCGCCGATGTGGCCGGCCAGTTCGCCCACGCCGCTGGAAAGACCGGCGGAACCGAGGCTGCCGAAGGCACCCTTCATACCGCCGACGGTGCCGAGCAGACCGATCATCGGGGCGCAGACCCCGATCACGGAAAGGTAGTTGATCCGGGTCTGGAGCGTGGAGTTGACCTTGTCCACCGTGGAGTAAATCGCTTCCTCGGTTGCGTCCTTGCCATAGCCGATCGAGCCCAGACCCGCGCGCGTCACCTCGGCGAAGGGGCTGGTGGCGGCCTTCATGGCTTGATACGCCCCGACGTAGTCACCGGCGCGGAAGAGATCCTGCGCGGCCGACACGTCCTCCGGCGGGGTCATCTTCGGCCGGTTGGTGCGCATCCAGATGTCGATGATAAGCCAGACCATCGCGATCGAGCACAACAGCAGGATGTGCATGACCCAGCCACCTTCGATGTAGGTGTCGATCAGGGTCTTCTTTTCGCCTGCAGCGGCTTCCGCACCGAAGGCGGTCATGGGGACAAGGAGGGCGACAGCGGCGGCTGCCTGGATGGTCTTTTTCATGTAGCTTATCGATTTCTTGAGAGTTTTCAGATCGGGGAGACAGGAACGCTTTCTTTATTTCATTTCAGGCTTTCCACACGCTTGGCGGCCTCGTCGCCGATGGCCGTGCCCTTCGCTCCGCGCGCGGCGGAGGTCAGCAGCGCCAAGGCTTCGTCGCGGCGGTTGCGCTTGTTGAGGATCTCGGCGGCACTCAGTTCGGCGGCACTGGTGGTGATGATGCCGCCGGTGGGGTAAATGCAGCCGACGGTGAGGAAGGACTCGAAGGCCTCGGGCTCCTTTTCGTAGGTTTGCTGCAGCTTGCCGCGGAAGTAGGAGGCGATGGCGCTGATCTCGGCCGGCAAATCGTCCGAGACGAGGTCGCCGAAGGCTCCGATGCGATCCGTCGATTTCACGCTTCTTGGCAGGGCCATCGCCTTGCCAAGCCGGATGGAGGGATCGTTGCCCTGGGCCGGGGTGGCATCGGAAATCGCCTTGCCCAGCGCCTCGGCCTTGGCCGGTTCGTTGTAGAGAGAGTTCGCGTAGAGCGCGGCCCTCGCCGCCTCGACCCAATAGTTGCCCGGCACGGCAGCGGATGCCTTCTGGGCAGCCAGCACCGGTTCCAGGAGCTCCAGGGCTTCCTTCGGCTTTTCCGTCAGGACCAAGGCGATCGCCTGATTGATCGCCGCCGGTTTTTCGCCCGAGACATGGGAAGCGGCTCCTAAAGGAAGCGACTGCCCGGAGACCGCGCCGTCGGCGTCTTTCTTGACCACGAACTTGCCGCCCTCGATCGCCAGCGCGTCCACGGGAATGCCGCGACCGTTGCTAAAGACGATCCTGGGGGATTCCTGGGCTTGCAGGGAACTGCCGGCGAGGGAAAGGAGAGCGAAGGAAAGGGCACCGGACCAGCCGGTCGGAAAAAGGTTTTTCATCAGTCCGGCATCAATTGAGGAGTTCTTTCGCCTTCTTGGCTTCCTCGGTGTTCTCGAGTTTCGGGTTCTCGGCCAATGCCACCAGGCATTGCTGCTGGAGTTCGGTATTGCCGAGATCTTTCGCGACTTCGTAGCTGCCCCAGAGGGCCCTGGCGAAAAGCTCCGTCTCCCGCTGGTAGGCCCGCCATACGCGCTCATAGCGGGCGTATGCCACTTTGAGGGTTTCCATGCGTTGCGAGGAGGGCAGGTCCCGTGCCTTCATGCGCTCGGCATCGGCCCAAAGGATGTAGGCCTTCGGAATCGCGGGACCGCCCTTGAAGGAACGGTCCTTGATGATCTCGTCGGCGAGCTTCTCCACCTCTTCGATCCGACCCAGGGCGGTGAGAGCTTCGAGTTTGCCGATGGTGGCTTCCTTGAAGCGGGAGGTGCCGGTATTGCTTTCAAGCGCCTCCTTGAAAATCCGCAGGGCTTCCTCCGGCTGCTTGCGTGCCAAGGCGATCTGACCGAGCCCCACCGGGCCGGCATCGGAGAAGGGGGAATCCTGGAAGCGGCCTGCCAGGCGCGAGAACATGTCCGCGGCCTTGTCCAAGTCCCCCGATTTCATGAGGATATCCGCGCAAGCTGCCAACAGGGTCGGGCTGAGGAACTCGGGATCGGTGGATTCCGCGATGTTCTTCAGGTAGCTGCTCGCGATGGCGGGCTCCTTGAGCATCATCATCATGCGGGCGCGGGCATAGTAGATGCGGGCGTTGGTGACCTCGCTCTCCTTGCCCTCCGCGGCCTTGTTCATCATGTCCACGAGCTGCTGCTCCAAGGCCCTGATATCGAGGTCCTTCGGGCGGCGGCGGGGGACGAGGCTCTTGACGATTTCGTCGATGAGGAATTCCACCTGCTCCTTCGCCGGGTCGGCGATCACTTTTGCGAGGGTTTCGGAGAGGATCTGCGCCCCTTCGACCTCTTTGCCAAGGCGGGCCATGCCCTTGGCCACCCAGGTGGCGGAAATCATCGCCATCTGGTGCTCCGGGCGCTTCTGGAGGAATTCCCGGTGGAGGTTCACCAGACCCTCCCAGTCCTTGCGGCCCTGCAGGATGGTCGTAGCGGTTTCGAGGGCGTACTGGATCACGTCGTCGGGGCTATCGCTCCAGACGGCTTTGATGTAATTCTGCAGCGCGTTGTCCTCATAGGTCTTGAGGGTGGCGGCGTCGTTGGAAGTCATCTTCTTCCAGGTATCCGCCACCAGGCAGAGCATCGAACCTGCGGCCGGATCCTCCGGCTTCTTTTCCAGATAGTCCCCCAGGCTCTTGATGATATTTTGCGACTGGTCTTCCTCCTTGTCGTTGAAATCGATGAAGGCCAGGCGATAGAGCATATCCCCGGCGTAGCGCCCGTCGGGATACTTGTTCAGGTACTCCTGGCACCACTGGAGGGTCTTCTTGTAGTTGTTGGTCAGGAAGTAAGCCATGGCGACCCGGTAGGTCGCATCTTCCACCAGCCGGTTGTCCGGGTACTTTTTGAGGAAATTCTCGAAGTGCGCCGCGGAACCTTCGAAGTCCCCGGCTTGGAACATGGCCACGCCTTGGAAAAAGATGAAACGGTCGAGCGAGGGCGAGTTGGGGAACTTCACCTCGAGGTCCTGATAGTATTTCAGGACCTCGTCCCACTTGCCGGTTTGAACGAGCACCTCGCCCGCGAGGGTGGCCACTTGCTCGACGTTCGGCGCATCGGGGTATTTCTTCAGGAAATCGTTCGCCAATTTCTGGATCTGCGCGGTGTCCTTCAGGCCGTTGTAGATCACGATTTCCGCGTAAGCCCCGGATTGGGCGTCCTTCGCGTCCGGATACTTTTCCCGCAGGGTCCGGAAGCACAGTAGCGCCTCCTCGTTCCGGTCCAGATAGTAGAAGCAGCGGCCGCGGCGCATGAGCAGGGCGGCGTCCAGATCCGTCAGTTTTTCGATCGCCGCGATCGCTTCTTCCGTCAGCTTCACCGAAGCCTGCGTCTGCGCGACCCGCTCCCCGATATTGGAACGCTGCCCGAGTGGTTTCTTCTGCTCGGCCGCCGCGATCCGCTCGAGCCTGGCGAGTTCCTCTTTCTTCGCGGCGAGCGTGGAGGCTTGAATCTGCAGGATTTGGGAGCGCGGCGGGATCGAGCGGTAAATCGCGAGCGCGGCGTCGTAATTTTCCGCCGCTACCAGTTCGTCGCCTTTCACGATCACCTGATTCGAAAACCAGGCGATGGCATCGCGGATGCCCGGCTGGTTGAGCAGGCGGTCGAGATAGGCCACCAGATCGTCGAGCTGGCTGGTGTCCGCCAGTAGCCCGATCACTTCCACGGCAGCCTGGGTCTGCTCAGGCGTCTGGATATCCGAGCCCATCAGGCTGCGGAAAACCTTCAGTGCCTCGTCATGCTTGTTGGTGTCGGTGTAAACCTGTCCGAGCAGAAGCCCCGCCTGGGTGCGGTACTGCGGGTCCGTGGCCGCCTTCTTCAGCGCTTCGACCGCCCGGTTCAGCTTTTCCTCGCCACCCTGTTCCATGGCCGCCTTGCCGACCCCGAGGTAACAGCGGGTGGTGTATTCGCCGGTGGGAAACTTGACGATGCAGTCGGTGAAGGCCTTCTCCGCCTGTTCGAGATTCCCCGCCTGCAGGTGAGCAAGGCCGAGGTTGAAGTAGAGCATCTCGGTGGACGCCTCTTTCTTGTTCCCGACGTATTTGAGAAGTTCGGCAATTTTTTCCGCGGCGGTGGCGTAATCTTGCTTCGCGAAGGCGGCCTCGGCTTCCTCGAACAGCTTGTTCAGCACCGCGGGTGCGACCGCTGCCGGAGCAGGATCAGCTTGCTGCGCGCCTACCCAAACGGGAGAGGCGGCGAGCAGAAAAGCACTTAGCAAATGACGGGGAACCGTGAGTTTTTCCATTCGCATGGGAAAAGAAATTCTTTCGCTCCATCCCCCCTTGTCAAGCGGGAGTTGGAATGCCGCGGTGACCGGAGCTGTCGCTGCAACCCGTTTGGAACAAAGGCCCGGCGGCTTCCCAACTCACGTTGTAAAGACACCCGGCGGAGCCGCCGGAGGAGGTCCCTCGTTCATGTTAAGGGGGATGGGTTGCCTCAAGCGATTCATCCGCTGTATAAAACAGCCTCACCGGGTATTCTCCGACCCGGGGTAAGGGCGCGGGTTGGAAGGTAACTAAGGGTTTTTTCGTAGGCTTCCGATTTTCATGCGGACTTCGGACGCCGCGGCGGTAAACCTCACTTTACCTTGCTCCGGCCTTCTTCAGTTGGGCGATGGCTTCGTCCAGCCGTTTCCGGGTCGAGATCAGGCTGGCATTCAGTTCCTTGAGCTTGGTGTCCCGCTCCGCGAGGGCCGCATCGCGCACTTTGAGAGCTTCTTCCCACTCCTTCACCTTTCCCTGTGCTTCCAGCAGGCCGGTGTTGAGCGCCGTGACCTCGGCCGACTTGGCCTCCAGGTCCTTCTCATGCGCCTCGGCATCCTTCCGGATGGAGTCGATGGAGGATTTCAGGCCCTCGATGTCCTGCTGGAGTTTCTTTGCGTGAAACTCCGCCGCGACGCGGGCATTCTCCTCGTTCACCAGCTTGGCCTCCATTTCGTGCAATTTCTTGCTCAGGGCGCTCCCTCCGGCCCACTGGACGAAGATGAAGCCGACGAGCACCAGGCAACCGGTGGCGTTGATGATCGGTAGCAGGCGGGCGGTCGTCACGGCGCGGGAGTCTTGGTTTCAAACCCGACCTTCTCGACCTTCGCGGCCTTTGCGGCGTCCAGCACCGGAATGACCTGGCCGTGAGGACAGGCGGCATCGGCGGCGATGAGCACCTTCGTGTCCGGAGTGACCGGCAGCGCGAGAAGGCGGTCTGTGATTTCGGTGGGGGTCACCACCGCCGAATCCCAGGTGATCACCCCGTGGGCATCGACGGCCAGATGGATCGGCGGGGCTTTCTGCTCCCGCTCGGAAGCGGTCGCGGTCGGCAGCTTCACGTTGACCCGGTGGATCTGGGTCATGCTCAGGCTGACCATCATGAAGCTGGCCAGCAGGAAGAACATGATGTCGATCAGCGGCACGATCTCGATCCGTGCGTCTTCCTCGTGGTCGTCGCCGCCGCTGCTCTGGAGTTTGACCGGCATCGCGGGCGTCAGCGCTTGTTGGAAAGATGGCGGTCGGCGGCAAAGGCCTCCAGATCGTGCCCGTGGGCTTTCGCGGACTGGACGAGCAGTTCGGCGTGATTGATCCAGCGCTCGAAGGCGGCGCGCAGAGAGGAAACGCGCTTGCGGAAGTAATTGTAGGGCAGCAGGCAGCCGATCGCGATCGCCAGACCGCAGGCGGTGGCGATGAGCGCTTCCGCGATCCCGCCCGTCACCTTTGTCACGCCGAGTTCCTCGTCACCCAGCGTGGCGAAGGACCCCATCAGGCCGACGACGGTGCCGAGCAGGCCGAGCAGCGGGGCCAGCGTGATGATGGTGCCGAGCACCCACATGCGCGCTTCGGATTTCTCGATCCATTGCGTGGCGTGGATATGCATTGCCGCGAGCATGGAGGTGTGGGCGTGGGACATCCCCTCGTTGAGATTGGTCAGGAAGGGATCCTTCGCCTGTTCTCCGAGCTGCCAGGCGGTGCCGAAGTGTCCGGTGCCGAGCGCCTCGCGGGCTTGCTCCTGCTGGTCGGGCCGCAGGGATTTCCTCCAGGAGATCCACCAGATCGAGCGCTCCAGGAGAACGCAGACGGCGAGGAAGAAAGTGGCGGTCACGGGCCACATGACCCAGCCCCCTTCGTGGAAGAATTTCAGGACAGCGTTGGCGAGGAGCATGGAATCAATTCAGACGGAAAACGATCGGCTTGGTCGCACTGGCACGCGCTCCGGCGCGGAATTTCCAAGTGCGGACGCAGCGCAGCGCCTCTTCATTGAGAAGCGGATAGGGAGTGCCGCTGCGGATGGAGGCGTTCACCACGTTGCCGCGCTCATCCACGGTGAAGAAAACGGTAACCTTGCCCTGCTGGCCGTTGCGCCGGGCTTCCGAGGGATAGCGCGGCTTGCCCATCCGGCCTCCGGCAAAGCGGGCCTCCCCGGTAGAGCCGGCTCCGGATCCCGCGTTATTGCCGGTCCCGCTGCCGGTTCCGGCACCGCTCTGGCCATTCGAGGACGCCCTGCGGGCTCCGGGAGTGTTTTCTTTCGATAGGCCGGTGGTGGGCCGCCCCACCGGCCGATCGAAAGAAAACACTCCCGGGGCCCGCAGGGCGGGCTCGCATGGCCCGAGCGGTGGCGGAACCG
>CBIHMP010000186.1:0-7837 GCA_966211015.1 uncultured Luteolibacter sp. | reverse complement strand
GCCCTGGCCCTGGGAACGATAGCCGCCCCCTCCGCCGCCGCCATTTCCTCCGCGTCCCCGCCCGCCGCCGCCCGGGGAGCGCAGATTGGACTTGGCGGTGGCAGCGCTACGGAAACCGCGCGCGTGTTTATCGGCGAGGTCCTCGACGTGCCAGCGATGGTCGTCCCAGCGGGGGATCGAGTTGCGGATGATCTTTTCGATGTCGCGCAGGAATTCGAGTTCCTCTTCCGAGCAGAAGGAGACCGAGCGCCCTTCGGCTCCGGCGCGGCCGGTCCGCCCGATCCGGTGCACGTAGGCTTCCGGTTCGTTCGGGAGATCGAAGTTCACGACTAGGCCCACGTCCTTCACATCCACCCCGCGCGCGGCGACATCGGTGGCTACGAGCACCGGAGTCAGTCCCTTGCGGAAGCGATCCAAGGCCTTTTCGCGCTGGGCCTGCGATTTATTGCCGTGGATGGCATCGGCATGGAAACCGGCGTCGGTAAGTCCTTTCGCCAGCTTGTTCGCGCCGTGCTTCGTGCGGCTGAAAACGATCGTCAGCTTGGCCTCGCTCGCTTCGGATTGCTCCTTGAGCAACTGCTCCAGCAGGGAGCGTTTGTGCTCCTTGTGGACGAAGGCGACTGTCTGGACCACGCGTTCCGCCGTTGTGCTCTGGGGAGCGATGGCGACTTTTGCGGGATCGCGCAGGATCGTCTCGGCCAGTTGGACGATGTTCGGGGCGAGCGTTGCGGAGAAGAACAGGGACTGCCGCTTCTGGGGCAGCATCGCCACCAGCCGCTTCACATCGCGCAGGAAGCCCATGTCCAGCATGCGGTCCACTTCATCGAGCACGAAGAACTCCACTCCGGAGAGATCGAGGGCGCGTTGTTCGATCAAATCCAGCAGGCGGCCCGGGGTGGCGACCAGCACGTCCACACCGCTGCGCATGGCAGCGACCTGGGGATTCTGGCCCACGCCGCCGTAGATCAGGGTCTGGCGGAAGCGGATGTGCTTGCCATAGGTATTGAAGCTCTTCGCCACCTGTACCGCGAGTTCGCGGGTCGGGGTGAGCACCAGCGTGCGGGCGCTCTTCGGCGTCAGCGCGCGCGGGCGCTCATGGAGGGCATGCAGGATCGGCAATGCGAAGCCGGCGGTCTTGCCGGTGCCGGTCTGGGCGCATCCCAGGAGATCGCGGCCTTCCAGGAGAAGGGGGATCGCCTGTGCCTGGATCGGCGAGGGGGTGGTATATTCAAGTTCGCGCAGGGCGCGATGGAGGGGCGCTGCCAAGGGCAACGCCTCGAACGGAGTCGGGGTCATTTAGTAGGGGGCCTGCCCGCGCGGAGTCCCGGCGGCAGGCGGTGTCGATGAGCATCAGGTAAATCCCCGAACCATCTCTCATCGATGAAGACCGGAAAAGGGTTGGAACCGTCTTTTGGTTCCCGCCGAACGCAGTCGGCGCGGGGAACTATAATCGCAAAGTTTAGCAAAGGCAAGATGAATCGGTGCGGAGGTCTTGTCACGTGGCGGCATCGCCTATATAGGCTCGTACATTCATGCGATTCCTGTCGTGCCTTCCTCGTCTCGCCTGCGTCCTCTTGGCGCTCGCCTTTGCCTCCTGCGGATCCTTGCACCGGGAATTCCGCAATATGAGCATCACCCTGCCCGGATCATGGCAGGAGGCTTCCGCGCCGGTGCCCGGTACCTTTGCAGCCGTGGATGCCTCCCGGGATGGTGTTGATCTTTTAATGGTGATACCGAAGCGCATCTCGATCGATCCTCGAGGATTGAATAGCGCGACCCTCCGATCGCTGGGCGAAACCCTGCAGGAAGGAACAATCGCCGCGATGACGTCAAAAGGTGCCAAGAACGTGAAGAATCTCGGCAGGAGCCACGGTCAATTTGGAGGCGTGCCTACCGTTGGCCAGGTGTTTGGTGCTACCCTCACCTATCGGGACGGACAGGCGGGCGATGTGGTGATAAGCAGCCGCGTTTACCTGACCAAGGGAGAGCTGTACAATGTCAGCCTCCGCGAGTCCGCCGAGAGCCACCGCCAGGATCCCCGTTATTTCGAGAGGCTGATGCAAAGGGCCGTGGTGGTATCCCCGCGGTAGGGGACGACAGGCCCCATGGGAAAACCGGGGTTTTGACAAGTTCTCTCCGTATCTATAGGGAGAGATATGATTTCAGGTACCACTTCCCGGCCCCTCGAATCCGCCCGCTTGCGCCGGCGCATCTTTTATCTCGTCTCGGCGCTTCTCGTGTTGCCGCTTTTCACGGCCGCCGCTCAAGAGGAGGACCAAAAGGCGCCGCAACCGCTGGAGCCGATCGAGATTCCCGGCGACACACCGCCCGAGTTCAAGGATCCCTTCAAAATAAAAGGCCGCTGGATGGAAGCCATCACCGTCCCCGCAGGGAAAGAGAGGGTGAACGAAGCAATCATCATTGGCGATCGCATGAAAAAGAGCTGGCCGACCGTTGTTGTCGCGCCGGGCAGTAACTGGTCGGCGGGGAGGGGTGGTCGCATCGAGCTCTCCGGGGGCAACTTCGTGGCCCGGAAATCGCGGTTCGACAGGCTGCCGATCGAGGTCGATCACGCGTGCCGCTATTTCTTCATCAACTGCGCCTTCGACGATTGCCGCTTCGGCAAGGGAGGCGTCTGGTATGGCGGCGACCTCGCCGGGAAATACTACTTCGAAAGCTGCATCATCCGGAAGACCTTCGCCAATCCCATCAATCTCACCGACACCGGCTTCCGGATCCAGACTTCGGTTTTTGAAAACATCGATCTGCCCTCGATGAACTTCCGCAAGAAGGAGGCGGCGGACTATGTGAACGAGCGCTGGCTCCGCGTGGTCAATTGCCGCTTCGTGAAGTGTACCCTTCCGATCAGCTTCCTGCTTCTCACCCGCGACTGCGTTTTCGAAAACTGCACTTTCATCGAGGATCCGCAGCCGATGGAAGAGCTCACGAAGCTGATAGAGATCGACCTCTACGTGAAGAACAGCAAGTCGAAGATCTCAGCCTATCCTGCGAATGTGATTCTCAATCAGAAGCCGGATACCGCCTTGAAAGACGTGGAGATTCCGACGGCAGCCTCGTTGTTGCCGGCCTTGGAACCTTGAGCGGGAAACCTTTTCGCCCTACCGGGTGAGGCCGTCCCTGACCGGGCAAACGGCAGGGATTGCTCCCGTGTCGAAATCGACACGGGAAAGATGAGCCATGCGACCGTGGGCGCATGCTACATGCTGGGTGCGGATTGTTTGAATCTCTTGAATATCCATGAGAATTGACATCGTTACAGATACCTTCGCTCCTGACGTCAACGGCGTGGCCATGACGCTCGGTCGGCTCTGCGACGGCTTGCGCCGCAGGGGCCATCTGGTTCATGTCATTCGTACCGGCGAAGTCGGTGGCCGCGGCGAGACGGTGACGGCCTCGGTGCCGCTGCCGGGCTACAAGGAGGTGCGGGTCGGTCTTCCGGGCCGCTTCAAGCTGCGCAAGCGCTGGACGAAGCGCCGCCCGGATGCCGTCTATGTCGCGACCGAGAGCCCTCTCGGCAACTCCGCCATCAAGGCGGCTGGTGCCCTGGAGATCCCCGTGGCGGCGGGCTTCCATACCAATTTCCACCAGTACATGGAGCAGTATCGCCTGGGCGGTCTCCAGCCGGCCGCGATGGCCTATCTGAAGCGCGTGCACAATCGCGCCGATCTGACCATGGCGCCCACCTCGGACGTCGTGGACATGCTCCGGCGGGAAGGCTTCAACAACGTGCGCCTGCTCGGCAGGGGAGTGGATACCACCTTGTTCCATCCCGCCCGGCGGGATGCCTCCCTGCGCGCGGCATGGGGTGCCCGTGCCGAATCGCCGGTTGCGATCATTGTCGGCAGGGTGGCAGCGGAAAAGAATCTTCCTTTCGCGATGGAGTGCTTCCGGAAGATGCGCGAGCGGATGCCCGATCTCCGCTGCGTGGTGGTGGGCGACGGCCCCATGCGCGAGAAATTGCAGGTCGAGCACTCTTTCGTCCACTTCGCAGGGATGCAGACGGGGGAGGATCTGGCCCGTCATTACGCCTCCGCGGATATCCTCCTCTTTCCCAGCGAGACCGAGACTTTCGGAAATGTCCTGCTGGAAGGGATGGCGAGCAGCCTCGTCACGGTGAGCTTCGACTACGCGGCATCCGCCCGGCACGTGGAGCACGACCGGAACGGCCTGAAAGCGCCGAAGGGGGACTGGGAAAGCTATAAGGGGGAGTGCTTGGCCGCCCTCCAGCGCTGGCGCGACGATTCCTTCAGGGCCCGTGCGAGGTCTTCCGCAGAGACCCTCGGCTGGGATCAAGTGATCGAAGCCTTTGAGAACCACCTCCGCGAAGCCTCCGAGACCCGCGGCCCGGTCACCCTGACCCTCAAGGAGCGCAAGAAACGCCCGAAGCGGAACTTCCGCACCATCTTCCTCTCCGACATCCACCTCGGCACGGCGGACGCGAAGGTCCACGAGGTGATCGACTTCTTGAAGCACACGCGCTGCGAGAAGCTGGTCTTGAACGGCGACATCGTGGACGGCTGGGCGCTCAAGCGGGGAGCGAAATGGCGCAAGCGCCACAGCCGCTTCATCCGCACCGTGCTGAAGAAAATGGAAAAGGACGACACCGAGGTCGTCTATCTGCGCGGGAACCACGATGACATCCTCGAGCGCTTCCTTCCTCTGGGTTTTGGAAAGCTCCAGTTCGTAAAAGAGCACATCCACAAGGGCGTGGACGGAAAACGCTATCTGGTGGTGCATGGGGACGGCTTCGATTCCGTCTCCACGAACCACAAATGGATCGCGGTTCTCGGTGCCGTCGGTTATGATGCCCTGCTCTCCGCGAACCGCATCTACAACCGCTACCGCGCATGGCGGGGGAAGGAGTATTATTCCGTGAGCAAGGCGATCAAAGCCCGCGTGAAATCCGCCGTGAATTTCGTGGGCGAGTACGAGCTGCAGCTCCAGGAGTTCGCCCGGCGGAAGGGCTGCGACGGGATCATTTGCGGTCACATCCACACGCCGGAGGACAAGCAGGTGGGTGAAATCCGCTACCTGAATTCAGGCGACTGGGTCGAAAGCCTTACCGCCATCGTGGAGCATCACGACGGTCGCCTGGAGTTGGTGCATCATGAGCAGTTCATGGCGGAGCTCGCCGCCGAGGTCCGCCCCGAGCGTGCCGGTCCGGCCATGAACGCGGAGATCGTGCTTTCGGCCTGAGGCTAGCCGTCCGCCGGCAGATCAGGTTTCATTTCCGCGACCAGGACACGTCATCGCTCCTTTTCTTCCTCCCTGGCCTGATCGCTGCCGGGTGGGGGGATGGAGACATCTTTTTCCCGCGGGAACCCGTCGCCGACCGGTCCGGGAACCGGAGTTTCCGGCTTTTTTGCCTGCCCCTCGTCTTCTTTCGGTTTCGCAGCCATCCGCCACGATGCGCCGCTTTTTCGCGCAGTCCAATGCCGGAACAGAAAATGAAACCGATGCGCGACCCCTGCAATCGGCAACGCCAGGGGGGTGAAGCCGCGGAGTTATGCAATTCGTTTTTCCCGGGCCTGTTGAAAACGAGAGGCTTGGGCCTCAGCACGGCGCGTGCTCCAGCTCATCTACGGCAGGCAATGCCGCCCGCCTTTTAACTGTCAAAGTCATGAACGCGACCCAAGAATGCGCGGAGACGTGCAACAGCCTGCTGCGCGGGGAACTTTCCGCTATCGAGACTTACACACAGGCGATGGGGCAGTTCCACTCGGAAACGGAACGCACCGCTCTCCAGGCGATCCGGGCGGACCACGCCAACAGTGCCGCCCGCCTGTGTGACCATCTCGTGGAGATGGGAGCCGTTCCGGCTACGGATTCCGGGCCATGGGGCGCCTTCGCGAAGGCGGTCGAAGGAGCCGCCGGCATGGTGGGGGAAAATCCCGCCTTGGCGGTGCTGGAGCAGGGGGAAGAGCACGGGATGAGGGACTATGAGGCCGCCATGAAAAATCCCGAGGTGATGGACGAGATCAGAGCCGTCATTCGGGATCATCTCCTACCACCTTTAGGCGAACACATCGCGGCATTGCAGCGCCTCCGCGACCTGTGACCGGGCTGTCGGAAAATTTCACCCTGCCTGTCCCGATCCGTCCTTCCCGCCCGTCGTTCATGTGAAGGCTCGATAGCCGAAGCGGAACCGAACAAAGCCATGCTTTCCAAAATCACTCCCTGCCTGTGGTTCGATCACCAGGCCGAAGAAGCCGCCCGCTTTTACACCGGCATTTTCAAGGACTCCAGGATCACCGATATTGCCCGTTACGGCGAAGCCGGCTATGAGCAGCACGGTCGCCCCGCCGGATCGGTGATGGTCGTTGCCTTCGAGCTGGAGGGGCAGGCGTTCGTGGCGCTCAATGGCGGCCCTCATTTTACATTCACTCCCGCGATTTCATTGCAGGTGGATTGCGCGAGCCAGGACGAGGTGGACTACTATTGGGAGAAGTTGTCCAAGGGAGGAGCTCCGGAGGCTCAACAATGCGGCTGGCTCGCCGACAAATTCGGCCTTTCCTGGCAGATCGTCCCCACCATCTGCAAGGAGCTGATGAGCGACCCCGGCGACTCCTGCTCCCAGCGCGCCTTTGCCGCCATGATGGGCATGAAGAAGCTGAACATTGCGGAGCTAAGGCGCGCTTACGAAGGATAGGCCGTCTCCCAAGGGGCAACCGCTACAAGAGCGCCTCCACCAGATCGCAGGTCTCCGCCATCCAGCGCGCAGACTCGAAGCGGCGGGAAAGCTCCACCGCCCGTTGCTTCACCTGGGGATTGTCCAGGATCTCCTCCAGTGCCGCGGCGATCCGCCTCGCCTTGAAGCGATGGGGGTGAAGCCCGGTACCGACGCCGAGATCGTGAACCCGGCTCAAGGTATCGAGCTGGTCATGGGCCATCGGCTGAACCAGATGGGGGATACCGGCCTGAAGCGTCTGCGCGCAGGTGCCCACTCCGCCGTGATAGGCCAAGGTGGCGGCACGGGGGAGCACCTGGCTGAAAGGCGCATAGGAAAAGTGCCGGATCCCCGGCGGAAGACCGGCAGGGATGGTGTTGGCGAAACGGCTGAGCAGCACGCCGCGCCTTCCCAGCAGCTTGAGCGCCTTCACCGCCTCGCCGAAGAAGTCGTGGCCCCGGTCCATCGCGGTGCCGGGGGTGAAGATCACCGGCGGATCCCCGTCATCCAGGAAATGGTCCAGCTCGTCCGGTAACTCCCGTAGGCCCGCCTCGTCGAAAAGCGGGAAGCCGGTCATGCGGGTTTGCGGCGGCCAGTCCGGTTGTGGCGGGCCGAACCACTCCGGAAAAAGCGCGATCACCCGGTCCGGCGAATGCCAGCCCCGCAGCATCCCGCGCATGGGCGACAAGCCCTGCGACTCCCTGAAACGGTTCCAAGCCGGCAGCACGTGGTAATCGACCACCTTTCCCGCGGCCCACCATTGGAGGGTTTTCAAGCGGCGCGGCGCCCATTGGGGCACCGGTGCCCCGTGCAAGACCGGCTGACGATGGCTGCTGACGAATAGCGAGGGGGCCAGATGCACCGTCGCCAGCGGGATCCCCAGCAGCTCCCGCGCGGCAAAAGTTCCCCAAGCGAGCGAACTGGCGAGGATGACCGTTTCCCCGGGGACGTGGAGCTTCTTCGCCGTCTCCAGGATCATTCCGTAGGAGGGGTTCACCGCGCTGCGGATTACCGTGGCGAGCGCCTTGCGCGGGTGCCACAGGTGGGGATCTCCCTGTACCTGCTCGAAGTCCTCCACCGTGCCCAGCGGCCGGAAACCCAGTCCTGCCCGCCTCACCAGATCCTCGAAGAAGGCACTCGTGATGACGA
>CBIHMP010000185.1:0-7858 GCA_966211015.1 uncultured Luteolibacter sp. | reverse complement strand
CGCCCAGACCGGGCACCAGCAGCGGCGCATCCGGCATTTTCTCCAGCAGTCCGCCGGCGTTCGTCAGGCCGAACACATAGCCGACATCCGTCTTCCGGCCTTCCTCCTTCGCCCGCTCGCCCAGAGCCGTCACCAATTCGAAAACCGACCGCCCGTCCGCCAGTTTCTGCTGTTGGAAATCCGCCGATCCGGCATTCGAAGTCAACGCCAGCAGGTAGATCCCCTTTCCTTCCCAATCCAGGAACGGCTCGATCGAATCGTAGCCGAGGAAAGGGTTGAGCGTCACGGCATCGACCTTCCAGTGCGCGAAGTAGCTGTGGGCGTAGTATTTCTGGGTTTCGCCGATGTCGCTGCGCTTGGCGTCGAGGATCACCGGAACCTCGGATGGCATCGCCTCGAGGAGCTTTTCCAGAATCCCGATGCCCCGGAGGCCCATCGCCTCGAAATAGGCAATGTTCGGCTTGAAGGCCGCGGCGTGCTGCCAGGTTTCATCGACCACCCGCTTGAGGAAATCCGGCACGGCATCGATTCCCCCGGTTCCGGGCCGGGGATCCAGGCCGACGCAGAGGCGGGAGCCCGTTGTTTCGATCCTAGCCTGCAGTCGCTCGTTGTATCGCATGGCCGGTGTTTTAGCACCGGGGGGACAGGGGACAATTCCAACCTTAGCCCACGTCCTTCGTTTCCGGCAGCCACTCCAAGCGGTGGAATTCCGGAGCCTCTTCCGCGACCCTGAACCCCAGGTTCAGATAGAAGGAAAGCGCTCTGGGATTGGTCCGGAAAACGGAAAGCCGTAGCGGTTGCCCAAGCTCCTCCGCCATCCGCTTGAATCCGAGCATGATTTCGCGGCCGATCCCGCGGCCTTGGAAGTCAGGAATGATCGCGATGGAGAGCAAATAGATGAAATCGTTCTCTTCCTTTTGTTGGAGGTAGCCGGCAAGCCGATCCTGGGACTCGATGCGCCAGGTCCGCGCGATCTTCCATTCCTCTTCAAAATTAAGGCGCTGCCAAGTTTCATCCCAGCCCCAGATTTGCTGGATGTGGCCGTGGAAGAGCTCCTTATAGAGATCGAATATAGGCCCCGCATCTGCGGGCGATGCCCCGGTCAATTTAAAATGGGGGTGCGACATCGGCGTTGGGAACGTCGGCATGAGGCTTTCCGGAAGCCGGAACTTCAGCCCGGCAGCTTCAAGCGCTTGCCGCCGAAGACATGGCCGGTTCCTTTCCGGCCGAGCAGCCAGATCAGCGCGATGGCGAGCCAGTAGCCGCCGAACTCAATGAACTTCCAGGTGTAGTTCATGGGCGCTCCGTCCGGATCACCCAGGCAACCGCAGGCAATATCGAGGTTGCGGGCCCAAGCCTGCCCGACGCCGAAGGCAAAAAACCCCACCAGCCCCGCAAGCGCCCAGAGTGCCCCGCGCTTCCAAAGCCCGACGATCAGGCAAAAACCCACCGTCATTTCTACCCAGGGAATGGTGTAGGCCACCACCGCATCCCAAGGCGAGACCACGATTTTGTAGTTTCCCACCGCGCGGGTGAAGTCGTCCAAGCCTGTTTGAAAAACCTTCACCCAGCCGCTCCATGCAAAATACGCCCCCAACCCGAGGCGCAGGGCAAGCGCCAGGAAAGGGCCGTAATCGGCGGATCTGCGGGCAGGCACGGCGATCATTTAAGGCATTTTAACAATTTCGCCAAGCTTCTAAAAACATTGGCCCCGAATTTGCCGGGAGCGGCTTCTCACGCTATGATAGGGCCCATGCCCTTCCGGACCTTTGCTCTCCCACTGCTTGCGGCCCTCAGCATCTCGCTTCCCACGGCCTTTGCGGCGGAAAAAGGAGATTATAAGCTCCGGACCGGAGACGTCGTTTTCCAATGTACCGGCGGAGAGCAGGCAAAGGCGATCCGCGAGGCGACGGGATCCCGCTATACCCACTGCGGGGTGGTGTTTGAGGACAACGGCACGTTCAAGGTGCTGGAGGCTTCCCAGCCGGTGAAGGTGACTCCTTTTGCCGATTTCCGGAGGCGCAGCCTCCCGGGAATCTTCCAAGTCCGGCGCTTGAAGTCCACCCCCGACGCCGCTGCGATCCAAGCGGGGCGGGCGTGGGGTGTGAAGCAGGTGGGGCTGAACTACGACTTCCACTTCCGCTGGGACGACGAAACGCTGTACTGCTCGGAGCTGGTGTGGAAAGTTTTCAAAAAGGCCGGTGTCGAACTCTGCGCCCCCCGGAATTTCCGCGATTACGCGCTGGAGGCACCGGAGGTGAAGGCCTTGATCGAACAGGGCTACGGCTCGGTCGGGAAACTTCCGGCGAAAGAGCCGGTCGTGTCTCCCGGGGATTTGGCGGACTCGCCCTTGCTGGTGGAGGTGCCGCCTTCGGAGAGCTGACGGCGGAAGTCCCGTGAAGATTGGCCGACCCGCGCATTTGGACTTTGGAAATCGCGGCCGGGAGTCTCCAATGCACGCGTGTCAGGGCCAGTCGAACTTCTCCAACAGCTCGTCCGCATTCCCTCCGTCAATCCGGACAATCCCGCGGGAACAAGCCGGATGGGAGAAGCGGAGCTGGCCGGCTTCCTGAAGGGCTGGCTCGAAGATCTCGGAGCGACCGTCACGCTCGAGGAGATCAAGCCGGAGCGCCCGAACCTCATCGCCCGCTTCGCACCGCGGGACGAGCGTCCCCGGATTTTGCTGGGCCCTCACCTCGACACGGTAGGCGTCGGGAGCATGACGATCGATCCATTCGGCGGGGAGACCCGCGATGGCAAGCTGTGGGGCCGTGGTGCCTCGGACACGAAGGGTCCCATGGCGGCGATGCTGTGGGGACTAAAGGAGAACGCGGAGATCCTCCCCACCCTGCCCGTCGCCGTCGATTTCGTTGCCTTCATGGGTGAGGAATCAAGCCAATGGGGCTCGAAGGATTTCGCGAAACACCACGGCCACGACTATGCTTTCGCCATCGTCGGCGAGCCAACCTCGCTCGATATCGTCCACACCACGAAGGGCTCGCTGTGGGCTACGCTTCGCGCGACCGGGAAAGCCGCCCACTCCTCCCAGCCGGAGCGCGGGGAGAACGCCGCGATGAAATTGGCACGCGCGCTCGATGTCCTGGAGCGCGCGCTCTCGGCGGAACTGGCCACCTACACTCATCCGGTCCTCGGCCGCTCGACCCTCAATGTCGGCGTGCTCCGCAGCGGCTCGCGCCCGAACATCGTGCCCGACTTGGCCGATGCGGAGATCGACATCCGCATCACGCCCGCTCTGCGGGATGCAGGCGGTGCACTCGACCTGTTGCAACGGACGATCCAGCGGCTGGATCTGCCGCTGGAGATCGTGCGGCCGCACGAGAACCCGCCGATGGAAATTCCCGCCACCCATCCGTATATCCACCGCATCCAGGAAGTGCGGGCCGCCTCGAAACCCGTCGGGGCCCCTTGGTTCTCGGATGCAGCGCATCTTTCCGCCGCGGGCGTGCCCTCCGTGTGCATGGGACCGGGCTCCATCGATCAGGCGCACACCTGCGACGAGTTCATCGAAATTGCCGCCCTGGGGGAGGGTGCCGCCTTCTTCACCGATTTCGTCCGTTCGCTCGCCTGAGCTTCCCCGAATGACCACCGTTCTCGAGACCCTCGACAAAGGCACCGCGTACCTGAGCAAGAAAGGCATCGAGGACGCCCGGCGGAACATGCAGATGCTGGTGGCCCATCAGCTCGCGTGCACGCGCATGGACCTGTACCTGCGCTTCGACCAGCCTTTGGAAGAGGACGATCTCGCTCCCTTGCGCGATCTGCTGAAACGCCGGGGCGAGGGAATCCCGCTCCAACACCTTCTCGGCAGCGTGCAGTTCCACCGCCGGGATTTCAAAACCGACTCCCGCGCGCTTATCCCCCGCCCCGAGACCGAGGAACTCGTCGAATGGCTCCTGAAAAACGTCCACTTGCCGGAAAACCCGCGGATCCTGGATATGGGCTGCGGGAGCGGCGTGCTGGGCCTCACCTTGGCCGCGGAATATCCCTCCGCGCACGTGGTCCTGGCCGATGTCTCCGCGGAAGCGCGCTCGCTCGCGGCGGAGAACGCCGCCCTGCTGGAAATCGCCAACGTGGATTTCGTCGAAAGCGACCTCTTCTCCGCGCTCGGCGAGGACACCTTCGACCTCATCGTCGCCAATCTCCCCTATGTTCCGGAGACCGATCGCGCCTCGCTGTCCCGCGAAGTCGCGCACGATCCCGATCTCGCTCTCTTCGGCGGACCGGACGGTTTGGATGTGATCCGCCGTTTCGTGCCGGCTGCGACGCGGCGGCTCCGGTCCGGCGGATGGCTTGCCCTCGAAATCGGCATCCACCAGGATCACGCGGTAGAAGCGTTGCTCCGCGACGCCGGGCTTACCGACATCTTGACTCTCAAGGATCTCTCGGGCATTCCCCGTTTCCCGACCGCGCGGCGAATGAAGTGAGCATTGAGAAATGTCCCATGGATCGTTCGCGCCGGACCCGTTACTTCCATCTTCCCGTTAAATAATTCGTTTTCAATGGATAAGCTCATCGTTCACGGCGGCACTCCGATTCACGGCGTGATCACGGTATCGGGCTCGAAAAACGCCTCGCTGCCGATCCTGGCCGCCACGCTGCTCACGGAAGAGGACTGCGTGATCCGCCGCGTCCCCGACGTGTCGGACACGAACTACATGGTGCAGATCCTGACCGGGCTGGGCGCGGACGTGGAGCGTTTCTCCGGCACGGTCCGGGTCACCGCGGCCGACATCGGCGATACCGCTCCGTACGACATTGTCCGCCGCATGCGTGCCTCCGTCTGCGTCATGGGCCCGCTGCTGGCCCGCAAGCGCCGCTGCGTCGTCGCCCTGCCCGGCGGCTGCGTGATTGGTGACAGGCCGGTGGACCTTCATATCCGCGGCCTGGAAGCATTGGGAGCCAAGGCCGAGATCGAGGGCGGCAATATCATCCTCTCCGCTCCCGACGGGCTGAGGGGTGCCACGATCGATCTCTGCGGGAGCAACGGCCCGACCGTACTGGGAACGGATAACGTGATGATGGCCGCGACGCTTGCCGAAGGCATCACCACGATCACCTCCGCCGCCTGCGAGCCGGAGGTGGTGGATCTCGCCGATTTCCTGAACGCGATGGGCGCGAAAATCAGCGGCGCGGGCACTCCCGTGATCACCATTGAAGGCGTGGAAAAGCTGAAAGGATGCGTTCACAACGTCATTCCGGACCGGATTGAAGCCGGAACCTTCATGGCCGCCGCCGCCTTGGCGGGCGAAGGAGTCACGCTGCGCCGGATCCGCCACGAGCACCTGACCTCGATCACCAATACCCTGCGAAAGGCGGGCCATCAGGTGCATTTCAACGACGTGGGCGATGCTTGCACGGTTCACCGCGGCGATACCCCGATGTCCGCGGAGATCGTGACCGAGCCCTATCCGGGCTATCCCACCGATATGCAGGCGCAGATGGCCGCGCTCTTCGCCACCACGCCCGGCACCAGCATCGTGGTGGACACCATTTTCCCCCAGCGCTTCATGTATTGCGCGGAGCTGAAACGCATGGGCGCGGACATCACGGTGGGCGAAGGGAAGGCCGTCATCAAAGGGGTGGAGAAACTGAGCGCCGCTCCGGTGATGGCCAGCGACCTCCGGGCCTCCGCCGCCCTGGTGCTCGCCGCCCTGACGGCGAAAGGCTCCACCGAAATCCTCCGCCTTTATCACATCGACCGCGGCTATGAACACATCGATGAGAAGCTTCTCGCCTTGGGCGCGCACGTGGAGCGCGTGCGGGAGTAGGGCAGCGCTTGGCGACAGTGCAGGCCTTCCTCAACCCACCGAAGCCTTCACCAGCGCGGCGCGCGCGGCAGGAATCGGCAGGTCCTCCGGCTGGAGATCCAGGCCCCGCACCGGAGCCGCCTTGTCGATCTCGTCCATGATATCCAGTTCGGGGCGGAAGTCCGCGGCGTGATAGGAACTGCGGACCAGCGGACCGCTGGCGACATGGCGGAAACCTTTCGCGAGGGCGATCTGCTTGAGCTCGTCGAAAACAGCGGGCTCCACATATTCGACCACCGGCAGATGCCGCGGCGTCGGGCGCAGGTACTGGCCCATGGTGAGAACGGTGACATCGGCCTGGAGCAGATCGTCCATCGCCCGCAGGATCTCGTCGCGCTGTTCCCCGAGGCCGAGCATGATGCCGCTCTTGGTGGCGACCTTGCCGTTCACCATTGCCTTCGCCTTCTTCAGCACGGCCAGGCTGCGGTGGTACTTTGCGCGGGAGCGGACCAGCGGGGTGAGCCGTTCCACCGTTTCGAGGTTGTGGTTGAAGATGTGCGGCCGCGCTTCCATCACCATCTCCAGCGCCCAGTCACGATCGTTGAAATCCGGTACCAGCACCTCGATCACGATGCCCGGATTCATGGCCCGCACCGCTTCGATGGTTTGCTGGAAATGCTCGGCGCCGCCATCCCGGAGGTCATCCCGGGCGACGGCGGTGATGACGACATGGCGGAGCTTCATCCGGCGGGTCGCCTCCGCCACGCGGAACGGTTCGTCCGCCTCGAGGGCATCGGGCTTGGCGGTCTTCACCGCGCAGAAGCCGCAGGCACGGGTGCATTTCTCACCCGCGATCATGAAGGTGGCGGTGCCTTGGCCCCAGCATTCCCAGCGGTTCGGGCATTGGGCCTCCTCGCAGACGGTCACCAGCTTCAAGTCCGTGATGAGGGACTTGGTGGACCAGAATACCGGGTTATTCGGCAGGCGGACCTTGATCCAGGAAGGCTTCTTGTCCTGGTGCAGACCGGGATCCATCTTCATCTGGGGTCCGAGGCAGCCGCTCATGTCGGCGGGAAACTAGGGGGAGGGGCGGGCCGCGTCAATGACCGCGGCACGATTGGGCCGCACCGGGCAGGAAACCCGCAATTCCCGATCAAGGGGGCTTCCGGACCCTACCGCTTCACGCAAGAAATCGCCATGAAGACGGGAAACTCCTGTACCGCGCGGTTTTCCCCCTTCGCGCGCGGTCCCGGCTGGGAGCGGCGGTGGCTGAAAAGCTCCTCGCACACGGTGATCCCCAGCCCGGCCTGCCCGAATGCGGTCAGCACCTGCCCGACCGGCCGGTGATAAAAGGTGGTGGTTTCCCCTCCTCCTTGGCCCGGATGGGTGACGATCGGTATTTCCTGCGGCACGCCGTAACGGTCCACCCGGCGGTATTGAAGCTTCCGGCCCTCGTCCCAGCCCCAGTGCGCCTGCTGCGGAATGCGGAAGCACGGGTGCATGAAAATAGCCACGAAACGCCCCCCGGGCTTCAACGCGGCGGCCGTCTGGCGGGCCATCGCGGGGAGATCCGGCACGTCGTGCACCGCCATGATGCAGGCGGCGGCGTCATGCGAGCCATCCGTCCACGGACCGGGCGCACAGGCATCGGCAACGATCAGCTCGACCCGTTTCTCGTTCTCGAAGCGGGCTTTGGCGGAGGCGATGAGCCGCGGGCTGGCATCCACCCCCGTAATTTTGCCCACCTTCGCCTCCAGCAGGAGGGGGATCAGCACGCCTTGGCCGCAACAGAGGTCGAGGATCTTCTCTCCCGCCGCCGGAGCAAGCAGGCGCAGCGCGGCGGGGAGGATGACATTGCGGTGGTAGTCGGACCCGCGTTCGCCGACGAGCTTGTCGTACCAGCCCGCGACCTGGTCCCAGCCCTGCTCCTGTTTCTGAGCCCGGGGGCCGGATTGCTTGGAGAAGGACGCACCCTGTCCCTTCCCGGGAGACGGGCCGGATCGTTTCCAGGCCTTCTTCGCTTGAAAAGCCGGGCGTTTACGGGGCGGAGGAGGCATGGTGAGCGATTGAATTGGGAATGTCCTACAAGC
>CBIHMP010000184.1:0-7934 GCA_966211015.1 uncultured Luteolibacter sp. | reverse complement strand
GTCCAGGTCATCGCGATGTTGGAAACCTTCCACCGCACCGCAGGGCAGAACAATCAGATGGCGGATCTGGTTTACACCGTCAATCCCCGGCAACGCTACATCAATGCCATGATCTCCGGTGCCGGGCAGGGCCAGTTCGCGGCGGGCCCGCATTACGAATCCACCATGCGTGAGGTTCGCGACTATATGAGCGAGGCTTTTCAGGTCACGGGGGACGGACGCCGCTCCTTTTACGGCCTGAGCAACGCCCCGAGCACCGGCCGGGACTATCTTTCCTTTTTCGAGGTACCCCAGGACCCCCTATTTTCCCTCGCCGGTTTCCAGCACGGGGATCTTTCGGATTCCGCCTTCGGCCCCGGTGCCCAGTTCGGCAATTCCTGGGCCTCCCCATGGATCGCCCGTACCACGACCGCCAGGAAACTCCCCAATTCGCCGGCCGGCGATAGGATCTCCCCTTCGGGTTTGGGCCTCTACGATCAGTCGTATCTCCTGAATGCCGCGGTGTGGGATAGCTACTTCTTTTCCTCCATCGCTCCCCGCACGACCCTTTCTGCCGGGACGGGCTCGGCAGCCGCTTATGACTCCTCCCAAGTCCAGGTGTCTGCCAAGGTGAAAGACGTGATCGGGAACTGGGTGGAGGATCCGCAGGGCTACCCGCTGCGCAACCCGCGCCACCTGCTGTACCGCGGGGACAAGAGCGAGACCGAACTCGTCGAGCTGCTGTCCTCCCCCGCGGGCTGCCGTTACGCGGCAGCGCACATCCTGGTGGATGGCGCGTTTAACGTGAACTCGGTGAATCCCGCCGCGTGGAAGGCGATGCTCGCCAGCTTGCGCGGCGCGAGCTTCGACGTGGAATCCGAGAGCGGCAGCAGCAAGTCCCACAATGCAGGCAACGCCACGCCGGTTCCCCGCCAGCGCCGTCCTTTCGGCGAGCCGCAAGATCTCTGGAACGGCTTCCGAGAGTTGACCGATGCCCAGATCGAGTCGCTCTCCGAAGAGATCGTGAAGGAGGTCAAAAGCCGCGGCCCCTTCCAATCGATGGGAGAGTTCGTAAACCGGCGGATGGAGAATACCGAATTCGGTTTGAAGGGCGCTTTGCAAGCCGCGATCGACCGGGCGGGTATCAACGCGGGCTCGAAGGTCGCCTCCTTTAGCAATGTAGGTTACCCCTATCGCGTCAATCTGCCGGAGCCCTTTACCGGGACCGGCACTCCGGGCTGGCTGACCCAGGCCGACCTGCTCAACGCCCTCGGTCCCTATGTTACCGTCCGTTCGGATACCTTCACCGTCCGCGCCTACGGAGAGGCGAAAGACGACGACGGCAAGGTGCTCGCCCGCTCCTGGTGCGAGGCCGTGGTGCAGCGCGTCCCGGACTGGATCGACGCCGATCCAAGCGACAACGCCACGGAACTCCCGGAAGATCTCACGCCGACCAACGCTCGCTTCGGCCGCCGTTTCGAGATCGTGTCGTTCCGCGAAATCTCCAATCAGGAGTTCGATTCCTGATGTTCCCAGATCCTCTTCTCATGAAGCCCATCGTATCCTGCTTTTGCGCCCTTTTCCTCGCCTCTTCTCCCTCGCTGCTCGCGGTGGACGTCCGTTTCCTCGCATGGGATCAGGACATCGCGGCACGGCAGGTAGCCGTCGCCGACGGAGAGAAGCAGACGGAGATCAAGAACCTGCACCCTCTGCAGCGGACTGAAGCGATCAAAACCACCGCCGCGGAAGGAATCGTCAGCGTCCGCTCCCTGGACAAGAAGTCTCCCGAGGGGAAGGCCCTCGAGCTCCAGGTGAAAATCGGGGGTAATATGTCGAAGCCCCTGATCCTGCTCTTGCCGGACTCCAAGGCACCGACGGGGCTGCGCGGCTTCGCCATCGAGGACGACAGCACCTCTTTCCCCTGGGGTAGTTTCCGCGTATTGAACGCGACGGGGAAAGCGATGCAAATGGGCTTCGGTGCCCAGCGCAAGCAGCTCCCGGCCGGGTGGCAGCCGGTCGATGTGAAGCCGGAGGGCAACAAGGCGGCACCCGTCTGGTTCGCTGCCCCGGGCAACCCCAAGACGCCTCTCTACAGTGCCGTCTGGAAACCCGATCCGGACATCCGCCGCCTGGTGATCGTGGTCCCCGGAACAGAAGCCCGGCTCGGCCCGCTGGCCCTGAAAGTCATCCCGGAAGATCGCAAGTCCCTCGCCTCGGTCGAGAAGCCCTGATAGCGCCGGCGCTTTGGCATTTGCGGAATCACCAGCCTCTGGTTGATTCCGGCGATGAGCGTGCCGGAGCGTCCCGTGATCTACCAGCTTTTGCCGCGCCTCTTCGGCAACGCCGTCGAAACGCGGAAGACACACGGCACGCTGGCGGAAAACGGCTGCGGGAAATTCGCCGATATCGGCGACGCCGCCCTCGCTTCGCTCAAGGCGATGGGATTCACCCATCTGTGGCTGACCGGCGTGCTGGAGCAAGCCAGCGGCACCGCCTATCCGGATCGCCCCGCCGACGTCCCGGATATCCTGAAAGGCATCGCGGGTAGCCCTTACGCCATCAAGGACTGCTTCGACGTTTGCCCGGACTACGCGCTGGATCCGGCGAAGCGGCTGGACGAGTTCAAGGAGCTGCTCGACCGCTGCCACGGGCACGGCTTGAAGGTCATCATCGACTTCGTCCCGAACCACGTCGCCCGCTCCTATCACTCGGACGTGAGGCCGGAGCTGTCTTTCGGCGAGGGCGACGATCGCTCCGTCTTCTTCTCCCGCGACAACCACTTCTACTATCTCCGTCCTACCGATCCCGGCGGCGGTCCACCTATCAAGCTGCCCACGGCGGGGCAGCCCGGCTGCAGCGGCCTGCTCGCCCCCGAAGGCGAATGGGGACGCGTGAGCGGGAACAACGTCGTTTCCTGGTCGCCGTCGATCCAGGATTGGTACGAAACCGTGAAGCTGAACTACGGCCACGATTTCACCACCGGCCGCGATACCACCCATCTCCCCGGCTGCGATGCCGCCATCGATGAAGTACCGAAGACCTGGCGGACGATGGATGCCGTCCTGCAATGGTGGCAGGACATGGGGGTGGATGGATTCCGCGTGGACATGGCCCACATGATTCCCATGGAATTCTGGCACTGGTCGATCAAACGCGCCCGCGGACGCGATCCCCGCGTCTTCTTTTCCGCCGAGGCCTACGATAACGATCCGGCGAAGCTGACGGACCGCCACGTTCTCGATGCGCTCTTGGAGGCGGGCTTCGACGCGGTGTACGACGATCCGGTGTACGACGCGCTGGAGGACCTCTACGACGCCGGCAAATGGGCGAACGACCTGGATGCGCTGACCTTCACCGGCGGGCGCTTCCATCGCTCCCTGCGCTACGCCGAGAACCACGATGAAGTCCGGCTCGCCAGCCCGAAGACTTGGGCCGGAATGGGAATGCACGTGGGAAGACCCGTGACCGCCGTGCTTTTCGGCATGGGGCGCGGGCCGCTGATGATCTACTCCGGCCAGGAGGTGGGCGAACCCGCCGCAGGTGAAGAGGGCTTCAGCGGCGACGACGCACGGACGACGATCTTCGACTACTGGTCGATGCCGGAATTGGTGAAATGGGTCAACGGCGGCAAATTCGACGGCGGCTTGCTCTCGCCCGAGCAGCGTGAACTCCGCGAATGGTACGGACGGCTGATCCAGCTCACCCGGGAACCGGCCTTCACCCGCGGGGAATTCTACGGCCTGAACCACGCGAATAAGGACAACCCTGCCTACGGCCGTCTGGACGGGGAGAGGACCAGCGGCCACTGGCTCTACGCGTATCTCCGGTACGATTCCGGATCCCGGCAGGCTTTCCTGGTGATCGCGAATTTCCACGGCTCCGCGGACATCGCGGACGCGAGGCTGCGGCTGCCGGAGCATGCCCTCGGCTGGCTGGGAATCGGAGCCGGGGACGCGCTCCGTTTCGAGGAACGGCTGGCGGAGCCTTGGGCGGCCGGGGCGGACGCAGCATCGCTGCCGGAAGCGGGGCTCCCCTTGCCCCCGCTTCCGCCGCTGAGCGCCCGGATCATCGAGCTTTCAAGGTAGCAGCCGGTTCGCCGGGCAGAGCTCGCCCGTCACTTCAGGACAACCAGAAGCGGCCGGTGATCGCTGGCCACTGCCACTGCTCCGTTATCGAGGATCTTGCACTGGTCCCAAGCAACGGCACGCCCGAGGGCCGGGGAGACGAAGACGTAGTCGATGCGGGAATAGACGTCCTCGGAGCTCCAGTGATGCGTCCAGTAGTGGCCGCGCGAATCTTTCAGCGCCACCATCTTCAAGCGGGAACCCTTCCCGGATCCGTGCACCGTTTTAATGGTGGAGCTCTGGCGGGTGTCGTTGAAGTCTCCATACACGACCAGCCGCGCCTGCGGATCCTCCTGCAGGATCCGGTCGAGCTCCCGGCGCAGCAAATGGCCTTCGCTGCGGCGCATCTCCTCCTGATCCCCCTCCTCCACCTCGCGTTTGGACTTCAGGTGCACGCCCAGGAAACGGAGAGCGCCCGCGGGGGTATTGACCGATGCATCCAGAATCCCCCGCTGCATGAGGTACGCCCTGTCTCCCAAGCGGTAGCCGAGATTCTCGTGCATCTTCGTGCTGCCGATGGGAAAGCGGGAAAGGATCACCAGGCTGCGGGTAGGATCGCCGCCGCGGCTCAGGTGGGAATGCGGCAGAGGCATGCCCGCATCGGACAGATGCTTCTTCAGATCCTCGACATCGCTCTCGTTTCCGATTTCCGAAATGCCGAGAATATCCGGCCTGGAGGAGAGGATCGCCTCCACCACCGCGCGACGTTCTTTCTCCGGTTTAGCCACGCCGGGGATCGCCTTGCCGTTCACGAAGCGTTCCATTGTCAGCCAGTTCTCGACGTTGTAGGCCACGAAGCGAATCGCCCGCCCATCCTCCTTCGTCTCCCGGACCCGCGGGGGTTCCGCGGCAGCGGAAGCGGACACCGCCGGGGTAGGAGCGGGGGCCGTGGACGCTGGCGGCTGCCCGATTCCTCCCGGATCCCGGTCCTCCTCCTTGCAGGAGCTGCAAACGAGCGCCAAGAAAAACGCCCCGAGGAAACCCGGGGCGATCGCAAGGGAGGAGGGGCGGAATCTCACGGATCAGGCCTTGTCGTGGGCCTCTTTTCCGGCGGCCTCCTTGATGCGCACCTCTTCTTCGGAGCGGGTAATTTCGCGTTCGAAGTCTTCACGGGCTCTCTTGAATTCGCCCATGCTCTTGCCCAGTCCGCGGGCGAGTTCGGGAATTTTCTTCGCGCCGAAAAGCAGCAGGATGATCACGAAAATGACGATCATTTCCGGGCCGCCGAAGTTCGGCAAGAATGCGAGCGCGGTGTTCATAGGAATGAGGATAGGCCTGCGGGGACGGGCTTGCAATGCGAATAACGGACGGAAGCCGGGCGCTCTTTCGGTTGTCCGAGCGGTTCCTTGGCGGGAGAAGCGCCGCAGGAGGCGTCCTTTTGCCCGCTCCGAAATTGTAACGCCGTCGCGTCTTGACGGTTTCCATTCCGTGCTGGTGCCGCTATCGCCGGGGGGTGCGTTTGCCGGTTCATGAAATCGAGGAGGAGCTGAAGGCCGCCGTGGCCTCCGGGGAGAGAGATCGCGTCCTTTTGAAGGCCCCCACGGGTTCGGGAAAATCCACCGCCGTGCCCGGCATGCTCATGGACGCCGGGATTAGCGGCCGGATTCTTGTGATCGAGCCGCGCCGGATGGCGGCACGGCTTCTCGCCGGGTGGGTGGCGAAACTCCGCGGCACCTCTTTGGGCGGCGAAGTCGGGTACGCCGTCCGCTTCGATACGAAATACGGCCGCGACACCCGGCTCATCTACCTGACCGACGGCGTGTTCCAGCGCTGGCTTCAGGAGGACCCGGAGTTGAAGGGGGTGGACGCGGTGGTTTTCGACGAGTTCCACGAGCGCCGCCTCGCCGTCGATGTCGCCCTCGGTCGCTGTCTGGACCTCCAGGAATCGCGGCGACCGGACCTGCGCGTGGTGGTAATGTCCGCCACGCTTGAAACACGCGGACTCGCGAGTTTTCTAGCTCCTGCCAAAATGCTTGAAGCGGGAGGACGAACTTTTCCCATTGAGATCGGCTATCGACCGGACAGGCCGAAGGCAGACTCGCGGCGCGGTGGACCACCGATTGAAACTCCTGTTTGGGAGCGTGTTTCAGCCATCGTTAAAGAAGCGCTGGCAATCCCCGACGCGGGGGACGTGCTCTGCTTTCTGCCCGGGATGCACGAGATCAGAAAGACCGTGGAAACTCTTGAAAACTCCTCGTTTACAAGAAACCACGATATTTTCCCGCTGCACGGGAGCCTGCCACCCGCCGCGCAAGAAGCAGCCGTTTCAAGCGGCAGGAGACCAAAGATCATCGTTTCCACGAACGTGGCTGAAACCTCCCTCACCATCGAGGGAGTGCGCACGGTGATTGATGCCGGACTAGCGCGCGAAGCCAGCTTCGATCCCCGCCGCGGAATCGACACCCTGCTCATCCGGAAGATCTCCCGGGCCTCCGCCGAGCAGCGCGCGGGCCGGGCCGGACGCACCGGTCCGGGACGGGCCTTCCGCCTGTGGAGTGAAAGCGAGCACGCGCGCCGGGAAGCCTTCGATCAGCCGGAGGTGCGCCGGGTGGATCTGGCGGAGACGGTGCTGCTTTTGAAGGCGGCCGGGATCGCCGAGGTCCGGGACTTCCGCTGGCTCGATGCTCCGCTGGAGGAAAGCCTCGTCCGCGCGGAATCGCTACTGCACGACTTGGGGGCGCTCGATGCCCACGGAGCACTGACGGAGGAGGGCCGATCGATGGCTACCCTGCCGCTGGAGCCGCGCTACGCCCGCCTGATGCTTGCAGGGGTCGAGCAGGGCTGCGTGGCGGAAATGGCCTTCATTGCCGCCGCCGTGCAGGGAGAGGGCATCTTCGCCTCCAAGCGCGGCGGGATCGGGCGCAAGGACTTCGTGTTCGACGGGGATGGCAGCGATTTCGAGGCGGAGTGGCGGGCCTTCGACTCCGCGGCGGCCATGGATTTCGACCCCCGGCGCTGCGCCCCCCTCGGGATTCACGGCCGGGGCGCGCGGGAAATCGCCCAAGGCTTCGACCGCCTTCAGCGGCTCGCCCTGCAACGCGGCTGGCCCTGGGAAGGCGTGGATTTTGCCAAACGCCGCGAGGCCGTGGGCCGGGCGATGCTCGCCTCCTTCAGCGACCGGCTGGCGGTCCGTTTCGGGGAAGCCACGCTGGCCTGCCGCGTGGTCGGCAAGCGCCGCGGCAAGCTGGACGAGGAAAGCGCCGCGAAAAAAGCCGTGGCCTTCGTGGCGGCGGAGATTACCGAAGTGGAAGGCCGGGAGGTGATCGTGCAGCTCCGGCGCGCCACGGCGATCGACCCGGAGTGGCTCAGAGAGCTTTTCCCGGAGGATTTCCGCCTCACCGATGGCGCGGCCTGGGACGACTCCCGCCGCCGCGTGGTGGCAAAGAAGGAAACCGTCTTCCGCGATCTCGTGCTGGAGTCGAGGGAAAGCGACCACGGCGTGAATCTGGATGCCGCCGCGGAGATCTTGGCGGCCCGCGTGCTCTCGGGAGAGCTGGTCCTGAAGCATTGGGACGCCGCGGTGGACCAATGGTGCGCGCGGCTCTCCTGCCTCGGCAAATGGATGCCGGAGCTGGAACTGCCCGGCTGGGGCGAGGAGGACCGCGCCGCCGCGGTGGCCCAGATTTGCCACGGGGCCGTAGCTTACAAGGATATCAAGGAGCGCCAGGTCTGGCCGGTGCTGAAGGAGTGGCTGAGCGCCCCGCAGCGGGCCGCATTGGATTCCTACGCGCCGGAGCGGATCACGCTCGCCAACGGCCAGCAGCCGAAGATCACCTACGAGATTGGCAAGGACCCTTGGATCGCGCTGCGGGTGAAGGATCTTTTCGGGGT
>CBIHMP010000183.1:0-7960 GCA_966211015.1 uncultured Luteolibacter sp. | reverse complement strand
CCTTCAAACAAGATGCTCAAGAACGCGAACGCGAAATCCTCCAGGGCCTCGGGTGACACGCCCGCAGGAAAGGCGGGGCGCCCCATGCTGTCAAACCTGCTCGCCGCTCAGCAGGCGCGCCCGCACGGCATCGGAGGGCAGCGAACACGCATCCGCCTTCCCGAACCAAGCGATCCGACGGGCGGCGATGAAGTCGTAAATGCCATTCCTCAGCGGCCGCGGGATACAGCGGCCGAGGAAGGCGAGCACCCGCCAATGCCCGCCCAGCGCGTCCCAAATGCGCAGCGCCGCGTCGGCCCGGCTCAGCAGTTTTCCATCCGCTTCAAGCAGCATGCTGTCGAGCGAGATCTCTCCCGCGCGCTTCATCATTTCCTGTCCGTACGGGCTCTGCAGCTTCAAGAAACGCAGGGTGTCCGAAGCGTCCTCAGCAGCCAGGAAATGCACGGACCGGTTGCAGAGGAGGCAGTCCCCGTCGAAGGCGACTTTCAGAGGCTGGTCGCGGCCTTTCCGCGCGGGCAGCCACGCGGGGTCGAAGGTGAAAAGGTGGATCATCAGCATCCCGAGACTGAGATCGGCAAAATCCACCATGAGCACGATCCCGGCGTGGAGCAACACCATGGCCACCCACACCAGCAGCCGGGTCTTCCTCCACAGGGACAGCGGGGCGAACAGGAGCTCCACCGCCAGGACGGACCAAGTGCCGACGGCCAGAAACACCGGCGGCAAGCCCAGCATCCAGTCCCGCGGCAGGCCGGGCCGGGCCAAGGGGTTCTCCAGCAGGAACCTCAGCGCGCTGCCATCGATCCAACTCGGCGAGTAGAGCTTCGTGAAGCCGCTGAAAGTGTAGCCCGCCGCCATCAGGATCCACGCCGTGCGGAACACCCACAACGGCATGTACCACGGTCGCTCCGCCTGTCCGCGGCTCCACGGCTCGCCCGGCGGGATCAGGGCGCAGAGCAGCAGCAGGAGGCCAACGTACGGGATCGACGGATTCAAGATGAGGTTGTTCCGGTGGAACAGGCAGGCCCAGCCGAACCACAGCAGCAGGGAAACGCCGCGCCGCCAGATCCCGGCCGCGAAGAGCAGGGAAAGCCCGGCGAGCACCCACGTGAAGCCGGTGACGAAACGATCCGGCAGGTCGAGGTTCAGCGGGTTGGGGAAAAGCCCGTAGGTCGGGTTCAAGGAAGGATCCGGGATGATACCCCGGGCTCCGAACATTTCCGCCGCCCAAGGTGCCAGGCTCGCGAAGTGCAGGGCCAAGTAGAGGCCGAAGACGATCCGGAAGATCGTGAATTGCCAGGCTGACATCGGTTTCATCGCATCACCTCCGCTCGGTAGATCCATGGCTGGTTCGGCTCCCCCGGTCGAGGCACGATCCGGATCCGCAAGTCGCAGAGGCCCGGCGGAACGCCCAGCTCGCGCCGCAAGGCGGAATCCTCGGCGAGGGATCGCTCGAGTAAAGTTTCCCGCAGTTTCTCCGGAATCAAGGGGGCTCCCGCCAGCGTGGCTCCGTACACATTGCGCCGGTTGTAGCAGCCGGAAAGCTGCGAATAGATCTCCGGTGTCAGTTCGCAGGACCAGGCGCCGCCATGGCTGTGCTCGCCTTCGAGAAAGAAGCGGGCCGCGAAGGCTTCGTAGCCGTCCGCCTCGCAGAAGACCTTCGGAAACGGGGCAAACACCCCCGCCACTCCCAGGCCCCTCAAGACCATGGAACCGGCGAGATAGCCCGCGATCTGGAGGAAGCCTCCCACCAGCAGGAAAATTGCCGCCACGTTGCGCCATTTCACGCCGCACCTCCCTTCGTCAGGTGGCACGCCCAGCGTTTGCGGCATCCCAGACAGCCGGGCGGTACCGGCGGTGGCTTGTGGACGTCGCGGAAGGCCAGCATCTCCACCACGCGATCCTCTTTCCTCCGGTCGAAGCCGCAGCGGCGGGGGGACGCGGCGGGATTGCTGAAGGTGCCGAAAAGCATGTCCCAGATCGGCAGATCGGCGAAATTCTGCGTGTGGTGCCGGTGCTGGTGATGCACGCGATGGGACTCCGGCCGCTGGATCAGCCAGCCGATCCAGCGCGGCGTGCGGACATTCCAGTGGTAGAAGTACTCCGCCACCGCCGTCATCGCCGTGTACCATGCCGCCGCCTCCACCGAGCAGCCGAGGATGGTGTAAACCAGCAGCGCGCTGATGATGGAGTTGATGAAGATTTCCACCGGGTGCTTGTAGAAGCTCGCCAGCACCTCGATGCGGCTGACCGAGTGATGGAGCTGGTGGCACAGCTTCCAGAAGAACGAGGACTCGTGCCGGAAGCGGTGCCACCAGTAATACACGAAGGTGGAGACAAAGTAGGCGAGCAGGGCGGCAAGCAGCGGGCCTACGCGATCGCTGAGCTGGAACAGCGAGACTTTGGAGAACCAGCGGTCCCAGGTCAGGCCGGCCAGGATGACGATGCCGAGTTGTGCGGCATTCACCAGCAGGAGCCGGAGCCACCAGCGCTTCACCGTCGGCAGCGCTTGACCCGGCCACAGGCGCTCGATGACGACCATCAGCGCGGCGATTGAGGCGAGCAGATAAAGCATGCGCACAAGCTGCCAAAAATGCTTCGTATCCGGTGAGTCGATTCCCATTGCGCGATCATCGGTTTTGTCGATGATCTTTTCCGATGTCCCAGCCTCCTCCCCATCTTCATCATCTGGAGCTCTTTTATCACGTCGCACGCAGCGGCGGCATCACGGCGGCGGCGCGCAACATGCCTTACGGTATCCAGCAGCCCGCGATCAGCGGGCAGATCACGATCTTGGAAGCCCAGCTCGGCGTCCGCCTGTTCCAGCGCCGCCCCTTCAAGCTCACCCCGGAGGGCCGCGATCTCTACGACTTCCTCGCTCCATTCTTCGGTGCGCTGCCGGACGTGGCTGCGCGCATCGCTGGCAGGGCCTCGCGCCGCCTGCGGCTGGCGGCACCTGCCACCATCATCCGGCGGCACTTGCCGGATGTCCTGGCCACGGTGCGGAAAGCGCGGCCGGACTTCGAATTGAGCCTTTCCGATACGGACCAGCGGGGAGCTTTCGCGATGTTGGAGCGGGAGGAGGTGGATCTCGCGGTTTGCGAGCTGGAATCCCGCCCGCCCGCGGGGCTCCGCACGGAGGTCCTGATCTCGATGCCGCTGATCTTGCTACTGCCATCCTCGTACAAAGTCGCCCGCTCCGGCATGCACGGCATGGCGGTGGATCTCCCGCTGATCCGGCCGCCCGCCGATACCGCGATGAGCCGGCTGTTTTCAAAGGCCCTGACAAAGGCCCGGCTCGAGTGGCCGTCCCGCATCGAGGTGAATTCGCTCGAGCTGGTCCATGCCTACGTGGCGCAGGGCTTCGGCGCCGGCCTCAGCGTGAAGGCTCCCGGCATCGCGATCCCGAAGGGAACCCGTGCCTGGGAAATCCCGGATTGCCCGGAGCTCACCATCGCTGCCGCTTGGCGCGGGAAGCTCTCGCCGCTCGCGGAGATGGTGCTGGACGGCCTGCGGAAGCGGGCCAAGGCGGGCTAGGCTATTTCCTCACCGCCACGCGCGTCGCCCCGCGCTGCAGCGCGAATTCCTCCGCCTTCTCCGGACCAATCACGCAAGCCGCGGTATCGAGCCCGTCGGCCAGCGTTCCGCCGGGTGCGATCACGCTCACCGCCACCCGGCGCGTGAGCCCCAGCCCGGTCGCGGGATCAATGATGTGCGAATAGCGCTTCCCACCGATTTCCACGAACTGATGCAGGTCCCCGGCGGTCGAAACCGCGCAATTCGCCAGCTCGACGACCTCCTCCGGTTCATCGGGATCGAAAGTCTGGAGCCCCACGCGCCACGCGGTTTTCCCCGGCGGCGGATCGCCGAGACGGAGGTCGCCTCCTGCCGCGATGATCGATTTCGAAAAGCCGTTCTTCTTCATCACGGCGAACATTTTCTCCGCGGTGAATCCCTTCGCGATCCCGCCCAAATCGAGCTGCATCCCCGCTTTCTTCAGGAGGATGGTTCCCGCCTCGCGGTTCCAGACGGCATTCTGCCAGCCGCAGCGCGCCCTCGCTGCCGCCAATACCTCGTCCGTGGGCAATTGCCCGGTTTGCCGGGTCTCCCGCCACAGCTTCGTGAGCGGCCCCAAGGTGGGGTCGAAAGCTCCGCCGCAGGATTCCGCCATCGCAAAGGACGCATCGAGCAGCTCCGCCAGCAAGGGGGAGACCTTCACCGGCACCCCGATCTTTTTCGAAAGCTGCATCAGCTCGCTGTCCGGCAGGTAGTCGGAAGCCACGGCATTGATCTCCATTCCGACCGCAAATGCCTCGCCCGCCGCCGTCTTGGCCGCCGCTTCGTCCGTGCCGTAGCAAGTGATCGCGAAACGGGTTCCCATCAAGGGCCTCTCGTGGACGAAGCGCTGCTCTTCCCCCCGCAGTGAGGACAAGGCGAGGATCATCAGGCAGAGCATCCGGATCGGCAGCGGCATGCGGCGATCCTGAGGCACTCCGCAGCACCTTGGCAAACCCGGCCGCGCGGGAAGACAGACGCATGATCAAGTGCATCCGCGCGGCGGAGCAAGAAAAAGCCCGCCGCGGGGGACCGGGCGGGCTTGGGAAAGGTTTGCCGTGAGACTTAGTTCCGGTGGCGGCGCTTGAGCTTCAACTGCGCCATCGACTTCGCGATGACAGCCTGAAGATGGGCTACCTCCTCGGCATCGTTGTCGTGGCTGATTCCGGCAAGTTGTGCTTCCGCACGCTTCATGGCCTCCTCGACCTTCGATTCGTCGATCTGGTCCTCGCCCATTGCCATGTCCGTGAGGACCTTGACATTGTGCCGCGTGACTTCGGCGAAGCCGCCGCCGATGGCGAGGGTGACATTCTGACCGCCCTTCTCATAGCGGAGTTCACCCGGCTGCAAGGCAGTCACCAGCGCGGCGTGGCCATCGAGGATGCCAAGCTCGCCATCAGCCCCGGGCAGATAGACGTTGCCGACGGTATCGGAGAAGACCTTCTTTTCCGGGGTGACGATTTCGAGGTGGAGAGCCATGGGAATGATCGGTGGTCGGTGACCAGTGAAAAACACTGATCCGGCGGAACACTTAGCTTAGTCGCGGGAGACGCTGTCGATGCCGGCCTTCATGTAGAAGTTGCCTTCGGAGACATCGTCCCACTTGCCGTCGAGGATCTCGGCGAAGCCTTTCACCGTTTCTTCGATGGAGCAGAGCGCGCCGGGCACGTTCGTGAAGATTTCCGCCACGTGGAAGGGCTGGGTGAGGAAGCGCTGGATCTTACGGGCGCGGAACACCGTGAGCTTGTCCTCGTCGGAAAGCTCGTCCATGCCGAGAATGGCGATGATATCCTGAAGGTCCTTGTAGCGCTGGAGCACCTGCTGGACGCCGCGGGCGACGCGGTAGTGTTCCTCGCCGACGACTTCGGGCGCGAGGGCCTTCGAGGTGGAAGCGAGAGGGTCCACGGCCGGGAAGAGCGCCTGTTCCGCAAGGGAGCGCTCAAGCACCACCGTCGCGTCAAGGTGAGCGAAGGTATTCGCGGGAGCGGGGTCGGTAAGGTCGTCCGCGGGCACGTACACGGCCTGGATCGAGGTGATCGAGCCCTTGTTCGTGGAAGTGATGCGCTCCTGGAGACCGGCCATTTCCTCGGAGAGGGTCGGCTGGTAACCCACGGCGGACGGGGTGCGGCCCAGAAGAGCGGACACCTCGGAGCCTGCTTGGGAGAACCGGAAGATATTATCGACGAAGAGAAGCACGTCCTGGTTGTCCTCATCGCGGAAGTGCTCGGCCATCGTGAGGGCGGAGAGCGCGACGCGGAGACGGGCGCCCGGAGGCTCGTTCATCTGGCCGTAGCAGAGGGCGACCTTCGAGCCTTCGGTGAGGACCGGGTTTCCCTTGTCATCGAGAGCCACGTGACCTTTTTCGTCCTTCTCGGTGGCGATAACGCCGGACTCGATCATTTCCCAGTAAAGGTCGTTACCTTCACGGGTGCGCTCGCCCACACCGGCGAAGACGGAGAAACCGCCGTGTGCCTTCGCGATGTTGTTGATGAGCTCCATGATGACCACGGTCTTGCCCACGCCGGCACCGCCGAACATCCCGCCCTTGCCACCCTTCAGCAGGGGACAGATGAGGTCGATGACCTTGATTCCGGTCGGAAGGATTTCAGTGGCCGCGGATTGTTCGGTCAGAGATGGAGCGGCGCGGTGGATCGGGGAACGGAGGTTTGCATCGGCGAGGGGAACGTTTTCGTCCACGAGATCGCCGGTGACGTTGAAGATCCGGCCGAGCACCTGCTTGCCGACCGGGACCGCGATGGGCTTGCCGGTATCGGTGAGCACCATCCCGCGCTTCAAGCCATCGGAGGCGGACATGGCCACCGCGCGGACCCAGCCGTCGCCAAGGTGCTGCTGCACTTCGAGCACGAGCTTCGTGTCCACCCCGTTCAGGTTGTAGTAAACTTCGAGGGCGTTGTAGATCCCCGGAAGCGCGGTGGCCTTCGAGAAGTCGGCGTCAACGACGGCGCCGATGACCTGGACGATGGTTCCTTGGTTGCTCATCGCAAGATGTGACTAGTTGTTACAGATTCGGTTATCGGCTCGTTCAGCGCTGCGCCGCGCCCTTTGAGAATTTGACGGATTCGCCAGCCACCTTTTGGGCCGCACCGTGCATGAAAGTTTCCACCGTCTGGCCGGCGGCCAGGCCACCGCCCAGCACCCAGCTATTTTTGTCGGCCGTCATGGTGCCGACTACGGCACCATTACCGCCATCGACGAATCGCACGCTGGCGTCGAAATAAGAGCTTCCTGCACCCAGGCCGACGAGCGCACGCAGGGCGGCATTGCCCTCCACGAAGCGGGTGATCTCACCTTCGACGACAAGGGTATTTGCATCTGCCTTGCCGCTACGGGCAACGGAGCCGAAAGCATTCTTCTTTGCGATCTCTGCAGAGACGTAGTTGGGGAAGTTCTTACCACTCACCGGGCCGTTTTCCTGATCCGCGGCACCGCGGTAGGCGAAATCCCGCACCACCACCTTTGAATAAGCCTTGCCGCCCACGGTAGCTCCCGTGGCGGGCTGGACACTGGATACCGTGCCGCAGGAAGCGAGCAGCGCGACGAAGGGCAGAAGGAGTAGAAGGGACTTCATGGGAGACGTGATAAACTGACAGTGACCGATCACTCCATGGCCCTCATGGCCGTGGTGATTTCGAGGAGTTCAGCGGTGATGGCGGCCTGACGGAGCTTGTTGTATTCAAGCGTGAGCTCCTTGATGAACTTCTTCGCGTTGTCGGTGGCACCCTTCATGGCGACCATCCGTGCGGAGTGCTCGGAAGCGCGGCTTTCGACGAGCATCTGATAGACTTGGAAGTTGATGTAGAGCGGAAGAAGGGTGTCGAGAACGTCCTTGCCGCTGGGCTCGAAGAGGTAGTCGTTCGAAAGGGCCGCGGCGTGATTGGTTTCATTCACCTTCACGTCCTTGCCCATGCCCTCGTAGTCCTGCTTCTCGCCCAGAGCGGCCGTGGAGATCGGGAGGAGCTGCACGATGGTCGGCTCCTGGCGCATCACGTTGATGTAATTCGAGAAGGCGACGCTGACCTTGCTATAGCCACCCTCAAGGAAGGCCTTGGTCAGGAACTTCGCGATCGGGCGGGCATCCGCGAAAGGAACGGGGTCCTTCACTTCAAAGTCCGCCACCATGTTCCGGCCGGCCTTGCCGAGCTGGTTGCGGAGCTTGCGGCCGACGGTGACGATGTCGGCATCCTTGGGAACCTCGGCGCGGACCTTCTTGCCGAGGTTCGTATTGAGGGCGCCGCAGAGACCCTTGTCGGTCGAGATCACCAGCACCAGTTCCTTGCCGCCCTCGCGGGTCTGGAGCAGTGCGTGGGCTTCCTCGCCCACGTTTTCCTTGAGGTTGTCGAGGAGCTGGTTGAGCAGATCCGCGTAGTCGCGGCCCGCGAGCGCC
>CBIHMP010000182.1:0-8091 GCA_966211015.1 uncultured Luteolibacter sp. | reverse complement strand
GCGGGGATCTTCCCCGAGTTGGCTTCTCCCTTGCGCTCGCATGAGACCAGCAGCAGGCACGAGCCGATTGCACCTGCTGACAAGCGAAGGAAGTCCGGAGAAAAGTGCATTTTATGAATATTCAGTAACGCTGGCGAACAGAAAACGCGGTGGGAATCTCAAACGCACGCTGATGGCGCTTGCTTTCATTTGAAAGGAAGTCGATCCGCCTCCACGCTCGGTGGAAGGAAGTGAATATGTCGCAGAAAAGTGACGGAATGAAGTCCCCGGTTCATGCGACGTTCGTGCTGCCGCCGTGCCCGCATTTGCCGGAGGTCGCCCATCCCTTGGGTCACATGGTCACCCGGGTGCACGCTCCTGCCAAGGGCGAGCGATTCTACCTGGCTGCCATTTCCTACGCCCAGTCCCTCTGGCGCGAGGGAAAACCGGCCCAAGCGATTCTCCAGCTCAACAAGGCCTTCATGGCAGATCTCCGTGGTAATGAGGAGGGACTCGGGCTCTACCCGCCCCCTTATGCCGCACTTGCCTGGATCCTGACGCACCGGCCCGAAGGATTTTTCCTGGGAAATCCGGTGCGACATTTCCAGCATCTCGCCACGCGGGTCAGCGGGGAACGGAAGGAAATCCGCTCCTGGCGGGCCTGGGCCTGCTTCCATCTCTCCCGGGGCTTCCTGCCCGCGGAGGAATTCCCGCCAGATCACGAACAGATCGAAAAGGAACAACTGGTCATCCCGGGTTGGAAGGAGGCAGCGCAGCGTCTCCAGGAAGACGGCTGGGAGGGCGAGTGGTCGGCCTTCATGGCGATCTTTTCGATGCGGCCCCATCACTAGCCGCTCGTCCCCGCGAACAGCGCCGCGTGGTTGGCGGCGATCACGGCTGCCAGGCTCTCCGGCGTCATCTCCAGATGCCCGGCGAACGCCACGGCGATCCGTCCGAGATTCGCCGGGTGATTCTTCTCTCCCGGCAGGGGATGCGAGATGGACTCCGGCGGAGGCAGCATGTCCGGGGCATCCGTCTCGATCAGCAGCCGATCCTTCGGGACGGCCCTGAAAGTTTCCACCACCTTCGCCTTCCGCGGCTGGAGGAAGTAGCCGGAAAAGGAGAACCGTGCGCCCAAGGGCACCAGCCGCTTCACCAGCTCCGGAGAACCACCGAAGGAATGCATCAGGAACCGTGGCGGCGGCGGCTCCGCATCAAAGGCCTCGAACAGCGGCTCCCACGCTTTGAGCGCATGGATCGTGACCGGCAGGTCCCGCTCCCGGGCGATGGCGAGTTGGGGCAGGAAAACCTCCCGCTGCTCCTCGATGGAGGGACCGCTCACCCAGCCGTCGAGCCCGCACTCACCGACCGATGCCGCGGGAAAACGGTCCAGATAACCTTCAAGCGCCTGCAACCACTTCCCCGACCGCTTGCGGGCATGCCACGGGTGCAACCCGAAGGCCGGCCGCACGAAGCCCGGAAACTCCTCGGCCAGCTTCGCCACTGCTTCCCAATCGTCCTCGCAGGTCCCGTTCACCGTGCAGCCGCCGATACCGGCCGCGCGCATTTCCCTTATGATCTCCGCAGGCTCTCCGAAATGCTGCAGGTGATTGTGGGAATCGAAGAGCATGGGGGGTGTCCCGGACACACTGGTGTCGGCGGAAAGTAGCACAACGTTTCACGTCGTGCCGCAACGGTCACGCTATTCCACCTCCACGATCAAGTTGATCTCAACCGCCACGTTCAGCGGCAGGGCGGCGGCACCCAGGGCGGTGCGGGAGTGTTTGCCCTTCTCGCCGAAGATCTCGATCAGCAGCTCGCTCGCTCCGTTCACCACTTGCGGATGACCGTAGAAATCGGGGGCCGAACTCACGAATCCGTTCAGCGCCACGATCCGCTTCACCTTGTCGAGCGAACCGATCTCCTGCTTCACGACCGCCAGGCGGTTCAGCACGATGATGCGGGCGCCTTCCTGTGCTTCCTCGATCGATACGTCCGCAGGCACCTTGCCGATGATCTTGCGCTCGCCGTCGATGGGCAGGCCGCCGGAAAGGAAAAGCAGGTTGCCGCTCCGCACGCAGTTCACGTAGGCCGCGACGGGCACGGGGACATCGGGGAGCTTGTAGCCGAGGGATTCGATGCGGGCGAGGATGCTGTCCATGTGCCGGGACGCTAGAAGAGCCGCCCCGGAAGTGCCAAGCGCCATGTCGCGCCAGCCCGAGGCGCTACTTCGCCTTCGGCCCGCCAGCCTCCGTCGCCGGCATCGGGAACCCGTCCGTCAGCAGTGCCACCAGTTGCTTCCCGGAGCGGGTGAGGGTGGCGTTCGTGCCGTTTCCGTCGATGAGGCCGCGCGTCAGGTGGCGATGGGCGATGCGGGAGTTCCGCACGGCGGTGATCACCGGCCCGGTGACCTCCCGCTCGACCGGCGTGATACCGACTGCCAGCCCCGTGGCGGTGAAGGCGATCTCCCAGGAGGCGGAAGGGGCGCTCATGTCGCCCTTCACCATCCACTTGTGCCTTTCCGCGAAATCCCAAGCGCCCTTGCGCGGCACCGTCACCTTGAAATACGCCGGGCATGCCAGCACGAAGTCCTGCAAGCGCAGCGCGGGATTTTTCCGGTGTTCCAGGAAAAGCGTCGCCACGTCCAGGCCGGCCAGGTTCATGCCGTTGAAGTTCCCGTGGAAATTCGTCCCGCCGGAGAAAGCCCGGTGCCAGCCCTCGAAGTGCCGGCTCATCAACAGGCACATCTCCAGGTGCAGGTGCGCGCGCGTGCGGTTCAGCCCCGCGCCGGTGTAACCCATCTGCCCGATCAGCGAACCCGCCTTCACCGGATCGCCCGGCTGCACCTTCACTTCCGCCAGATGGGCGTACACGCTGTAGAAGGTGTCGCCCTCGCAGCGGTGCTCCACCACGACGTATTTCCCGTAGTTGGAGCGGCCGGCCACGTTGCTGGCGTGGACCACCGTTCCCTCGCTCACGGCATTGACCAGATCGAGCGGGTTGCCCGCCCTGTCCCGGTTCACCGGCGCGATGTCCACTCCCTCGTGGAACTTCGTCAGCACCACGTCCTGCCCCAGCCGGATCGGCGTTCGCACGAAGCCGAAGCTGCCGCCCTCCCAGGGCTTGCTGGTCTCGCCCTCGAAGGTGCGGTCTACGTACATGTAGAATTTCTCCGGCTGGCCGGAGAAAAGGTGGTGGTTTTCCGTCGGGAGCCGGAGCTCCACGGCGGAAGCGGCGAGGGGAACGAGGAGGACCGCGGCGAGAGCGAGGGTGCGAACCATGCCTGACTTACTTTTTGCGGGGCTTCTTCTCCCCGATGCGGGGAACCGTTTGGTCGAGGGCTTCGATCTCGGCGGCACCGATGCCTTTCCAGATCACCATGAAGCCGTCGTTCACCTGCCGGTCGATCAGCACCGCATCGACGATCCGGCCGTTCACGCGGGCGACCATCCAGCGGTTCACGCTCTCATGGGAAATCGCGGAAAAACGGTTCTTCGCGTGCGGCTTGAGCTGGATCACCGCGCCATAGCCTTCCCCGTCTTGGGAAGGGAAGGGATTGAAGGCCTGGATGTCCTTCGTGTGGATCTCCGGCGAGCGGCGGAAAACGAGGTTCTTGCCGTTGGTCAATTGCGGGAAGGTCATCTTCGGGCTGTCCGTCTCGTCGGCCTGGAGATGGAAAGTCACGCCCGTTTCGTCGCCCTTCTTCCCGCTCGCGTGAGCGGAAAGCCCGGGACACACGGCGAGCAGGGCGATTGCAAAAAAGCGGGGCAGGGTCATTTCGGGGAGCTTGCCTGCCTCCCTTGCCTTTGAGAATCCAAAAATCGCAACTCGTTTATTCATCAGGCTTCCCGTAGGATGATGACCCTTGGCGGCACCGTAAAGTTCTGCCAGAAGGTGGGCCATGACCGGGGAGGGATTCGCCGCCGCCGACGTCCTCGATGCCGTCGAGGTCCGTCGCGGCAGCAGTTGGCGGCAATGGTCGGCGGAGATCCTGCTCTCCGTATCGCTCTTCCACGCCGCGATGGCCGTGCCGCGGGTAGCGGGCTGGTTCGTGGTGCTTTCGCTCGTGTTCCTCCTGCGCTTGCGGCGGGCGGCGACGGTCCGGCGGGCCTTTTACGGGGGGCTTCTCGTGGGGATTGGCGTCATGGCCCCCCAGCTTTTGTTTCTTTGGAAGATCTTCGGGCCTTTCGCCGCGGTGCTCTGGTTTTTGCTCGGCATCTGGTTCGCCATCTTCGTCGCGGCGGGAAAGCTGGTGGAGCGGCGTTTCGGCCGGGACTGGGGCGTGGCGATCGCTCCTTTCCTGTGGCTGGGGCTGGAGTTCATCCGCTGCGAGGTATGGCCGCTCAAGTTCGCCTGGCTTACCCCCGGCTTCGCCCTTCCGGCGGAATGGTGGGCCGGCAGCTTCCACCATCTCGGCATCTATGGCACGGGGGCCCTCCTCGTCTATGCCGCGGCCTGGGTGGCCGATACCTCGCGCGGGGCGATCAAATGGGTCCTTCCTGCCATCCTGCCCGCCGGCCTGATGGCCCTGCCCTCCGCCAAGGCCCCCGCGGATTCCGGGCGCTCCATCACCGTGGCGGGCGTCCAGTGGGAAGATCCGCTGCCGGAACAGGTGATCGGCGGATTGGACGAGGCCTTGGCCCAGGCTCCGGACGCGGATCTGCTCGTCCTCAGCGAATACACCTACCAGACCGAGCCTCCGCCCGAACTGCTGGAGTGGTGCCGGCAGCACCGCAAGCACGTCCTCGTCGGCGGCGTGGACCGGCACACGGGCGAGCATACCGAGGAAAGGGTGTACAACACCGCCTTCCTCGTCGGCCCGCAAGGCGACATCGTCCTGAGGCAGGTGAAGTCCGTCCCCATCCAATTCATGGCCGACGGACTGCCCGCCCGGCGGCAGCGCCTCTGGGACAGTCCCGCCGGGCGCGTCGGCTTCGCGATCTGCTATGATATGAACTACGTGCGCGTGATGGACCGCCTGATTGCCCGCGATGCCGGGTTGCTCGTGGTGCCGGCGATGGATGTCATCGGCTGGGGCGAGCACGCGCACCGGCTGAGCGCCCAGCTCGCCGCCGTCCGCGCGGCGGAATACGGGGTGCCGCTTTTCCGTCTCGCCAGCTCGGGCTTTTCCCGGATCGCCCGGCCGGACGGAACAGTGGCAAAGGAAGCCGGGGTGCCCGGGCAGGGGGCGATCATCCACGACCGGATCGCTCTGCCGGGAAAAGGCCGCCGCCCCTTGGACCGCTGGCTGGCCTGGCCCTGTGTCGCCCTCACGGGCGGGCTCGTCTTTTTCCTCGCCTTCGAGGAGTTCCGGAGGATCCGGGCTGGCAGGCCGCCGGTGGAGGTGCAGTGAGGGCTAGCCCTGCATGGGAAAGTAGCTGGCGCCGAAAGCCGCCGCTCTCCCGGCTCCGGGAGGGGGAAACTTATCCCAGCGGGCTCGGATACTCGCCTGCCTCGGTGAGCCGGGCGATGGACGCCACCACGTGCGGCTTGTCGTCCGGGTAGGTGACCCCGAACCAGGAGGAGGTGGTGTCCAGCACCAGGCAGTCCGCCTTCCCCCGGCGGATCAGATCATCCACCACCGTCGGGATGTAGCATTCGGACTTCTGCTCGCCGCCCTTTTCCCGGAGGAAGGCGGTGAAATGCTCCTCGAGCTCCCCGAAGAAGCTGCGCGTGAAGCCCCAGAAATTCATCGAGACCGGGCAGGTGTCGGCGATCTCCCGGCGGCTGCCGTCGAGGGCGGTGCCGCGCACGGTGCCGTCCGCATCGCGGGCGATGTCCACCACCTCTTCCACGTCCGTCAGCAGCCCGGCGGCGTCGGTCCGGCAGATGCCGCGGTTCACCGAGCCGTGGTCGGAAAGCGTGTTGCGCAGCGGATACCCCACCATCGAGTAGTGATGCTTCGCCGGGTCCCCGGTCTCCGCGGCGAACCAGCGGGCGATGGATTGATACGCGTCCGCGCCGTAAAAATCGTCGGCATTGATCACCGCGAAGGGGCCGTCCACGACGTGCCGCGCCGCCCGTACCGCATGGGCCGTGCCCCAAGGCTTGGCCCGGCCTTCCGGCACCGCGAAACCTTCCGGCAGGTCATCCAGCTTCTGGAAGGCATAATCCACCTCGATCTTCCCGGCGAAGCGGGCTCCCACGCTGTTTTTGAAGGCCTCCGCGAAGTCCTCGCGGATGATGAAGACGACCTTCCCGAAACCGGCGCGGATCGCGTCGAAGACGGAGTAGTCCAGCACGGTTTCGCCGTTCGGGCCCATCGGGTCCATCTGTTTGAGGCCGCCGTAGCGGGAGCCCATGCCTGCGGCGAGAACGAGAAGAGTCGGTTTCATCAGAGGTGGTCGGGAAATGCGGCGGGGTTATGAGCGGCCCGGCCGCCGTGGGCAATGCGGAATGGCGCATGCCGGAAGGCGAAAGGCGAAGTTCCGCTTTACGGCTCGTCCCACCGGATCTCCCGACGGATGCCGACGACGTGGAAATGCTCGTCGGCATTCGTGATGAAGCCGCGGGCGTCGGTTTTCATGCCCTCCCGTGCCAGCCGGGTGCGCTGCCGCTTCGCCAGATCCGCATCCATGCCCCGGCTGATCCGGGCATCCGCCGCCACCACGCGGTGCCAGGGCAGGGATTTCGACTCCTGATCCGTCAGGTGGCTCAGGACGCTGGCGACCTGGCGCGGCGTGACATTCATGTGCACTGCGATGGAGCCGTAGGTCGTGAAACGGCCCTTCGGAATCAAGCCGACGAGGCGGATGACTTCGGCACGGACGCGGGCGGTGGCGGTGGATTTGGCCATGAGAGCGCGTTTTCCCCATCCAACCGGCCCCGGCGGGCGTAGGCCAACCTAAATGTCCGCCTCCGCGGAGGGTCCGGAGGGCGCGGGCGCAAAATCGGCGCTCCGCCGTTTCCCCCTCGCCGGGTCGGAAAGCGGTTGCCCCATTTCGGGCCGCCTGTTTAGCCTGCCCCCGTGCCGGAGACCGAGGAAGCCGCAAGGACCGCCGTGGGATTGGATCGCGACTACGTCCGCGATGTCTTCCGGGCGATGCTCCGGGCGCGGATCCTTGAAAACAAGCTCTCCAGCCTCTACAAGGCGGGCAAGATCGTCGGCGGCGTTTACCTGGGAAAAGGCCAGGAGGCGGTGAGCGCCTCGCTGGGAGCCTCCCTGGTGAAGGGGAAAGACATCTTCGCCGCGCTGATCCGGGATCAGGCGGGCCGCACCGCCTTCGGCGAGCCTTTGATCGATTGCACCCGCACCTATCTCGGTTCCGTCCTGGGGCCGATGAAGGGGCGGGACGGGAATATCCACCGCGGCCGGCCGCTCGACGGGATGCCGGCCATGATCAGCCACCTCGGCGCGGAGGTCTCCGTCGTGGCGGGGATGCTCGTGGGGCGGCGCTTGAAAGGCGAGCTGCAAGGAGTCGTCGGCGCGACCTGTGTCGGCGACGGGGCGACTTCCACCGGATCTTTCCACGAGGGCCTGAACATGGCGGCGGTGGAGAATCTCCCGATGGTGGTGATTGTCGGAAACAACCAGTTCGCCTACTCGACGCCGACGGACCGCCAGTTCGCCTGCGAGGACTTGCTCGACCGCGCGAAGGGCTACGGCGTCGGCGGCCACGCGGTGGACGGCACCGACATGCTGGCCTGTGCAAAGGTGATCGGCCGCGCGGTGACGCTGGCGCGTGAGGGCGGGGGACCGCAGATGGTGGTCGCGCGCCTGTTGCGTCTCAGCGGCCACGGCGAGCATGACGATGGCAGCTACGTCCCGCCGGTGCTGAAGTCCGGCCAGCTCGGCCGCGATTGCCTGGAAACGGGCATCGTCCAGATGATCGAAAGCGGGCTCGCGACAGGGGACGAGATCGAGCGCTGGAAGACCGAATTTGCCGAGGAGGTGCAAGCCGCCGTGGCGCAGGCCCAGCAGGAGCCCGCGCCGGATCCCTGGCACGAGGACTGGCGCGCTTGTTCCACCGATACCGGGAGGGGACTTTAACGATGAGCGTGACTTACGTCGATGCGATCCGGGACGCGCAGGAGAAGCTTCTCCGCGACGATCCGCGCGTTTTCCTCTACGGGCAGGATATCTCGAAATTCGGCGGCGCCTTCAAGGCGACG
>CBIHMP010000181.1:0-8167 GCA_966211015.1 uncultured Luteolibacter sp. | reverse complement strand
CCTTCGACATCACCGGGCTCCTGAAGCCCGGCAAGAACTCCTTGGAGGTGAAAGTCAGCGATGCTACCGACACCGCCCACCAGCTTCACGGGAAGCAGGTCAGCCTGCCCGGCGGCATCTGGTACACTCCGGTTAGCGGCATCTGGCAGACGGTGTGGCTGGAGGCGGTGCCGCAGAGCCACATCGTTTCGGCGAAGATCACGCCCTCCATCTCGGGAAAGGTGGAGATCCAGCTCGCCACTGCCGGAGCACCGGCGGAGGCGACGGTAATCGCCACGCTGGCGGGCACGGAAGTCGCCCGTGCGAGCGGCCCTCCTGGCAAGATCTCGCTTTCCCTTCCGAAGCCGAAGCTATGGACACCGGAAACGCCGGTGCTCTACGACCTGGAGATCCGCATGGGCGAGGATGTCGTGAAGTCCTACGTGGGCCTGCGCGAGACCACCATCGCCAAGGACGGGGACGGAAACCTGCGTTTCCTGCTGAACGGCAAGCCGGTGTTTCACTGGGGGACGCTCGACCAGGGCTGGTGGCCGGACGGCCTGCTCACGCCGCCGTCCGATGCCGCGATGCGCTCCGACATCGAGTTCCTGAAAGCCGCCGGCTTCAACACGATCCGCAAACATATCAAGGTCGAGCCGCGCCGCTACTACACCCACTGCGACCGTATCGGCATGCTGGTTTGGCAGGACCAGGTTTCCTCCGGTACCGGCAAGAACCGGGAGAAGGGGCAGGCCGTCAGCCCCAAATGGACCCGCCTCGCGCCGGACCCGGCCGACGCCACTTGGCCCGATGCTGCCCATGCGCAGTACATGAAAGAGCTCAAGGGCATGATCGACCACCTCTACAGCCATCCCTCCATCGTCCAGTGGGTGCCCTTCAACGAGGCTTGGGGCCAGCACCGCACGATGGAGGTCGGCAAGTGGGTGACAGCCTACGATGCCACCCGGCAGATCAACATCGCCTCGGGCGGCAATTTTTTCCCCGCGGGCCATATCGTGGATGAGCATCGCTACCCGCATCCCGGCTTTCCGTTCCGGCAGGAGAAGCGTTTCGAGGGCTTCGTGAAAGTCGTCGGGGAATTCGGCGGCCACGGCTTTCCGGCCGAGGGTCATCTATGGGACCCGAAGGCGCGCAACTGGGGCTACGGGGGACTGCCAAAAGACAAGGGCGAGTGGCTCGAACGCTACAAGACTTCCGTCCGCATGCTTTCCGAGCTCAAGGGAAAGGGGATTGCCGCCGGCATTTATACGCAGACGACCGACGTGGAAGGTGAGATCAACGGCCTGATCACCTACGACCGCAAGGTGCGCAAGCTCGCGCCGGAGGTGCTGGCTGCGATTCATCGCGATGCCGGCCTGACCGACGAGCGGCCGGGCGCGGCCGGACAAGAACTCCCCTCCGCAAAGCCCGGCCCGCTGCAGCCGGTGATGTCACGGGAGGAGATCCAAGCGGGCCTCGCGAGCCATGATCGGGCCCTCTTCATCTGGCGGGGCTGGATCCGCGATCCCTACATCACGCTCGGTCCGGACGACTTTTACTACCTCACCGGCACCACGCCGGATGCGGGGGACAAGCGTATCGAGTCGGATCCTTACAACGTCGGCCTCGGTAGCAACTCGATCGTCGGGGGTACGGTGCAGGTGTGGCGCAGCAAGGATCTCACCGAATGGCAGTCGCTCGGCACGCCTTTCACCTTGAAAGACAGCGTGCGCGCGGACCCCGGCGAGCTGGTGTGGGCGCCGGAACTCCACTGGCTGGGCGACCGCTGGGCGCTGGTCCATTGCCCGGCGGAGAAGGCCAACCTGGCGCTGACGGCCGGCGCCGAGCTCAAGGGTCCGTGGACTCACCCGATGGGCCGCAAGCTCGGCGTGAAGCATGACCCATCCCTTTTCAAGGATGGGGACCAGTGGTGGATGCTGTGGGGAAACACCTCCCTCGCCCCGCTTGCGAAGGACTTTTCCCGCTTCACCGCCGATCCGGTGCGCATCGATCCGGCCGGAACCCGTCCGGGCCCGGAGGGGAAGCCGATCCGCCGCATCGGCCACGAGGGAGCGACCATGATCAAGGTGGGCGACCGCTATGTCCACCTGGGCACGGCCTGGTCCACCGACCGGGGCCGCAAGGGCTCCTACAATCTCTACTACTCCACTTCCGATACGATCACCGGCCCCTACGGGCCGCGGAAATTCGCCGGCCGCTTCCTCGGCCACGGCACTCCGTTCAAAACCCGCGATGGCAAGTGGTGGTGCACCGCTTTCTTCAACGCCAACGTCCCTCCCTTGCCGCGCGAGGGCATCGGGACGCGCGACCTCTCCGCCGACGCGCAGACGATTAACCCGTGGGGCGTGAGCATCATCCCCCTGACCGTCGAGACCCGGGACGGCGACGTCTTCATCGGTGCCAAGGATCCCGCCTACGCCACGCCCGGGCCCGACGAAGCCCAGAAATTCCAATGAAGTCCCTGTTGCTTGCTCTCGTCTTCGCCCTGCCGCTCGCCGCGGCGGAGAAGCCGAACATCGTCATCATCCTCGCGGACGATCTCGGCTATTCCGACATCCGCCCGTACGGCGGCGAGATCGACACGCCGAATCTGGACGCCTTGGCGAAGCACGGCCTGCGGTTCTCCCAATTCTACAACAACGCGCGCTGCTGCCCGACCCGCGCGTCGCTGCTGACCGGCCTGCACCCGCACCAGACGGGTATCGGTCACATGACAGGCGCGCAGGCACCCCTACAAGGCAAGGGACCGCCGGCCTACGCGGGGCATCTCAACGATTCCTGCGTCACCATCGCGCAGGTCGCACGGAGCGCCGGCTATGCGACCTTCATGACCGGCAAGTGGCACCTCGCGTGGAAGGACGAAGCGGACTGGCCGCTGCAGCGCGGCTTCGACCGCTACTATGGCTGTATCGCCGGCGCTACCCACTACTTTCATCCTTCCGGCGGCGAGTCGATGTACGACGGCAATACCCCGGACCGCTCGCCCAAGAGTACCACCGGGCGGTCGTTCTATACGACCGACGCCTTTGCGGACCACGGACGCCGGTTCATCGACGAGCACGTGGCGTCGAAGGGGGAGCAGCCCTTTTTGCTGTATCTCGCTTTCAACGCTCCTCACTGGCCACTCCATGCTCCGGACCAGGAACTGGCGAAGTATGAAGGGAAATACGGGATGGGCTGGGACAAACTGCGCGAACAGCGGCTTGCCCGCCAACGCGAGTCCGGCTTGATCCCGTCGGCATGGAAAGCCGCTCCCCGCGATCCCGCGGTCCCGGCATGGGAGAGCTTCGATGAAAGCAAGCGTGCCGCCAGCGCCTCCCGGATGTCCGCATACGCCGCGATGATCGATCGCATGGACCAGAAGATCGGCGACCTGATCGAGACGCTGAAGAAAAACGGCGTTTTCGATAACACGCTCATTCTCTTCCTCTCCGACAACGGCGCCTGTGCCGAGATCTCGTTGACGGGGAAGGGCGATCCCGTGAAGGACCGCGCTCCGTTGAGCGAGCTGACCGCCCCGAGCTATGGGAAGGCGTGGGCCAACGTGTCCGCGACGCCCTACCGGCTCTACAAGCATTTCGCTCACGAAGGCGGCTCCAATACTCCGTTCATCGCCCACTGGCCGGCGCGCATCAGGGCGGGCCGCGATTGGTTCCGCGAGCCGGCGCAGATCATCGACATCATGGCCACCGTGATCGATGTCACCGGGGCGAAGTATCCGCCGGAGAACCAGGGTAACCCGCTGCCGTCGCCCGACGGTATCTCACTGGTCCCTGCCTTCGACGGCAAACCGCTCAGGCGGAACCAGCCGCTCTTCATGGAGCACGAGAACAACGCCTTCGTGCGCGACCGCGAATGGAAACTCGTGGGCAAGGGCGTCGCCATGCCCCGCGGCTTGCAAAAGCAGAAGTGGGAACTCTACCGCATCGAGGAGGACGGCACCGAGATGAAGGACCTCGCGAAACAACACCCGGAGAGGGTGGCCCGGATGTCGGCGCAGTGGGAAGCTTGGGCGGAGCGCGTCCACGTCTATCCGAAGGCGAAGCCTGAACCCAAAAAGAAGAAATCATGAAACCCTGGATCCTGCTTGTCACCCTGTCCCTGCTGCCGCTCCACGGGGCGGAAAAGCCGAACCTCCTCGTCATCCTCGCCGATGATTGCACCTACAGCGATCTGTCCTTCCACGGCGGTGAAAACGCGCGGACGCCGAACCTGGATGGCTTGGCGAAGCAGGGAACGGTTTTCGAGCGTGCCTATCTCGGCATGGCCATGTGTTCTCCGTGCCGCTCCGAGTTCTACACCGGGCGGCTGCCGCTGCGGAACGGCTGCGCGTGGAACCAGGGCACCAGCCGTCCCGGCACGCGCAGCATGCCGCATTTCCTCGGCGAACTCGGCTACCGCGTCGGCCTCGCGGGTAAAACCCACATCAAGCCCGCCAAGGCGTATCCTTTCGAGGACGTGCCCGGCTTCGACGACAACTGCGTCCACGACCCCACTCTACCGCACAACCTGGGAGGGGTCAGGAAGTTCGTGACGCGCGATGCCAAGCAGCCGTTCTGCCTGGTCGTCGCTCTCACCGAACCTCACGCGCCGTGGGTGATGGGCGATGCCTCGGCCTATCCGCCGAGGTCCCTGAAGCTGCCACCCTACCTGGCGGACACGCCGCTGACGCGGCAGAGCTATTCCCGCTACCTCGCCGAGATCACCTACATGGACAGTCAGGTGGGCGAGTTGCTAGGGCTTCTGGACAAAGAGGGCCTCGCCAGGAACACGCTGGTCCTTTTCTCGAGCGAGCAGGGCGCGCAGTTCCCCGGTTGCAAGTGGACGAACTGGGACAGCGGCCTGCACACGTCGATGGTCGCACGCTGGCCCGGTACCGTGCCGGCCGGCCGCCGCACGCCCGCGCTGGTCCAGTATGCAGACGTACTGCCGACCTTCATGGAACTCGCCGGCGGCGAGCCCGATCCCGCGGTCTTCGACGGCACCAGCTTCGCCGCCGTGCTGCGTGGCCAAAGCGACCGTCACCGCGGATTCGTGTACGGAATGCACAACAACTACCCCGAGGGGCCCCCGTATCCGATCCGCTCGGTCGGCGACGGCGAATGGCGCTACATCCGCAACCTTTCGCCGCAAAAACTCTACATCGAAAAGCACCTGATGGGACGCACCGAGCACAACCCCTACTGGGGTTCCTGGGTCTTCAGCGCCACGGAGAATCCGAAGCACCTGCGCTTGGTCGAACGCTTCATCAGCCGTCCGGCCGAGGAGCTCTATCACACGGCGCAGGACCGTTTTGAAATGACCAATCTCGCCGCCGATCCGGCCCATGCGGAAACCAAGGCCCGGCTCGCCGCGGCACTCGACAAGAGCCTGAAGGACCAGCTCGACCCCGGGGTGCCGCTGGATACGCCGGAGGCCTTCGATGCCGCGAAATCGCTGAAGCCTTCTTTCCCAGGAAAGCCGTGAAGCCTTGTAGCCGGTGGGTCGCGGATTGCCGGCAGATTTTCCGAACGTTTCGTCCCGGGCCGCCATACCACCGGATGAGGAACCTTCACGATGAGCGCCCCATTCGATCCTGACCCCGACGTCGAGGCCGGCGAATTCGTCCAGTTGCTCATCGAAATGCAGCCGCAGCTGCGATCTTTTATCGGCCACCTGATGCCGATGAAGGACGTCCGCGCCGATCTGGTGCAGGAGGTGAACATGGTGGTCTGGAAAAAGCGGAGCAGCTTCACGATGTCCGGCGACCGGGCCAAGGCCTTCCGCAACTGGGCCTATACGATCGCCCGATTCGTGGTGATGAATCACCAGAAGCGGGCGCGGCGGGAGGGGCAGATGGTCTTCAGCGAGGATCTGCTGGAAACGCTCGCGTGTGATTTCAAAGAGAGCGACCCCGGAATCGCGGAGCGTATGCCGGCGCTGAGGCGCTGCCTTCAGAAAGTTCCGCAGAACGAGCGGCAGCTGCTTTTGGAGCGATACAGCCGGCATGGGGCCGTCGAGCAACAGGCGCAGACGGAAGGCAAGAGCGCGGCCGCCCTGCGTGGCATGCTATTCCGGTTGCGGATTGCGCTCCGGCGCTGCGTGGAACATGAACTCCGGCACCGACCTGAAGCGTGAAGGAAGAGCGGGAATTCGAGATGCTGTGCCAGTCCGTGCTGGAAGGCTCCTGCACGGCGGAGGACTTCCGCAGGCTCGAGCGTGAATTGGCTTCCTCGCCCGAGCGCAGGCGGCTCTTCCGGGAGACCTACCTCGTGCATGAGATGTTGTCGGCGGAGGACGATATGTTCTCCACGGCGGAAAGCCGTCTCCAGGTGCTGCAGATCGAGGACGCCATCCGTAAGAACCGGCGGCGGACCTTTTCGCGAACGATGGCCGCGGCGGCATGCGTGGTGGTGCTGGCCGCCTTGGCGTTCCAGCTCGCAGGGTTGCGGAAGAGCGCTCCCACGCTCCGGATCACAGCCGGGCCGAGCAGCAAGTACACCGTCAGCGGCAACGGCAAGGCCGGCGACAGCCGCAGTGATCTGGAGCCCGGTGCTAGCGTGACCCTCTCCGAAGGCACGCTGGAGCTCGCATTCTCCAACGGGGTGCAATCGATCATCCAAGCTCCCGCCAGTTTCATCCTCCAGAGCGCTCAGAAGCTCGGCATGGAGATGGGCGTGGCCAGATTCGAGGTGCCCGAGCACGCACGGGGTTTCACGGTCGTCACGCCGCGGCTGGAGGTGGTCGATCTCGGCACCGCCTTCGGGGTTGTCGAGCAGCCCGATGAGCCCGCGCAGGCGCACGTTTTCGAAGGCGAGATCAAGGCAAAGACCCGCACGGAGGAGAAGATGACCTTGCTGAAGGCCGGGGTCGCCGTCGAGGAATCCAGCCAAGGGCAGCTCGTGACGGTACCTCTGGACGACTCGCTCTTTTTCAAGGAATTGCCTTGGGATCTGCCGTTCGTGCACTTGTCGTTCGAGCCGGACGAGGCCGGCGCCATTTTCGTGGAGGGCTGTCATCCGTCCCTTGAAACGTCGAGTGCCATGTTAGATCCGGACGGCCCGGGTTTGACGGACGGGATCATCGGAAAGGCGGCGCTTTTCCACGGTCAAGCCACTCCCGTGACGACCAATTGGAAGGGCGTGGGCGGGGCCGTGCCCCGGACGGTTTGCGCATGGATCCGGCAGGAACCCGGACTGCCGCCCCGCCGCTACCAGACGATCGTCAGTTGGGGCGATCCGACGATCGGACTCGCGGCGAAATGCGAGATGCTGCTCTATCAGCCGGAAACCGCCGTCACCACGGTGATGCGGCTCTCGTTCGACCAGTATCTCTTCACCGGCAGCACGAACCTCGCCGACGGTCGCTGGCATCATCTCGCGGCAGTATGCCGCACCGATCCCACGCTGCGGCGTGCTCCCGAAGTGGAGCTCTACGTGGACGGGAAGCGGGAGTTGCTCAACCCGAGGGAGTCGATCCTCGACCCACAGATCCGGCAGCGGCCGGACACGAGGGTGGGCGTCAAAGGAGCGATGCCGCTGGTGGTCGGCTACACGGACCGGCCTGATCGCGGACGGGGATTCCGCGGAGAGATTGACGAGGTTTACGTCTTCGAGGCCACCCTGCCCGAGGAACGGATCAGGCATTTGGCCACTCCGCCCGGCGACGGACGTTGAGGAATTCGGAAAGTTTCTCGCCATGATGCGAACGGATCGCCGTCCGGGGAAATGCACCCGTACACGTGCTTTCCCGCATCTCCCGATAGAGCTCGGGGAAAGCATGATCGCGAAAAACCCATCATCCGATGAAAAGAGAAACCCTCCACGCAAGCGGCCTCATCCGCATCCTCTCCCTTGCTTTCCTCCTCGCCCAAGCGGCCTCCTTGCAGGCCTCGATCACCTATCTGACCACGACCACGGGAGCTATCTATCAGTACGATAGCGTGGCCGACATGGCCGGGCAGACGAACTCAGCGACCTCGGGGACCCTGATCAACACCATCGCCGCCTACGGCTCCGATCAAGGAGCCACCATGGACCTCTCGACGGGAGCGGTCTATCGCGTCACCGGCTCCGGGGACGTGGTCTCCTACGGCAACCTCTCGGGCTATCTCTCCGACAGCGGCGGAGTCACCGTCGGGACCGGACTTTATTCGGGGAACGACTCGCTCAACGGCTTCTCCTACGAC
>CBIHMP010000180.1:0-8189 GCA_966211015.1 uncultured Luteolibacter sp. | reverse complement strand
CCTCATGCTCGGGCGTTCGTCGGGAGGCAACTACCTCGATTTCACGCCGAAGCGTGGAGGGGACGGTGTACCCGGCATCGCCATCAATCCCGGAAACGGCGAAGCCCGCGTACAGGGCAAGCTTCCCCTTCCTACCGGCACTCCCTGCTACTTCGCCGCGACCTGGGACACCACGGGTGACCGCCTCGTTCTCCGGACAGGACCGGTCGGCGGCACCTTGCAGACTTTCGTTTCCTCCATGGAAGGGAAGACCTTGGCCGGGCTCGATATCAACCAATTCTTCATCGGCTCCGCGGTGGCATCCGGCGATACGGATTTCGACGGACAGCTCGATGAATTGCGGATCTGGAAGGGTGCCTTGGCCCATGCCGAGGTCGCCGATCAATTCGCCGCAGGCCCCGACGAAGTCGGTAGCACGCCGGTGGTCCGGAGCTCTTCCATGAACGCCGTGGGAACTGTATTCACGCTGGAGTTCTCAAAGCTGGTGGAGGGAAAGGCCTATCATCTCGAATCCAGCACCGACCTGCAGATCTTCACGCCTGTCCCCGGCTCGCAATTCACCGCAGGCAGCGGGACCAACGCCGTGCCCCTGCCGATCAATCGCGACGCGGATCCGAAGCTCTTCTACCGTCTCGTGAACGGGCCGATTCCCTAGCCCCGGCCCGCGTTTCCTCAGATGAGGGCGCTTGCGGAGCCGACTTCCCGACTTCCTTCGCTGGCGTTGCGGATGCTTTCAGAGGCGGAAAGCGGAGGCCGACGATGTCGCCGTGTGCCAAGGCCATTTCATCCACCTGCTCGCGGGTAGCCCAGACCTCGATCTCGCGGCGCGGGTCCTTTTCCGGCCGGACGCTGAGGCGGGCGAAGGGACCGGCGACGAAGAGATGACTCACCCTCCCCGCGAGCTGCACCCCCTCCTCCGCCGCAAATTTCAGCTCGATCTCGTGCGGGCGGACGTAGCGGCCGTCGTCGAGCTTGTTGACCTCCCCCAGGAATTCGTAAACGAAAGAGGTCCGGGGTTCATCATAGATATTCTGCGGCTTGCCGGTCTGCTCGATCCGGGCGTTCCGCATCACGACCACCTGATCGGCCAGTTCGAGCGCTTCTTCCTGATCGTGGGTGACGAAGAGCGTGGTCAGGCCGATCTCGTCGTGGAACTGGCGCAGCCAGCGGCGCAGGTCCTTGCGCACCTGGGCGTCGAGGGCGCCGAAAGGCTCGTCGAGCAGCAGCACCTTCGGCCGGACCGCGAGAGCGCGGGCGAGGGCGACGCGCTGGCGCTGGCCACCGGAGAGCTCGTGCGGGCGGCGCTTGTCCAGGCCATCGAGCTTTACCAGGTGAAGCAACTCCTTCACCCGCGCATTGATCTCGCTTCTCGGGGGGCGCTTCGCGCCGGGCAGCACCGTGAGACCGAAGGCGATATTATCCGCGACGGTCATGTGCTTGAAGAGCGCGTAGTGCTGGAAGACGAAGCCGACGCCGCGCTTGCCCGCGGGCAGGTCCGTCACATCCTCTCCGTGGAAGAAAACCCGGCCGCTGCCGGGATCCGCATATTCGAGCCCCGCGACGATACGCAGCAGCGTGGTCTTGCCGGAGCCGGAGGGGCCGAGCAGCGCGGTGAGGGAACCGTCGGGAATCTCAAGCGAGAGGTCATCGAGCGCGGTGTAGCTACCGAAGCTCTTGTGGATGGATTGGATGGAAACGGACATGAGAAAACCGGGTTTAGTGGCGTCGGGAGGACCCGTGGCCGGTGAAGTGCGCGACGGCGGTCTTGAGGCCGAGGGTGACGAGCGCGAGCAGGGCGAGGAGCGCGGCACAGGCGAAGGCAGCGCTGAATTGATACTCGTTGTAGAGCACCTCCACGTGCAGAGGCAGGGTGTTGGTCTTGCCGCGGATGTGCCCGGAGACGACAGAGACGGCGCCGAATTCACCCATCGCGCGGGCATTGCAGAGCAGCACGCCGTAAAGCAGGCCCCATTTGATATTCGGGAGGGTGACGTGGCGGAAGATCTGCCATCCCCGCGCGCCGAGCGTCACGGCCGCCTCCTCCTGATCGTTCCCCTGGCTTTCCATCAGCGGGATCAACTCGCGCGCGACGAAGGGAAAAGTCACGAATACCGTGGCGAGGATGATACCCGGCAAGGCGAAGATGATCCGGATGTCGTTCTCCTGAAGCCAGGGGCCGAACCAGCCCTTCGCCCCGAACATGAGCACGAAGACGAGTCCCGCGATGACTGGAGAAACGGCGAAGGGCAGATCGACCAGCGAGAGCAGGAAGGAGCGGCCCTTGAAGCGGAACTTCGTGACAAGCCATGCGGCGGCCAGGCCGAAGATCGTATTGAGCGGTACCGAGATCGCCGCGGCGAGCAAGGTCAGCTTGATCGCGGAAAGGGCGGCTTCTTCCTCCAGCGACGCCGAGAATACCTCCCACCCGCGCCGGAAGGCCTCGATGAACACCGCCGCCAGCGGCAGCAGCAGGAAGAGCGTGAGGATCACACAGGCCAGGCCGATGAGCAGCCAGGAGATTGATCAGGAGCAGCAGCCCGAAGGAGACGAGCAGCATCCCGGAGGCGATGACCGCCGCGGCCTCGTACTTGAACTGCTCCAATTGCGCGACGATCAGCAGCGGCAGGATCTCGGTCTTCATCGGCAGGTTCCCGGAAATGAAGATCACGGATCCGTATTCGCCGATCGCACGGGCGAAGGCCAGGGTGAAGCCGGTGATGAGGGCCGGCACCAGCATGGGCAAGATGACGCGCCGGAAGGTGGTCCAGCGGCCGGCGCCGAGGCTGGCAGCGGCTTCCTCCAACTCACCGCCCAGATCCTCCATGACGGGCTGCACCGTCCGGACCACGAAGGGAAAGCCGATGAAGGTGAGTGCGATGAAGACGCCGAAGGGCGAGTAAGCGCCCTTGATACCCCATTCCGCGAGATACTTGCCGATCCACCCGGTGGGCGCGTAGATCGCCGTCAACGTGATGCCCGCCACCGCCGTGGGCAGCGCGAAGGGGAGATCCACGATCGCGTCCAACACCTTCTTTCCAGGGAATTCGTAGCGCACCAGCACCCATGACACGAGCAGGCCGAGCACGACGCTGACCGCCGCGGCAGCGGCGCTGGCACCGAAGGTCAGCTTCGCCGCCGCCAACACCCGCGGCGAGGTGAGGATGTTCCACCACTCGCCCGGGCCCCGGCCGGCCGCCTTGATGAACAAGGCGGCCAGCGGGATCAGGATAATCAGGCTCAGCCAAGTGATGGTAATTCCCATCGAGAGGCCGTAGCCGGGGATAACTCGTTGCTTGCGCATGAAGGTCCCAGTGGGTCATTTCGTTCCGCCGAAGGCCTGATCGAAGGTGCCCCCATCGTCGAAGTGGGTCTTCTGCGCCTTGGCCCAGCCGCCGAAGTCTTTGTCCACCGTGACCAGCGGGACGGTCGGCAGCTTCGCGCTGTATTTCGCCAGGATCGCCGGATCGCGCGGACGGTAGAAGTTCTTGCCGGCCAGCTCCTGCGCCTCGTCGGTATAGAGGAATTCCAGATAGGCCTTGGCGGCTTCCGCGGCACCATGCTTTGCAGCGTTCTTTTCCACCACCGCCACCGGAGGCTCGGCGAGGATACTCAGCGAGGGATAAACCACCTCGGTCTCCCCCGGGAATTCCTTCTCGATGAGATAAGCTTCGTTTTCCCACGAGAGGAGGACATCGCCTATCTTGCGCTGCGCGAAGGTGGTGGTGGATCCACGCGCACCCGTGTCCAGCACCGGCACGTTCTTGAAAAGCCGCGTGATGTAATCGAGCACCTTCGCCTGATCGCCGCCGGATTCCTTCTCGGCCCACGCCCAGGCCGCGAGGTAGTTCCAGCGGGCGCCCCCGGAGGTCTTCGGGTTCGGAGTGACGACCTGCGTGCCTTCCTTCACCAGATCGCCCCAGTCCTTGATGCCCTTCGGATTGCCCTTGCGGACGACGAAGACGATCGTGGAGGTATAGGGCGAGCTGTTGTCAGGCAGCTTCGTCTGCCAGTTGTCCGGGAGGAGCTTCGCCTCGCGGGCGATGACGTCGATATCCCCTGCCAAGGCGAGCGTGACCACGTCCGCCGGCTGGCCGTCGATGACCGCGCGGGCCTGCTTGCCCGAGCCGCCGTGGGATTGGGTGATTTTGATCTCTCCCTTGCCGTCGGCCGCCCACTTCTTGACGAAGGCGGCGTTCACCTCCTCGTAGAACTCGCGGGTCGGATCGTAGGAGACGTTCTGAAGTTCGAGCTCTCCGCCGGAGGACGACTTCTTGCCGCATCCCGGCAGCGCGATGAGGGCGGCCAGGGCGAGGGGGATGAAGAATCGTGTTTTCATGTTCTTTAGGTGCAGAAAAAGGGAGTCAAAAGGAGAAACGGACACCGGTCAGCCAGGTGAGGCCGTCGTAGTCGCCACCGTTGCCCGCACCGTCGAGGGTGGCATACTCGGCACCGGCCATCAGCTTGAGCTTGTCGCCGTGGATGAAATATTGGGCACCGAGATAGAGAGCATGATACTCGTCGCCGCGGCCGCCTCCCGTAAGGGAGGGAGCCTCGCTTTCATAGCGGGTCTGCCGCACCACGCTGTCCAGCCCGTCGCCGGTGGCGAAGGAGTAGCGGCCGACGAGCTGCACCCGCTTCGGGATCAAATCGTAGGTCGGCTGGATGAAGAAGCCGAAGACGTCCGCCTCCCGGCCCTCGCCGCCGGAGCCGTGGAAGCCTTCCACGACGAGCCCCCACGGGCCCTCCTGGCCCCAGAAGGTGGCCGATACGATGTCATCGTAGCGCGTGAAGAGGCAATCGTCCTCATCGTGCCCGCTGTGCAGCCAATCGAGGTGGAAATCCGCTCGATCCCAGCCGAAGCGGCCCTTGGCGTCGTAGCCGATGCCCGCACCGAAGCTGTAGGCCCCACCGAAGGTGCCGAATTCGCGGTCGGTGTCGTTTGAATAAACGCCCGTTTGCCAAGTGAACTCGCGGACCTTGCCTTCGACCGTCAGGCCGGTACCCCGGTCCACGCGGAGCTGGTTGAAAATTTGCGAGCGCTCGAAGGTCGGCTGGTTGTTGGTCGATTGGACGAAGTCGTAGTAGCCGATCAATGGCTTCAGGCGGCCGGCGGTGATGCTGAGGGAGTCGGTGGGCTTCCACCGCACATAGGCATCCACGAGGCGGTCATAGGTGTCCTCGAAGCTATCGTTGCTCTGGAAATCGAGCCGCAGTTCCACCTTCTTGTCGAAGAGCTTGGCATCGAAGCCGAAGCGGGCGCGGCGATCCTCCCAGGCATCGGCATCGCCTTGGTCAGAATCCACCCGGTAGTTTTGGCCGTGATAACGCCCGCGGAGCTTGAACTCCTGGAGAATCGGATTCTCGTCGCTCTTATAGAGCGTGAACGCCTTCCACAGTGCGAACGATGCCGTCTCCTCCGCGGAGGGGGTGGCGAAGGGCTCGAAGGCCAGGCCGGAAGAGGGCACGGCAAGGACGGCTCCGGTCGCGGCGAGCAAGGTCACAGGTGATTCCCCGAGGCGGGACCGGCGGGCGGCAGCGGGCCTTGAGGCCCCTTTTGTAGTCGTATTCATGGATGAGATGATTTCAAGGGTAAGGAAGCCCGCCGTGCGGTGGCGGCACGGGGAGCTGCGATGCAGGCAAAAAAAAAGACCACCTGTGAGGCTACGGGAGCGGGCCACGGGATGCGCGGGATGGCGCTCTCTCCAGTGTCTCCGCTCTCCGAGTGCCTCCGGTGGTCCGGTCGGTCTCTTCGATTAGAAGTCGGGGCGAACCTGAAACGGGTCCGCGATGTGGAAAATAAGGATCAGTTCAGAACGGCGAGCCGGACTCGTCCGATTTCGCCGGGAAGCGGGTTTTCTCCAGGCTCTCCACCTGGGTCACCCGACCCTCATGGACGATGATCTGGACGGACCCGAAACGCAGGTCTCCGACCTTCTTTTGCACGACCTCCAGCCAGTCGGCAGGGATCGGGTTGTCCGTCTTCGGACGTTCATTTGTTCCGGGTTTCATCGCTCGGAGCGGTGGCGAGTAGGGAAAGTCCTTCGAGGAAGCCGTCGGCGGGATTTGCCTTCCCGCGAACCGGGGTGGCGCTGCTCTTCCCGCCGCTGAGAGTCGAGAAGGGCGGAGCGATGCCGTCGCGGCGCATCTTGCGCAGCGTCACCTCCACCACCTGCGCGAGGGTGTAGCGGTCGAGGATATTGGCGATGGCATTGCGGACGTCGATCATCAGCATCCGCAAGCCGCAATGATCCTCATCCGGACAAGTGCAGCGCTGGTAGGCATATTCGCTGGCGCAGCAAATCGGAGCCAGGCGACCGTCCATGCGCCTCACGATGTCCCCGATCCGGACCTCGTCCGCCGCCTTGGCCAAGGCGTAGCCGCCCAGCTTGCCGCGCTTGGTCTCCACCAGCCCGCCCTCGCGGAGTTCCTGGAGGATCCGTTCGATGAATTTCAGGGGCAGCCGGTTCGCATCCGCGAGTTCGACCCCCGATACGACCGGGAGCCCCATCTCCGTGGCAATGCCCAGGTGAATGAGAGCGCGCAAGGCATACTCGGCTTTTTTGGAAAGGTGCATCGGCGAATGTGGATGAAAGAGTATGAATTAGATTCGGCAAATCAAGGTGTATTTCTATAATTCTCATAATAGCCTCAAGGTTAGCCCATTACAGGCCGGTCATCGCCTTGACCCAGCAATCTCGATCCACCGGATGAGACTAAACGAACAGCTTCCAGAGCATACCGAGTCCCGCGCACGCGGCGAGCACGGGAATGACCCCCAGCTTGAAGCGCTCCATGGCCAGCCATGCCGCGAGGGCGGTGAGAGCGACGAAGTAATCGAAACCCCCGCTCTCCGGGCGCAGGGCATGCCAAGCGAACCAAATGGCGAGGTTGAGAATCACACCGACCACCGCGGCGGTGATGGCGGTGAGCGTGGAGGCTAGTGCGGGCCGCTCCCGAAGGCCCTCGATGTGCGGCCCGCCGAGGAAAACGAAGAGAAAGCACGGCAGGAAAGTCACCCAGGTGGTGATCGCTGCCCCCAGCGTGGCGGCAAGCAGCGGCGGCAGTCCGCCGGGATTTTGCCAGGCGGCGACGAAACCGACGAACTGCAGAACCATGATCAAGGGACCGGGCGTGGTTTCCGCGAGGCCCAGGCCGGCGATCATCTGCCGCTGGCCCAGCCACCCGTAGTGCTCCACCGCCATCTGCGAGACATAGGGCAGCACGGCATAGGCACCGCCGATGGTTACCAGGGCGGCTTTGCTGAAAAAGAGTCCTTCTTGGAAATGTATGCCCCCCCATCCGAGAAACAGCCCGCAAGCCAGCACCGGCAACCACCACAGGACCAGGCACAGCGCGGACACGAGCAAGGTCCTCTGCCACGTCGCGCGCGGTGCCGGAGCCAGGGGGGCGAAGGGCGCATCCCCGACGTCCGCTTTTCCATGCCCCCGCCCTGCCGGAAACTGTGCCGGGAAATATTTCCCGCCCGCGAAGCCCGCCAGCGCCGCGGCCAGCAAAATGAACACGAAGGAGATCTTGAAAAAGAAGATTGCCACGAAAGCCAGCAGGGCCAGGAGCCAAAGCGCGGGCGTCTTCAGCGCCTTCGACCCGATCCGTTTCGCTGCCGATACGACAATGGCGATCACGGCGGGCATGAGCCCGTAGAAGATCCCCTGGATCCACGGGATATCCCCCCCTGCCATGTAGAGCCAGCTCAGGCCGAAGAGGATGAAGACCGAGGGAATCACGAACAAGGCGCCGGCCGCAATACCGCCGCGCGCGCCGTGCAAGCGCCAGCCCAGGTAGGTCGCGAGTTGCTGCGCCTCGGGGCCCGGCATTAACATGCAGAAATTCAGCGCATGGAGGAAGTGGTCCTCGCTCAGCCAGCGCCGCCTCTCGACGATCTCCCGGTGCATGATCGCGATCTGGCCGGCCGGCCCGCCGAAACTGCTCCAACCCAGCTTGATCCAGAATCGGAGCGCTTCCGCAAAAGTCGGGGCGGGAGGCGGGGAAGCTTCGGTCATCGTGATGGCCTCCGAATAGCGGCAAACACGCGCGACGTCACGGGAAAGCATGGAAACGCGCACCCGCCTTGCATCTTTTGCAAAAGCCGCACGCCCCTCGTCACGGCACGGGACTAGAAGCTATCTCAAAAGGCACTGGTACTCGGTTTTGAGGCATGGCAGTCTGGG
>CBIHMP010000179.1:0-8190 GCA_966211015.1 uncultured Luteolibacter sp. | reverse complement strand
TCTTATGGGTCACATGGAGTTCCGCCAGCTCGAGGTGCTCGCCCATGTCATCGACGCCGGCTCGCTGACGGCTGCCGCGCGATGTTGCAACCTGTCGCAACCAGCCATCAGCCAGCAGATCCAGGCGCTGGAGGATGAAATCGGCGAGCCGCTTCTCATCCGGCGGGCGAGGGGAGTGGAGCCGACTGCCGCCGGGCGCACCGTGGTGGAGCACGCCCGGCGACTCCTCGCCGAGCGCGAGCGTTTGCGCGATGCCTTCGCCGACCGCCGCGAGCTGCGGCATGGCCGCGTCGCTTTCGGCATTATCCCGACGATCGCTCCCTACCTTCTACCGCAGTGGCTGGGCCCGTTCCGGGAGCGCCATCCCGGCATTGCCATCGCGATTTCGGAATCGCGTACGGAAGAACTCATCGTTCAGGTCGTGGAAGGACGCATCGAGTTCGCCATCCTCAGCGACGTCCCCGAGCACGACCGGCAGAAATGGTCGCTGCAGGTGCGCGAGCTCTTCCGCGAGCCGCTTCTCCTCGCCGCTCCCGCGAACCACCCGCTCGTCCTCCGGAAAGCGGCACCCGCGCCCGGAGACCTCAAGCCCTCCGAGCTCATCCACCTGAAAGGCGGCCACTGCCTTTCCGACCGCACCTTGCGCTTGTGCAAGATCCGCGAGCCCGATCCCGGCCTCCAGTGCGATCAGCTCGGCACCGCCCTCTCCATGGTCGCCTCCGGCCTCGGCGTCACCGTCGTCCCCAAGCTCGCCACGCGGAACCGCGCGATGGACGGCGTCGTCCTGCGGGCATTTGCGGGAAAAGGGATGCACCGCGTGATTGCCCTGATGAAACGCCGCGGCAGCAAGGACACGCCGGCAGCCGCGGAGCTGCTGAAACAGCTTTCGTCGTGAGCGGAGCCGGTCACGGACTCTCACCCCGTCCGGCTATCCAGTTGAAATACCTGCCCGGAAGTGTGCGGCAGATGGGCATGCAGGGTCAGCAGGAAAGCCGCCACCGCTTCCGGGGTGTTGTAGCGCCCCAGCGCGTGTTCCGATTTCACCTGCTCGCGCCGTTTCTCGCTTACTCCGCGGGTCATCCTCGTCTCCACAAAGCCCGGCAGGATCACGTTCACGCGGATGCCGGCCGGTCCCGTCTCCTTTGCGAGTGATTTGGCGAGGCCGATCAGGCCCGCTTTGGCCGCGGCGTAGGCGGCTTGGCCCGCAGGCGGATGCAGCGCGGAGTAGCTGGAGAGGAACACGATGTGACCCGCACGCGCACGGATCATGTTCCGGAGGGCCGCAGCGGCGCAGAGGGCGGCGCCGCGGAGATTCACCGCCAGCACCTCATCCCAGGCGGTTTCCTCCAGCCGTGCCAGCGGGGCGTCGCGCGCGATGCCTGCATTGCAGACCAGCAGCGCGGGAGAGTGCTGGCGGAAGTAGTCCTTGATCGCGGCACCATCCCTCACATCGAGTTCCGTCCGGGCGGGAGCGGCGACCGGGTAGCCTGCCTCCGAAAACGCGGCAGCGATTGCCCGGGCCAGCGTTCCTTCGCCACCGGTGATCACCACTTGGCCGCTCGCGCCGCCAGCCTGCCCGGATGCCTCCATCGCGGCAAAGTCAGATCCCGATGGGATTGATCGGGGGCTCCGGCTCGTTGTCGAGGTAGCCCAGCATCTTCGCCCGTCTCAGCGCGTGCTGACGGTTCGTTGCGTGCAGCTTCCCGTAGATGTTCTTGATATGGGTGTGCACGGTGTGCGGGCTGATGCCGAGCCGCTCGCCGATCTCCTTGTAGAGGAAGCCTTCGGAGACGGAGCGGAGGAGTTCCACCTCCCGCGGCGAGAGCGCCTCCGCCGGCTCCGCGGGACTGTCCTGCAGGAAGCGGTCCAACAGCTTGCGCGCGATCACCGGGCTCATCGGCGCACCCCCGCGGACGAGTTCGCGGATCGCCGTCTCGAGGTACTCCGCGGAGCAGCCCTTCAGCAGGTAGCCGAAGGCTCCCGCGTTCAGTGCGGCGAAGACCGTGTCACGGTCCTCGTAAATCGTGTAGGCGAGCGGCAGCAGGTCCGGATTGGCGGCCCTCGCCTTTGCGATCAGCTCCACGCCCGAAATCCCCGGCAGATCGATATCGGAAATCAGCACGTCTCCCTCGCTCCATGGTGCCGCCTGCAGCGCTTCTTCCGCCGAAGCGTAGGCACCCACCACCAGAAAGCCCTCCCGCCGTTCCAGGAGCCGGGCGAAGTACCCCAGCATCCGCGCATCGTCTTCCACCACGATGATTCGGATGGTTTCGGGGCTCGGATCCGTAGAGTCAGGAGGCGGTGAGGTCGGCATGAGGATATTGAAGGGGTAGGGGGAGAGTGAAGTGCAAGATCGTCCCGCAATCGCCGGAGACGGTCAAGCGGCCGCCCAGTTCTTCCGCCCGCCGCGTCATGTTCTTCAGCCCGCGGCCGCCGGATAGGGGCACCGGCAGCCCGCGGCCGTTGTCGCTTACCCGTATATCGAGCTGGTGCTGCCTGAAGTCGAGTTCGATCCGTGCCTCGCTCGCCCGGGAGTGCCGGGTTATATTATGTACCGCCTCTTTCACCGCGCGGGCCAGCGAGATGACGGCGACGGGTTCGGTGATCGGCGCTTCCGTCACCGTGCCCCGGATCTCCCAGGTCATGCGGATCCCGTGGGGTTCCGTGACTTTGCAACTGTACTCGCGGAGCTCGGCCAGCCAGTCGGACCATTGGAAATTTCCCCGATCCAGGGTATTCATCAGGCTGCGGAGCTCGCGATTACCTTCCAAGGCGATGTCTTGGATCTGCTTCAGCGTTTCGTGGCGCACGGCCTCCTTCTCTTCCTCGCGTCCCAGCGCCGCCAGCATCGCCAGGTTGGCCGTGATACCCCCGATCCCGTCGTGCAAGTCCCGGACCAGCGCCTGGCGTTGCCGCAGTGCCCGCTGCTCCTCGGCGTCCTGCCGTGCAGCGGCCAGCTCGCCCTCCATGCGGCGCTGGGCGGCGTGGCGCTCCTCGAGCTCCGAGGTTTGGCGCTGGTTGATCATCAGGATCGTCCCGAAGGCGCGCAGGTAGCCGAATACCGCCACCGCGAGGAACAGGACCCAATGCGCGGTGGAACCGTCGAAGATCGCCACCGGCGGCCGTACTTCCACCGTCCTGACCAACCGGGCGACCAGCACCGCCGTGAAGAGGAGGAACAGGATTCCCGTGAAATGCATCGAGAACCGCATTCCGCCGCGCCTCTTCCGTATCAGCTTCACCCCCGTGACCCCGTTGAAGAAAATCAACACCAGCGAGGTGAGGTAAACCCGGGCTTGGAGGCTGTCTGAGATGAAGAAGAAATACAGGTAGGCTACCGTCCACAGCGCGGCGGCGATCGCCGTGGGTCGTTTCCAGGAATCGTCCCCGAGGAACCTGCTGCACCCGGCATAATAGAAAGCCGCTGCCGTCACCCCGCAGAAGTTAGGAATCAAGGTGCTCAGCAAGGTGTTCTCCGACACCCCCTGGAGCGGCAGCAGTGCCATCGTGAAGGCGTTGAGCACATTGCTCGCCGCCCAGAAACCGATTCCGGGGATGCTGCGGTTAAGCGCCCACAGCACCACCATGCCCACTCCCTGCACCGCGCAAAGGACGGCGATTACCAGGAAAAGCGTGCGGAGGTCGGGCACCATACCGCGGGCGGAATACCTCCACCCGCGGCAAAAAGCCAAACAACAATCCCGTTAACGCGATCCCGTGCGCGCCACCGGCTTCACGATGATCGCGTGTTCCTCATACTTCGCCACCGCCCCTGCCTGCTGCAGGATCATGTTGAAGGCCGCCTTCGCGGGCAGGTTTTTCACCGTCAGGGTCACGCTCGAATCGGCGAATTTGTCGGCGGGATCCTGAATCATGAAGTTCGGCGAGAATTTGCCCTCCGACTTCTTCTCCACCAGCATCGTGAGAGCCTCCAGCGCGTCCGAGAGCTCGGTCTTGTCGAAGTTGATCTGCGCGATCTCGAACTCGGCCAGCTTCCGTTCCCGCGCGCGGGCGGCCACGGAGCCTTGGTTGCGCTGCAGTTCGCCGAGCTGGAAGCGGGCATGGGGATGGTTCGGTTGCAGGCGCAGGACTTCGCGGAAGGCCAGCTGCGCGGCTTTCACGTTACCTTGATCCACGGCGACCATGCCTTCTTTGTAAATTTCCGCGGCACGGTCGGCGTGGGCGGGCACGCATGTCAGGGCGACGAGGGCTAGAATGAGTTTTTTCATAAGCGTCGGTTGCAGGTTTCGGGTGTACGGCAGACTGGAATCTACCACTTATGACAAAGTTGCAGCGGCGATGCGGCGTGTTCAATGGAGATCGCCGGAGCTTGCGCAGATTTCTCAAAAATGGCCTCTCATTGTCCATGCAAGGTGAAGACGCGCGGTGGATGCGCAGGGCGATCGAGGAAGCGGCGAAGGGTCTCGGGCGCACTTCACCCAATCCGCCGGTGGGTTCCGTAATCGTGAAAGACGGCGTGGAACTCGGTGCCGGCTGGCATCGCGGTGCCGGTTTGCCACATGCCGAGCGGGAGGCGATGGCGGCAGTACGGCAAGCTCACGGCACCGGCGCGCTCGCGGGAAGTTCCGTGTACGTGACCTTGGAACCGTGCTCCACACACGGCCGCACGCCGCCCTGCACGGACGGTTTGATCGAGGCCCGCGTGGCCCGGGTGATCTATGCAGCGGAGGATCCGAATCCCGCCCACGCGGGAAGGGCCGATGTGCTGTTGGAGGATGCGGGCATCTCCGTGACCCGCGGCGTGCTCGCGGAGGAAGCATCGCTACTCATCCGCCCCTTCGCGAAAGTCCAGCGCACAGGCCTGCCGTGGGTGGTCCTCAAGACGGCCATGAGCCTCGACGGCCGCATCACCCGCCCGCCCGGGGAGGGCATGTGGCTCACCAGGGAGGAAGCCCGCGCACAGGTGCAGCGTCTCCGCGCCGAATGCCAGGCCATCCTCACCTCCGGGGAAACAGTCCGGCGCGACAACCCGCGCCTCGATCTGCGCGATCCGGAACTTGCCGCCGGCCGGACCCAGCCGTGGCGCGTGATCCTCACCCGCGATGCCCGCTCTCTGCCGGCGGACGCGCCTCTCTTCATCGATACCCATCGCGATCGGACGCTCATCGAAGACCGCGATCATCCGGAAACCGTGCTCCGGCGTCTGGTGGCAGAGCGCGGTGTCAGCTCCGTCCTCGTCGAATGCGGCGGGCGTCTTGCCGCGGAGCTGATGGAGGCCGGCCTGATCGATGAATGGGTGGCCTTCCTGGCCCCGCTGGTTACTGCCGGGCCGGTACCGGCGCTGGCCGGCTGCGGAATGGGAGCCGGGATTTCGCTCGCGGATGCCGCCTTCAGCCGGTTCGGGCCTGATGTCATGCTGCGCGCGCGCGTATTGCGGGGCTGAGCGCGGCATTTTCACGCCCTGCTCATTCTTCCTTCATGCAGCCCTGCCATTCCATGCGTGCAATCCAACGCACGTATCATGACAGCCGACTTCGTGAAACCGTTTCGAACGGGATGGGTGATTCCCGCGCTCAGTTGCCTGGTGGCTCTCGCCACCGGTGCGGCGGGGGCGGTCCTTTTCCTCGCTTCGCTGTTCGCCACTCTGGTCACGCGGGACATGGCACCGGTGGTGGCCGGACTGCTCGGCGGATCGTTGCTCGGTTCGTGCGGCGGGATCGCGCTCGTCTGGTCGCTCGGCCGGATGGGGAAGGGTGTGTAAGTGTGAAAAGCCCGGCGGCACCGCGAGGCGTCGCCGGGCATCATGACCACGGGTGAATGAATTTCTCAGCGGCAGCCGCCACCGATGTGCACGGAGAATCCGGGGCGCACCACGACGTGGCGGTGATGATGGCGGTGGCGGTGCACGGGGATGATCCGCGTGCGGAAGACCGGATGTCCGCAGGAGTCGTAGTAGGCCACGTAGCGCTCCACCCATGCCGGCCCGCCGCAGGAGCGGTGATACTCGACATAGTGGCGGGAGGGGCGGTGATAGTGACGTGCATCGGCCGAAGGGGTCGCGATCACGGTGGCAATGACGATGGTGAGGATGCCGAGAAGTTTCTTCATGATGGTGAATTCGGGATTCACCGGTTCGGACGGTGTCCGGCTCCGAATATTCGACGATCCCTAAAAATTTTTTCGCTCCGGTTCCAATCCGGGCGATCCTTTCCCATAGCGGAAGATCCCCTCGCGGGGAGATCCTTCGACTGCTCGTCCAATCACCAATTCACACCATGAACGATTCCACCGAAAACACGCACGGTCCCGCGGATGGCGCTTCCGAAGCACCGCGCTACACCACCTTTTCCGAGGCTTTCCACTCCGCCCGTGCGGATGCGTCATCCATGGCGCGGGAGGCGGCCCCCAGGCTGAAGCAGGCGCTCGCGGGCGCGGCTCATGACCTGGCCTACGGGGCCGCCTTCGGCGCATGCTTCGCCGCATGTTTCGCGAAGGAGCTGGTGCCCTCCACCATCAAGGAGTCGGTGCGCCGCGGCGCCCGCGCGGGGAGGGACGCGGCGGGCAGGGCAGCCGAAGTGCCGGCCGAGATGCCCCCTCCGCTCGGAGTTTGATAGCTTCCCGAGCGAAATCATACTTGGGGCCGGTGGCGACGGCGCGAACCGCCGCTGGCGCCCTGTCGTGGAGCGGCCGTCCTCGCTGTTCTTGATGCAGTGCGGCGGCATCCGTCGCCTCCGGATGCCGCCGCGTTGCTGCCCCGTACTGACACGGGAAATTGAAACTACGGATTCAGGAGGCGATTCTCTGACCCGACCCGGTGAAGAAACCGTCGCCTCCGGTCTGCCGCTACTCGAACACTACCCGCAGAAACGCCTTCTCGGTTTCCGCCGTTTCCCCGGGCACCCGGAAGGAGCGGTAGGTCCAGCCGGTCCCCAAGGGCGGGAGCCCGGCCATGAAAGAATCGTTCGCAACCACCTCCTCCACCGCCACATCCCACGTCTCCAGATCGAAGGAACCTTCCACACGATATCCCACGCTGGCGGTCGTCGCGATCAGGTCGCCGCTATTGCCGCCCGTTCCTCCGGAGAATTCCGCTCCCTCCACCACCGCAACGGTCATCACCAGGTTCGAGGACTCGCCGTCCGGCCCATCCGCATCCCCCACGGCCACGAAAGCCTCCCCGTGGGCACCTGAAGCGGGATCCGTGTTCAACGCGTACTCTTCGAGGTTGGTCCGGCCGTCTTCATCCGGGTCGGCATTCCGGTCCCAATCCGACGGGTCCTCCACGCCGCTGTCCTCGATCCACAAGGTGTAGGGGTCCACCGCGACGAGCATGAGGTTGGACACGGAAGCGAAGTTCGCCCCGATGTCGAGCACCGTGGCCGGAAGCGCCGCAGAGCCTGTGAAGCGGATGCTCGCCGCACCGGAGGGGACGGTCTCACCCGTGCGGAATTCCGCCGTTACCCGGCTGGTTCCCGCGGGTGCCCCGACGACTTCCAGCAGATCCAGGCCCAGGACATTCGCCGAAGTTCCTCCGCCCGAAAAACCCAGCGGTGTTCCCGCTCCGTCGATGAGTTCCACGCCGAAGGCCGGGTTGATCCCCAAGGTGGAGTTGAGCAGCCCGCTCCCCGCGATGACCTCGAAACTGACGCGATAGACGCGGTTCGGAGCGAGGCTGACGACCGGGTCATTGAGGGTGGCGGTGGCGGACCATGCCAGCTCCACGTTCAAGCCGGTATCCAAGGAGCCGAGCAGCGACTGCGGATCATTGCTGACATTGAATTGCAGCGATTGATTGGAAAGCGCCACTTGGGCTCCGGTGGAACTGAGAACCTGCCCTAAAAGATAGAGATCGGCTCCGCCTGTGGCGGTCGCGGTCCAGTGAGTTCCCAAGGGGCCCGTGGTCGTGGCCGCCGGATCCAACACCACGTTCAGGAGTCCCGGCTCCGTGTCGGTTTCGGCAGTTACGGAGGCGGCCGGGCTAAAGAGTCCGGGATAGCTCGAGCCATCCACGAGGGTCTGGCTACGGGAGATGCCGTGGGTCGCGGCCAGGAGAGCGAGGGCAAGGGATAAACAGCGTTGCATAGCAGTTATCACAGTCCCTGATCTCTTGATAACCCTCAACCGGGGGGCGGAACTTTCTGCTTATGACCCGATAACTCCCGGTTGCTGGCGGGAGTCCGGCGCGGCGTGCTTTGCCGGTAGCACCCCGCCACCCTCACCGCCGTTTGC
>CBIHMP010000178.1:0-8191 GCA_966211015.1 uncultured Luteolibacter sp. | reverse complement strand
GGAAGGGAGGGGCCGCCCTCTAGGAAGCTCACCCGCCAGGTGCCCGTCAGGTCGATCGCGTCGCCTACCGGTTCGGGATCCTTCCATGCAGCGCCCCGGGCAATACGCCCTGAGTAAGTGCGTAGGATACGGGATTCGCCAGCGGCGAGGACGAGCCGGACTTTACCGCGAGGCTGGTCTTCCACGTTAACCACTCCGCTGCGGCCGGTCCAAGGATTGAACATCACGGCGGACTGAAGCGGGGTCGCTAGCCCGACGACTTCGTCGAAGGGCTTGCCCGATCGATTCACGATGAAATAGCTCCAGCCATCCTCATGCTTCCGGCGGATGAAGGAGAGATCCTTCGCGGCCAAGGGCTCTCCGCTTCCTGCGAGGCTGCGGAGATACTCCTGGGCGTTGTCCGTGATCCGGATGGCTCCCTTTCCGTGGGGGATCGTTCCGGTGCGACCTGTGAAAGGTTCGGCCATCCGGGCGAGAGACTTCCTACGCTCTTCGAGATTCGCGAAGCCCGGAACGTCCGCGGGAAGTGATCCGGTGAAGATCACGACGCTTCCTCCGGCGGCGAGCTTCAAGAGATGCTCCAGGGTTTCCGGCGGCATATAGCGCGTTCGCGGAACGACGATCGATTTGTGCGCACCAGTGATCCCGTCTTCGCCGCGTGCCATCGAACGAAGCATTCGATCGGAAACGAAGTCATAGGGGATGCCCGCCTTGTCAAAGCCTCTCGCGAGCTCCCATGCGGGCGAGGCATGCAGCCACTTCTCCTGATTGTGCACCGTGAAGAGCGGCAGTCCTTCGGCACCATCGTGCCACAGGTCGTGCATCGGGAAGTAGATCAGATGCTGGTTATCGGGCGCGCCGGATTGTAGCACCGATTGTACCCGGGCGATGTAGGCGTTGAAGGCCGGGAGGTCCCGCCAGAGCCCGCCGTTCGGGCCCATGTGGGTGGAGGCGTAGAAGAGCCAGCCCGGCCACGCCGCATCCTCCGGCGTGTAGGGAATGCCGTGGAAGAAGATATGATTCACCCCGCCCAGCCACACGAAGTCGGCGGCTTCCTTGAGCTGTGCCGGGGTGACCTGAAAGTGCTCGCCCAGCCAGGTGAAGGTTTCCGCGGATACCAGCTTCTTTCCCGTGACGTGTGCGGCGGAAGAGGCGAACTGCAGCATCGGCAATTGCCCATCATCCACGTGCCGGAAAATCTCCGTCTCCGGGATATCGGCGACCGCGTAGTGGTCCAGCAGACTCCCGGGGGAACCGTGGGCCTGGTTCCGCGTGAGGCTCCCGCGCTCGTTCGCCCATTCGTGCCAGCGCCCTAGATACTCGCGGTGGAGTTCGCTCATCGTCTCGCGATAGTCGGCGCGGACCCGGGCGACGGTCTCCGGGTCACCCCTGCCGTGGAAGGCGGGGAGGTGGCTGGCGAGGTCATAGCCGCGCAGCTCGCGGAAGCGCGGAAGCAGCTCCTCCGTCCATGCGGCTCCGTAGTACTCGAAGGAATCGTGGAAATGGGCGCGCGGTTCCGGCGCTCCGGCCCCGTCGATCGCGTTGGCGAAGGGCTCCAGATAGCGGCTCATGGCCCTGCTGGAAAAAGGATCGAGCACCCAGCCCGCGCCGCCGGGAGCCGCTCGTTTCACCTTTTGTATGCCGTGTTTGGCGACGATTCCGTGGATGCGCCACGTCCCCGCAGGGGGCGTCCATGAAAGACGGCCGTCTTTCACCTGGGAGCGCAGGTCAAGGGGATCGCCCTTCTCCGGCCATGCCGAAAGCGCTTGCACCGTGCCCTTGGGCAAGACCAGCGAGACAGCCTTTCCGCCCGTTGCCTCGGCCTCCACGTTTGCCAGCGAGGCGGAAGCGGTGTCTTCCTCCACCCGTGGTCCGCCGAATGGCCAGCCAGTACCGGTGGTGAGATCCAATCCTATCCCGAGCCGGGCCGCCTCCTTCGCGGCATGGGCATAGGCGTCCATCCACTCCTTCGAAAGAAATTCCAGGTCCCGGTCTTCGTAGCCTTTCGCGCCGTAGATCGGGCAGATCTCCACGCCGCCGATGCCTGCGCGGGCGAAGGCCTCCAATTCGCGGGTGATATTCTTCGCGTCCACACCGCTGCCGAGCCACCACCAGCGCGTCCACGGCTTGGCTTCGGGGGCCGCCGGCGGCCAGGCAGTATCGTCCGCGAGGCAAAGGGAACTCAGGCAGAGCAGGGAAAGGAGAGCGGATTTCATGCGCGAAATTATCGGGGGCCGGCCTCGCGCTTTATGAGCGCCTCGACCTCCGCGGCGGGGACCGCCTCGTAGAGATAAGGCAGCTTGGAGCGGTCGCTGCCCCAGACGAATCCGGACGGAGCATTGAAGGCGAAGGCCGGGGGATGATCACGGAAACGGTCTCCCGAGTGCTTGCCCAGGTCGAGGCTGTCGAGGACGCGGATGGAACCGCCGCGCCCCTTTTCGACCGTATCATCGGCGTATGAGAAAGCGGTAGGGAGCTTGCAGTTGCGATACACGCAGCCCTCTACCAGCGTTGCCCCGCCGCAAACGGACACGGTGCCGCTGCCCGCGTTCTCGACCAGGTTGTTGAGGAAATGGACATTGCCATGCCGCAATCGCGGTGCACGGCCGCCGATGTCGCGGAACCAGCACCCGTGGATCGTGACGTTCAGGTGACCCTCATCGGTCGCGCGGGCTTTTTCCGAGGGGGAGTTGCCGATGAGCATGCACTTCTTCTGAGCTGCGCCGTTTTCGCCGGAGAAGATGCAACGGGAGACGGTTACGAGGTCGGAGCCGTGGATGATATCAAGGTGGCCGTCATAGACGCGGCCGAAGTCGCAGCGGTCGATCCACACGCGGCGGGAGGAGGAGACGCGCACGTAATCCCAGCCCAGTTCGTCGTATTCGCCCGAGGGATCGTGCTCCCACAGGCTCCGGAAACGGAGATTGCGGACAATGACGTTTTCCGCCCGCTTCAGCTCGATGGTGCCGCCTTTCAAGACGGCACCGCCCGCCGGACCTTCCAAGGTGGTATGCGAGCGCGGGCGGATGACGCCCGTGCGCCCCAGCTCTTTGCCAGGCGTGCCGTTGGCGAGTCCGGTGAGATCGATATCACCTGCCAAGCGGATGACCCGCGGGGTGCGGTCGCGGTCGCCTTTCGCCACATCCGTACGTTCCAGCGCGTCCCTCAGCTCTGCGGCGGTGCGGACGACCTGGACTTTCGCATCGCCTCCGCCGGAAGTTCCCCCCGCCAGCGATGCAAAGCCCACAGGTCCTGCATGGAGCAGTGCCGGAATCAGAAGAGAGAGGACGAAAAAGCGCATGAGTTGAGGGAGTCAATGCCCGCGATCACAAGGTGCCTGGAGCTACATCGGCATCTGCCCGCTCCAGTCTCAGGTAATCATAGAGCAAGCCTTGATGCCAGACCTCTCCGCTCAGACGGAGTTCCAGGACATTGCCGGACTTTTTCAGCATCTCCTCCGGAATCTGGAAATCCAGCTCCGTGAGCAGGCCCCGGTGGCCGTCCCGGTGCATCACTCCGTTTTCCGGCAACCTGCCGCTATTCCCGGCAGACGTGCCATTCACGGCGACGGACAAGCGGTCGTTCTGGCGATGCCCGCACAGGGCGATCCTCAGGCGGTGGGGGGCCACCTCCTTCAGGTCGAAGCGAACCCGCCACACCGAATCTCCCAGCACCCGTCCGGACGCATCAAGATCGAGCGGCTGGCAGAGGTTCCAATCTTTCCGCCAATCGCTCTTTCCGACGGCGTAATCGACCCCTTTGGGGAAATCCTCGCGGAATCCCAAATGCTGGCCCCACATCCAATAGCGGTCGCCATTGCGGAATTCCCGGGCGCTGCGGTCGGGGATGCCGATCTCCCAAACCAGCGGGCCGGAACGTTCGACCGTCCAGGCGATCGCGCCGAGGGAGAGCGGTTGGCCCCGTAGCACTTCAATCCCGCGCTGCGCGAACTCGCCGGGAATCCCGTCCGCGTATGCACGCAGGACATATTTCCCCGGCCGCACCGAGCCGAGGCGGAAGGAGCCGTCGGCGGAAGCCTTGGCCCAATATTGGTAGTGCTTGCCGTCCCGCTGCCATCCGATCTTTTCGCCGCTCCGGCGGGAGCGGATCTCGTAATCCTCCGCAGTCAGGCCGACCCACATCGTGCCCGCCTTGCTGCTGCCGGCATTCTTCACCGTGATTTTTCCGGAGACGGGGATCCGCTCCTTCGCCGCATAAAGAGGCTCGTCCACCCAGGCATAAGGCCACTGCCGCGCTTCCTTCGCCGCGGTCTTCATGGCGTCCCTCCACAGCGCCAGCGCGTCGCCCCCCGCGTTTGTCTGGAGCAGGAAGGGACCGATGACTTTCGTCCATTCTTCATCCGCCGCGATCTGGAGGGAGCAGCCGCCGTAGTGGCTGCCGTGCCACATGTTCAGCAGCACCGGCCGCCCCCCGGGGTTCACGTCGAGATGGCCGGTGAGCTCGGGTTTCGTCGGGCCGCCCGCGATGTATTCCAGCGAGGGGTTGATCATCCAAAGGCCGGTCTTCTTTTCCGCCGAGGACCAACCGTAGGCGGGGGACTCCGAAAAGAGGGCGGAGTAGCCGTACTTGTGCTCCACTTTTCCCTGGTGGATGCCGGTGGTGAGCCGCCGGGCCTCCTTGAGATTAAGCTGCGTCCCTTGGTCCCAATCGGCACCGGTGGGCATACGGCGGGAGCGCTCGGGATCCACGGTGAAGTGGTCGAAGATCCGGCCATCCGGCTTCGCCACGTAGCGCGCCTCCGCGATGGAAAAACCGGGCATTCCCCCGCGATGCGAGAAAACGCCGTAAACGTACAGGCCCTCCGCCCCCTCCAGCAAGGCGTAGCGGAGACTGATATCCAGCGGCCAAGTTCCCGGCGCGCCCGTATAGCGGCACTCCAGGGAGATTTCCCCGGTCGGGCCACCCGTCTTCGTGATCCGGGCGCTGGCCGCCCGGGGGAGGGCTTGGAAGCGTCCCTTCTCTGAGCCGCCGGTGACGGACCAGTAGCCGGAGCCGCCCCCGAGCATCTCCAGATTCCCGCGGCGAAGCGAGACGAGACTACCCTTCGACTTCTCCACCCGCGCGGAGATGAGGCCGTTTTCCAGCAGGAGGGTCCGGCCTTCGTCTTTCACGTGCACTTCCGCCCGCGCAGGGGGGGCGAGGCAGGTGGCGGAAAGGAGGAACGCAGCGAGGAATCGGTAGGGTGATTTCAATTTTCGGGGCAAAAATAGGTCGGAAGCCACATTTTCGGCCATTTCCAAGGAAGGAGCGAGCCCCCCGATGGGGTTAGAGGCCGGTAGCGGGGCAGCCGGGCCGCGGCGTTCGTCTGCCCACCTCCGCGCTTGCGCCCCCCGCCGGAACCGCCAAGCATCCGCCCTCCATGATGCACGATCCGGACCAGCACGCTTCCCTGGGGGCGATGTATTCCGACTACTTCCTCGACTACGCCTCCTACGTGATTCTGGAGCGCGCGGTGCCCCACCTGAACGACGGACTGAAACCCGTGCAGCGGCGCATTCTGCATTCGCTCAAGGAACTCGACGACGGTCGCTACAACAAAGTGGCCAATGTGGTGGGGAATACGATGAAGTACCACCCGCACGGGGATCAATCCATCGGCGATGCCATGGTGCAGCTCGGCCAGAAGGACCTGCTGATCGACACGCAGGGAAACTGGGGCAACACGCTGACCGGCGACGGTGCCGCCGCGTCGCGGTACATCGAGGCACGGCTGACGAAGCTCGCGCTCGATATTACTTTCAATCCGAAGACGACCGAGTGGACGCCTTCCTACGACGGGCGGAACAAGGAGCCCGTGACGCTGCCGGTGAAATTCCCGCTACTGCTCGCGCAGGGGGTGGAGGGCATCGCCGTGGGCCTCGCGTGCAAGATGCTGCCGCACAATTTCATCGAGCTGATCGATGCTTCCATCGCCGCGCTGCGGAAGGAGCCTTTCGTGCTCATACCCGACTTCCCGACCGGCGGGATCATGGACGCGTCCGACTACCGGGACGGCCTGCGGGGCGGGCGGATCCGCATCCGCGCCCGCATCTCCTCGGAGAAGAAGGGCCTGCTGCGCATCACGGAAATCCCCTTCGGCACCACCACGGGTGCGTTGATGGATTCGATCGTCGCCGCGGCCGACAAGGGGAAGATCAAGATCGCGAAGATCGAGGACAACACGGCAGCCCATGCCGATATCCTGGTCCACCTGCCCTCGGGCGTGGACCCGGAGAACATGCGCGATGCGCTCTATGCTTTCACCGATTGCGAGCTGAGCCTTTCGCCGAATGCCTGTGTCATTGCCGATGACAAGCCGCAGTTCCTGGGCGTCTCGGAGATTCTCAGGCGCAATACCGAGCAGACCCGGGAGCTGCTCCGGAAGGAGCTGGAGATCCGCTTGGGCGAGTTGCAGGAAAAGTGGCACTTCAGCTCCCTGGAGAAGATCTTCATCGAGAACCGCATCTACCGGGATATCGAAGAGGAGACCACCTGGGAGGGTGTGCTGGGAGCGATCGACAAGGGCTTGAAGCCCTTCAAGAAGCTGCTCAAGCGCGAGGTGACCGAAGAGGATCTGGTGCGCCTGACGGAGATCAAGATCAAGCGGATCTCGAAATTCGACTCCTTCAAGGCGGACGAGGAGATCAAGTCGCTGGAAAAGGACATCGACGAGACGGAGAAGAATCTCAAGCAACTCACGCGCTACGCCATCCGCTGGTTCGAAGACCTGAAGAAGAAGTATGCGAAGGGCCGCGAGCGGAAGACCGAGATTTCCTCCTTCGATCGGGTGGATCGCAGCCAGGTGATCCTGGCGACGGAGACGCTCTACCTCGACGAAAAGAACGGCTTTGCCGGCTACGGGCTGAAGAAGGAGACCCCGCTTGAGAAGTGCTCCACGCTGGATGACGTGATCATTTTCGGCCAGGACAGCAAGATGCGGATCGTGAAGGTGGCGGAGAAGTTCTTCGTCGGCCCACGCCCCTTGCGCGTCGCTGTTTTCCGCAAGGATGAAGACCTGATCTACTCGATGATTTATCGGGATGGCAAGGAGGGCCCGCTCCTGGCCAAGCGCTTCCGGGTAGGCGGCATCACGCGCGACAAGGAGTATGAGCTGACGAAAGGGACGCCCGGTAGCAGGATCTTCTACTTCGCCGTGCACAAGAGCGAGGCGGAGAGCAGCGACCAGTTCCTGATCGTCCACATCAAGCCGGCGCTGAAGCTGCGGAACGTGAGCCGGCCCTTCAACTTCGGCGAGGTCCCGATCAAGGGCCGGGCCAGTGGCGGGAACATCGTCACCAAGCTTCCGATCGACCGCATCGTCCGCGCTCCGAAGGACTTCGATCCGGAGGTCGGGGCATGACGGGCGGGTGACGCATTCGCATTGCCTTCGTGCCGGACTTCGAATTGATCTTCCGGCATGGGTGAACCGTCGGGATCGGCTGCGGCAAGAGGTGGAGCGGACACGGGCAGTTTTTTCGCCGGACGCCTGCCGCCGTGGGCGGCCGTGTTGCTCGGGGTGGTGATGATCCTGATGATCGGCGGCATCGATTTGCTGATCGAGCCCCAGCTTAGCAGCACGTTCTTCTATCTGCTCCCGGTGTTGCTCGTCAGCCGCCATGCCGAGGTGCGGGCCAGCGTCGCCTGCGCCTTGTTTGCCACCCTCATGTCGCTGCTGGCGAATCTCGCGACCCACCAGGAGAGCGGGGCGGCGTGGATTCCCTATTCGGATGCCGCCCTGCGTTTCGGCGTCTTGATGGTGATGGTCCGTCTCGTGCGCTCGCTGCGGGATCTCAATGATTCTCTCGACCAGCGGGTGCGGGATCGTACCTCCCGCCTCCAGGCGGAAGTAAGGGAGCGCCTCAAGCTGGAAAATCGTATCATCGAAGCCCGCGAATCGGAGCAGGCCCGCATCGGCCAGGATTTGCATGACGGCCTCTGCCAGCATCTGGTGGCCACCGCTTTCTCCGCGGGCATGCTGCAGCGGCGTTTGGAGGCCGATCATCCCGCGGGTGCCGACGAGGCATCGGAAATCGTAACGATGATCGACGAGTCGATCACCCAGGCCCGCGACCTTGCCAAAGGGCTCTATCCGGTGCCGCTGGAGGAAGAAGGGCTCGAGACCGCGCTCCGGGGGATGGCCGCGAATACCACCCGGCGCAGCGAAGTGGAATGCTCTGTCACGGTGGAAGGC
>CBIHMP010000177.1:0-8202 GCA_966211015.1 uncultured Luteolibacter sp. | reverse complement strand
GTTGTAGGCTACCAACCAGACATTGTACCAGACGCCGGGCTCCAGCGCCGGGCAGGGCGAGCCGTTCACCGCCGCAGGCACGAAGGCCTCCGTGCCTGCCGGGCCGTCGTAGAGATCGGGCGTGCCGTCCAGCAGGCGGAGCTGCGGGGAAAAATCTTCCTCGGTATAGAGGGCGGTATTGGAGGGGTCGGTGCTGCTCGCCCCGAAGCTCTGTCTCAGGGCGCTTCCCTGCAGCCGCATCCGGTAAAAGAGCGTGAGCGTCTTGCTGACCTGGGTGATGAAGGGCAGCCGTTTGGCTGCAATCGCATTCGGATTCGGCGCGGCGTTGGACGAAGCAGCGCGACGCAGGTAGCGATTGCCGGACGACTCGGTGGCGATGCTTGCCGCCTGGGCCTCGGCATCCGGCAGATCCCACGCACCGAGGGGATCCGGTCCCTCGAAATGATCCACCAGACGCCAATCCGCAGCCACGGGATCGGTGAGGTTGTAGCGCCCGGAATCGACGTACAGGTCGTCGAAGTACATCTCCGTGCCGGGCGCGAGCCGCCAGAAGAAGCTCTTCAGTGAGGAAGTGGTGCCGGCCCGGAACCGCACGCCCGTTCTCACCAGCGTTGGCACCCCATAGTTCCCGCCTTCCAAATGGAGGTCGAACTCATCCCCGGAGGTGCCGGAGGCATTGTTGACGTGGAGCCAAGCCGAATACCAGGTGCCGGCTTCCACATCGCAGGCGGTCGAGTAGAGTCCGGAATCCCGCACTTCCAGTCGGCCCGGATTAGTCCGGATCGAGCGCATTTCGACCTTGAAATCGGCGATCGCGGCCGGTGCGGCTTTTTCGCTCAAGCCCCAGCAGTGCTCGTGATTTTGATCCGTCAGGAAGAAGCGGAAAAACACGGTGCCGCGGCTGCTTTCGGGGATCGGCGGGATAGGAATGCTCGCATTGAGAGTGGTATTCCCTGCCGAGCGTACGCGCATCACGCGGTTGACGGGGCCTTGCGAAGGATCGTTCACCGTCTGCACGGAGGTCCCATTCACGGAGGACGCCACGCCGGCCGTGCTGCCGTCTTCGTAGGTCGCCAGGGTTTCCCAAGTGCTTTCATCACCTTCGGGGATCGTCGCTCCGGCTGAAGAGTCGGCGAGCACCCGGTAAATCTTCCCGTTTTGTTTTGAAAGCAGGTAGAGCTCGCCCTCGTGGTCCTCGGCTAGCCTCAGGTCCGCGCGGCTGGCTCCCAGCATGGAGCGGAAGGTGGTGGGGGTGCCGGCCGACTTCACCGCGAGGCTCTTGGGAGGAGCAGGGGTGTCTCCGGTGCCCGTGTGAGCGGCCAGATTCATCTCTGCCTCCGGAATCGCGAAAAGATCGCCGCTCACGATATCCCCGCACACGTAATGCCCCCGCAAGCCGGGAATTCCGGCGCCGCGGTAAACGAAGCCGCCCGCGATGGCGGCGCGTCCCTCTTCGTGATCGTACTGCGTGACGGGATAGGCTCCGCCGGAGCTATCGGTAGAGGGCAGGGGATAGACGTGCGTCTTGTCCGAGACCTCGAACCGGAAAGCCCCCTCGCGGGCAGGCCAACCATAGAAGATCCCCTTTGTAACCCGCTCGACTTCCTCCACCATGCTCTCGCCGATGTTGCCGCAGAACATCTTCCCGCTACCGCCGCGATCCCAGGAGATGCGGTGCGGATTGCGGAAGCCGTAGGCGTAGATTTCCCGGACTACGGCAAAGCCGTCGCCGGGCGTCGGATCGGGCGTGGCGAAGAAGGGATTCGCATTCGATGGGCCGGAGGGGAGGTAATAATTCCCGTTTTCCGAAAGCGTGAAGTCCGCCGCGTCTTGCCCGCCCGCGAGGATGGGGGCGATGCGGTGGATGCAACCGAGCGGGGAGTCGATGCGTCCGATGTTTCCGGGCCGGTTCAGCACCACCGATCCGCCGTCACCGAGGCAAATGAAGAGGCACCCGTAATTCTCCTCGCCCGGTGCGGCCGTCGGATCGAACGCGATTTCCTGGAGATCGTGGAAATCGTAAGGGAAGCCGAACCGGAGGATCTCGCGTTTGGTGAAATTCGCAGGGGCGGCAATCAGGGAATCCACCGCCGGGTCGGAAAGAGTCCACTCGGTGACAACGCCGATCTGCGAGAGATCCGGGGAAAGGGGAGCGACCGTGTCCGGTGGCGTTCCATCCGCGGTCTCGCTGTGGGCGGTGTAGAACTTGCCGTGGCCCGGCTTGCCGGTCTGGCGGAACTCCGGGTGGAAGGCGAAGGAGGCGAAGCCGGTGCCGAGGCCGGGAGCATGGATAAAAGCCGGGAAGTGCGCGGAGAGATCGAGGTACAGGTCCGCCGAGGTGTCGCCCTTGCCCGAAATTACCCACAGCTTGCCACGCAAGTCGTTGCAGAAAAGGCGGGGGTCGCCGGGGCAGGGCTTGAGGTGATTGATGCGTGCCTTCGGCGTGGTGCTGCTGCTGGCGGGGATGGTCAGCCAGGATTGGACTTCGACGCTGAGGCCGGAGGGTAGCACCACCGGGAGGGGATTGCTCAAAGCCCCCGTGGCACCGGAGGCGGCGAGGGGGATTGCCGGGAAGAGAAGTCCCGCCAGACGGAGGAGGTGGTGCTTGGTCCCTCGGGCGACAAGGGGGATCAATGGAAACACGCGTAAGTATTTCCCTTTTTGCCCTAAGTCAGCAAGATGAATGGTCTAACACCCGTTTTTTCAACGGCTTGCCCCTTTCGGGGCGCGTTCCGGCACCTGACGGTTCACTTCCCGAGTTCGGCTGCGGTCCACGGGCGGCCGCTGCGGCTCTTGGTCGCTTCACGCTGCTTTTTCACCACGGCGGGCGAGACTGCGGGAGCTTTGTTCGACCACTCGTTGCGCACGTAAGTGGCGATGTCCGCCATCTTCTGATCGGAAAACATCGGATTCATGCCGAGCGCGGGCATGTCGGCGGTGGGGGTATAGGTCTGCCCCGCCACGGTGACCGGCCCGGTCATGCCGTGAAGCATGATGTTCACGAGTGTCTCGGGCTTGCCCGTGACCCATTCCGAGCCGTCGAGCGGCGGGCCCAGCGCGGTGACGCCGCTGCCGTCCGGTCCGTGGCAACTGAAGCAGACGGCCTCTCCGGCATAGAGGGCCTTGCCCCGGTTCCAGGAGGCCAGATCGGCACCCTTCAGGGAAGGACCCTGCTGCGCGGCGGCCGCGTTCCTCTCGCCTTGGTCCAGCCATTGCGCGAACTGCCGGTCGCCCGGGCTTGCCAGCGCCTTGAACTCCGCCTCGTGGCCGTGCAGGCCGGAAATGGCCGCCTCGCGGATGAAGCGGGCTTCCGGCTCCGCCTTCAAGAGCTTCGCCAAGGCGGCGAGAGCCTCCGGGGTACCCACGGAACCGAGCACACGGGCGAGATAGGGGGCAGCCTCCACGCCCGCGGGCTTCAGCGACGCCAGGCCGGCTCCCAGCTTTGAAAGTTCAGCCGGATCCAGCTTGGTGGCGGCCCACAGGGCGGAAGCCTGCACCTTCGGATCCTCGTCTTTAAGCGGGGAAGTAAGGTGTTCCGCCTTCAATTGGCCCAGGCCTTCGAGGGTCCAGATGGCGTGGATGCGGGGGATGGGCTGGCCGTTTGCCGCGAGTTTCGCGAGAAGGGGAACGGTGGCGGGATCCTTCCGCTCCACGAGCACGCGCTGCGCCGTCTCCCGGTGCCAGGAGTTCGCGTGCATGAGCATCTTCACCAGGTCCAGCCCCTGCAGGGCGGCAATGTCCACCGGCTTCTCCAGTTTTCCCGAGGTGCTGCGGATGCGGTAGATACGGCCGTGGCCGGTTCCCGGCTTGTCCAGCCCGCGCGACAGATGCTGCTCGCGGAGGTAGGTGGTCTGGTAGGTCTTGTGCTGGATGATGCCGTGATACATGTCCAGCAGGTAGAGGGAACCGTCCGGCGCCGTGTAAACGTTCACCGGCCGGAAGCGTTCGTCGGTGGAGGCGAGGAACTCCTTTTCACCGAGCGGGTGGCTGCCGCTCTGCATGCCGTCCTTTTCCGTGATCTCAATGGCTTTCAGGAGGTTGACGGAGGATTCCGTGCTGAAACCGGTCCCGTACCAGTCCTTCGGGAAATTGGTGCCGCGATAGACCGTGAGGCCGGCGGCGGCCGTGCAATTGATGAGCTTGTGGGTCCTCGGATCGAGGGTCTGCTCGGTGTAGCCGTTTTCCCGCGACATGTAGGCGCGGTTGACGCCCGGCGTCACGCGGATGGGCCAGGTGCGGTTGTTGCCAAGCGCGATATTGTCGTTGTACTTCAGCCTCACCGCGGCGTTCCCCTGCAGGAGGTTCGGTGCAAGGCTTTCCCCGAACATGAAGGCGGAGTTGTGATTGTGGTAGAGACGACCGTAGTCGTCGCGCGCGATCCCCCATTGGCCGCGGAAGGCGGTGGGCTCGATCATCCATTTCCCGCCGTCGCGCTTGATCCGTTTGTCGGACTTCGCGAGGTACAGGTAGTTGTCCAGGTTCGGCATCAGGCCGTTGGGCTTGTGCTCCACGTTGCCCCCGCCGTTGAAGTTCGCATCGACCACATCGGGCTCGCCGACCGCCTTCAGGCCCTCGCGCTTCTGCCACAAGAGCCGGTGTTCATCGAGGTAAAGGACGCCGTCGTCGAAGACGACCACCGCGCGCGGGAGCAGCACCTTTTCCAGGAAGACGGTCTTCTTGTCCGCCTTGCCATCGCCGTCGCTGTCTTCCAGCACGCTGATGCGGCCCTGGGGCTCGCTTTCGCCCTTTCCATCGATGTCCGGCATGTAGCCGCGCATCTCGCATACCCACATCCGCCCGGCCGGATCGAAATCGAGGCAGACGGGTTTCTCCACCAGCGGCTCCGTCACCACCGGCTCGATCACGAAGCCCGGCGCGATCTTGAAGCTTTTCAGGGCATCCTCGACGGAAAGCACGGGAGAGGCGGGGATCTCCTTTTCCGGAACCACCGGGTCCATATTTCCGTGTTCCTTGCGATCGCCTTGCTGGGCGGCGAGCGGGAAGATGCCGAGGACGATGGCGAAGAGGGTGTGCGGGCGCATGGAAATTTCGATACGGTGGGGTGGTGGAAAATTTTCCCGAATGGAAGGGGAAAATCGAAAATCTGTATGACAGAAATACCCGCCGTGATTGGCTCTCCCGCGACACCGGCCGTCCGGGAGAGTCCCGCGTCTATCATACGCGACAAAAAGAGCAACGGTCATGGACCGTTGCTCCACCTTTAGAGGGATGCGTGTTCGCGACCGCTCATTGCGCCGTCAGCTCCGCGCGAAGCGGCCCGGGACGGTTGGTCGTGATGTGATTCACGCCGTAGCCGATCATTTTCCGCGCCAGCGCCGGATCATCGACGGTCCACGAGGTGAGGAGAAGCTGCTTCTCCTTCAGCGCCGCCAGCCAGGTCTTGGTGACCGGTGAGCTTGCTCGGAAATGGAAGCCTTGCGCGCCGGTGGCGTCGAGGCGCCGGCGGTAGGAGGAAGCCTTGTCGCCTTGGTCGAACTCCTTCAGGTCGGAAATCCAGTGCGCTTGATATTGCGGCATCTTCGCACGGCTCTCCCGGATGACATCGTCGTGGAAGGAAATGATGATGACGCGGGCGGGATCGGCCTTCTTCTCTTCCAGGATCAAACGGATGGGCCCGATGGTTTCCGGACCGGACTTAACCTCGATGAAGAATTTCTTGTCCGGCGGCAGCAGGTCCAGCACGTCCGGGAGGAGGGGCATCGGCTCGTCCTTGTAGCGGAGGTCCTTCCAGGAGCCGACGTCGAGCCGGGAGAGCCGTTCCCACGGCGTTTCGGCCACGATCAATTTTTCTCCCGCCACGCGTTTCGTGTCGAAGTCGTGGATGCACACGACCTTGCCGTCGGAGCTCAAGTGGAAGTCGCCCTCGATCGCGTCCGCGCCTTCCTTCCAGGCGAGCTTGAAGGCGGCGAGGGTATTTTCCGGTGCTGCGTGGGAAGCGCCGCGGTGGGCGACGAGCAGGGGAAGATCGGCAGCGGAAAGGCAGGACACGGCGGCAAGACAGGCTAAGAGCAGGTGTTTCATCGGATGAATCGGAGCGTGAAGCAAGCGGCACCACGCCCATGACCGGAACGGAGCGGCGAGCGCGGCCTTGTCACGGAAACGTCAGAAAGGAGGGGGCGTTCCATCCAGCTTCCGATTCCCACTTGGCAGGATGCGCACGTCCCGCTCCACTCTCGATCCCATGACAGGCCCGGCAGTGGATATCGAGTACGTGCGCAAGCGCTATGGCGGGACGGAGGCGCTCGCGGGTGTTTCGCTCAGTGTTCCCCGCGGCTCGGTCTTCGGCCTGCTGGGTCCGAACGGAGCGGGAAAGAGCACCCTGGTGAAGGTGCTGCTGACGATCGTGCGGCCCACGGAATGCCGCGGCACGATGCTTGGCGCACGCATCGGCGATCGTAAGACGCTGGCAATGGTAGGCTATCTGCCCGAGCACGCGCGCTTCCCGGGCTACCTCACGGGGCGTCAGGTGCTGGAGCATTCGGCAGGGCTGGCCGGAGTTTCCGCGGCGGAGACCCGCAAACGCATCCCGGCGCTGCTGGAACTGGTGGGCGCGGCAAGCTGGGCGCATTTGAAGGTGGGCACCTACTCGAAGGGAATGGGCCAGCGCATCGGCCTGGCCCAGGCGCTGGTGAACGAGCCCGAAGTGGTCTTTCTCGATGAGCCCACGGATGGCGTGGACCCGGAGGGCCGAATCGAGATCCGGAAGATGATCGAGCGCATGCGCGCCGAAGGGCGCACCGTTTTCGTCAACAGCCACCTCCTCGCTGAAGTGGAGCAAGTGGCCGATCAGGTGGCCATCCTGGCACGGGGGAGGGTGATCGAGTCCGGCCCGGTCGCCCAACTGACGCGGCGGGCACGGCGCTACGAGATCCGTACCCTGGGACCGGTGCCCCTGGAGCTACGGGACAGGCTGACCTCGGGCGGCCTGAGTGTCGCCGGGGATAGCATCGCCTTGGAGGCCGACGATGCGACCCCCGTGCAGCCGGTGATCGACGCTTTGCGCGCGGCCGGGGTGACGATCCGCGAGATCAAGGAGGCAAGATACTCCCTGGAGGAGATCTTCCTGCAGGCGTTGAAAGGCCAGGGAAAGGAGGCCGCATGAGGGCTTTCACCACGGTCTTGCTGGATTCCTTCCGGCTGCTGAAGGCGCGCGCGCTGTTTTGGATCGCGCTGGGAATTTCCGCCTTCGTGGCCCTGATCTATCTGTCCATCGGCTTCGATGAGAAGGGCATCACCTTCTTCTTCGGCGCGTGGCAGATCGATCAGGAATTCGCCGCGAAGGGCTCGAAGGGTGCCGAATTGATCTACCTCGGCATTTTCAGCAAGTTCATCGTCGGCCTGTGGCTCTCGTGGATCGCCGTGATCATCGCGATCATTTCCTGTGCGCCCGTGTTTCCCGATTTCATGGCGGAAGGCTCGGCGGGGGTTTCGCTCTCGAAGCCGCTGTCGCGGGCAAGATTGTTCCTGTACAAATACACGGGTGCGCTGCTGTTCATGGGGATCCAGGCGCTTCTTTTCGCGGTGATCGTGTTCTTCGCGATCAAGCTGCGGATCGGCCTGTGGATTCCCTCCGTGTTCTGGTCGGTGCCGCTGCTATTGCTCCTCTTCTCCTATCTCTACTCGGTCACGGTGCTGGTGGGGATCAAGACCCGTTCGGTGCTGGCGGCGGTGCTGATGACGATGCTGTTCTGGCTGTTTTGCTTCCTCGCGCAGCTTGCGGAGCAGATGACCTACAATGCCGGCGTCCGGGGCATGCATCCCTTTGAACTCGGGAAGCTGAGCACGGAGGAGCAGCAGCAGTGGAAAGCGGCGCACGAGGTAGCGAGGATCCCTTACCTGATCCTCCCGAAAACCGGCGAGACTACTGCCTTGCTCGACCGCTGGATTGTTCTCCGCGAGGGTCAGGACCTCGGAGGAGCCGCCATTTCCGCCGCCAGGAAGAGTGCCGCCGGGGAGGGGCTCGACGGGAATGCCGAAGACGATCTGAAGCGGAATTCCCCATGGCTGGTCATCGGCAGTTCGCTAGCATTCGAGGCCGCCATTCTCGGCCTTGCCCTGTGGATGTTCAGACGGCGGGACTTCTGAGCAGGGAGCTTTTCACGCCGGCGCAAATACCATCGCCGTGCGCGCGGGGGTGTAAACCGAGAGCATGCCGTCCGCCGAAACGTGATATTCCATGGT